>JBDRHA010000001.1:0-13835 GCA_043817235.1 Candidatus Shapirobacteria bacterium
TTTTCGTAGCGTAGCGGAGAAAACACCTTACACCCCTTTCTAATAAATAAAAAACAAATTTATTCCCCTTTTTGAAAAGCCTGTCAAAATTCCTTATAAAAAGAAAAATATTTTTTGTATTGCGTCTAATGCCCGGCGGCTATACGAAGTTTTTCTGTAGCGTAGCGAAAGAAAAATTTTGGTGAAGCCCGAGCCGAGGGCTGAACCGTATATCCCTTGTTAAGTGACCCGAGCGTAACGCAGTGAAGCGAGAGCGCAGCGGGGTGCGAACGACAGTGAGCAAGTTGAAAACTCGCCCTACTTAGAAATATAAAACTTCTTCTGTTTATAATTTTCAAGGACTTTGACGGATGGAAAATAAATAGGAGATGGCAAATTGTTTAAATCAAACCAGCGCCATTCCGTGATTTCGTCAGGTTCCATAACTTTTGGTTCACCCGAAAAAGCATCTGAAAATAATCCGATGGTGATAAAATGAGCAGTTTCAATAATATCTTGATTAACGCAAATTACGTCCAACTCGTTAAGTATTATGCCTGTTTCCTCTAAAACTTCTCTTTTTGCGCCTTCTTCGAAAGTTTCGCCAAAATCTAATTTACCACCTGGCATTGTCCATGTTCCGGCACCATTCAATAAACTAGATGCTTTTTCGGGGTCTTCGTGGCGCTTACCTAATAACAATTTGCCATCTTTCAAAATCATTACGCCAAAGCCGACACCAACCTTCTTTTTTTCTTCCATAATATTTTGATTAAATTATAAACTATATAAATTTTGTGGGCGAGTTTCCAATTTCACTTAACTCGTTTTTATACGATATGTGTTCATAATTTATAACATAATTTGTATATTATACGAAACTGCTATTACGGGATTACGCTGCGGAGGAGGGGGGATTCGAACCCCCGAGTCCCGATTAAGAGACACGGTTTAGCAAACCGTTGCCATGGGCCACTAGGCGACTCCTCCACGCCTTATTTACATGTGGCCGCTAGAGGACTTGAACCTCTGACCTCCCGGATGTAAACCGGATGCTCTAATCCGTCTGAGCTAAGCGGCCACGTAATAAACTTGCTACCGCAAATTTAAACGTGGTGCCGCGGGAGGGGGTCGAACCCACACGCTCATAAATGAGCACAAGATTTTAAGTCTTGCCTGTCTGCCAATTCCAGCACCGCGGCTAATATGCACCTTTATTATATTAAATTACTACGAATTTTTATAGAGGAGCCTCCTGTCTGCGCCCCCGCCTTTGGCGGGACTACGCTTCGCTTGAATTCCAGCACCGCGGCGATGCTAACAAGTCTATTATATTAAATTAGCAAAAGAATTTCAGAGAGGCTTAGCTTTCTTGGAAATCAACTATTTTTCTATTTTTTCGTCCTGATAAAATTTATCGCTTAAGATCTTCAAAATCTGCTGCTGCTGTTTTTCAATCTTAGTTTCCATATCAAGCAAGCGATCAATAATATCACCCGATCTTCTTTGGGCTGCGTATTCCCGCCGATCTCTTTCGGCTTCTGCCTCTGAAGAAGACATAAGCAAAAAAATACCAATAAAAATCGCCTCTAAAGAGACGGCCATAGTTAAGATATTAAGGTTAAAATCATAAGTTAACCAAAAGCCAAACCAAGCGGCATGTAAAAGAACCCCCCACCAACTGCCTACCAGCCAAGAAATAATCTTTAAAAAAGTCTTATTTATTTTTTTAACCGGATCGGTTTTAGTTTTCTTGTCCATCATCAGTTCGGGGGCGAGGATTCGAACCTAGATTGGCAGATCCAAAGTCTGCAGTCCTACCATTAGACGACCCCCGATTAACTTTTGGAGCGGCGGAAGGGATTTGAACCCTCGACCTTCTCGTTGGCAACGAGACGTTCTGCCAGCTGAACTACCGCCGCAACCCTTAATTTTATCAAAAACATCTTCCGCTAACAAGCTATTTTTTACCCCTTGACAAGTTTTTTTTAATTCTGCTAAGATGGCCAAAGCGTAATGAGGAAAGCACTTCTTAAAATCCCCGGAATGATCGATACCCATGTTCACCTTAGAGACCCAGGAAACATAGATAAAGAAGATTTTTATACAGGCACTTGCGCCGCCTTGGCAGGTGGCGTGGTAATTGTTTTAGATATGCCCAATAACTCTAAACCCACGGTAAATTTCAGGTCACTAAAACAGAAGGAACGAATAGCCAGTCAAAAAGCTGTCTGCGATTATGGTTTTTTTTTGGGCGCTAGTCAAAGTAATTATAAATATTCTTCCCTTGTTGCTAAAAGAGCCTGCGGCTTAAAAATTTATTTAGACAGCACCCACGGCCCTCTTTTAACTGACAAGCTCCAAACTCTAATTGGTCATTTCGAAAACTGGAATTCCAAAAAACCAATTTGTGTACACGCAGAAGATTTATCGGTCGCCAAGATTTTGGGATTAGCGGCTTTATATAAAAAGGCTGTCCATTTCTGTCACATTAGCCAATCTCCAGAAATTTCTGCAATTGCTAGAGCTAAGAAAAAGGGATTACCCGTCACTTGCGAAGTTACACCCCATCATCTTTTTCTTACTCAAAATGACGAACGCAAGCTCGGCAATTTTGGAAAAATGAAGCCACCCCTAAGAACTAGAAAAGACCAGGATGCTTTGTGGCAAGCTCTCAGCAAGGGAATTATTGACACTATTGGCTCAGATCATGCTCCTCACACGAAAAAAGAGAAAAAAAGCAACAATCCGCCCTTCGGTGTTCCTGGATTGGAAACTACTCTGCCCCTGCTTTTAACTGCTGTTAACCGAAAGAGACTAAGTCTAAAAAAATTAGTCCAACTAACTTCTGAAAATCCCCGAAAAATATTCGGGCTAAAACAACAAAGTAATACGAACTATGTTTTGATTGATCTAAACGAAAAATGGAAAATTCCGACCAAAGGTTTTCAGACAAAATGCAATTGGTCGCCTTTTGCTAATTTTCCTGTTCAAGGACGAGTTAAGGAGGTCTGGATCAGAAACAAAAAAGTTTGGGACGGAAAAAAAGTCCTTATAAAACCCGGATTTGGCAATAATTTATTAATTAATTAAAGAAAGGGGAAAAATATGGCCGAACGCGAACAAACACTATATGCGCCACAAGAAACTATAGCTCAGCCAGAAGCTTTTAACGGTTCTTTTAGGGGAAAAGATATTATTTCTGTAGAGCAATTTACCCGGAAAGATGAGCTTGAGCATCTTTTTCGCCTTGCCGACCGAATGAGAAGGAGCGTTGAAAGACATGAAACAAGAGAAGATATGCGCGGTCAAACAGCTGCCTTGCTTTTTTACCAGCCAAGCACCAGGACTTTTACATCTTTTTTTGCCGCCGCTCAACGGTTAGGTGCTTTAACTATTCCTATTCCAGATATGAAGCCAACTTCTGTCGCCAAAGGTGAATCTTTAGAAGATACTATCCGAGCTATTTATCAAACCACTGCTGCAGACATAATAGTCTTGCGTCACCCGGAAGATGATTCTTCCCAAAGAGCAGCTGCTTGTTCAAAAATCCCGATTATTAACGCCGGCTCGGGAAAGGCAGCCCACCCAACCCAAGCTATTTTAGACATTTATACTATTCGCCAAGAATTGGGGAGAGTAGACAATCTTAACATAACCATGATTGGGGATCTGGCCAATGGCAGAACAGTAAAGTCTCTGGCTAAGCTTCTGGTTTTAGCCGGAAAAGATATCCGATTTAATTTTTTGTCTCCGGCCAGCCTAAGAATGCCCGCAGAGCATTTAGAGATTTTGAGATCCAAAGGCTTTGAGGTAAGCGAAGGAGAGCTGGGAGAACTTCAAAACGTGGTCAGAGAAACCGATGTTCTTTATGTTACCAGAGTCCAAAAAGAATGGTTCACGAACGAAGAGGCCTATAGGCAAGCAGTAAGGGGGTATGAAGTCAACAGAGAAACCCTAGGAAGCGCGAAGCCGAAAATGATTGTTATGCACCCGTTACCGCGCGTAGAGGAAATTGACAAGAAAATAGACAATGATCCACGCATCGCTTACTTTAGACAAATGCGAAATGGTCTTTACACCCGCATGGCTCTATTAGCGGCTATCCAGGGAGGCCAACGATGGTAAAAAACAAAATTCCCGAAGCCCAGTATGTGATTACCAACGAGTGCCCGTTAGCTAAAAAAAGCAAATACTGTGTTGTTCCCCAATTTACAGTAAAAGAGCCCAAAGATTGGAAGATTAAAACCCAAGCTCTTCAAGCACTTTACGACAACGGCGTTCGGGTTTTAAAGTTTTTGGGCGGGGAACCCTTTTGCGTCCCGGGAATTGAAAATATTATTGAGTTCAGCAATAAACTAGAGGGTCTTAATTACGCCATCACCACTAACGCGGTGGACCAAAAGAAAATTCTAGGAATTGTTGACCGTCAGGGGATTAAAGGGGTTTTTGTCAGCCTTGATTCACTTAATTCCTACGCTCACAAAGCCGAAGCTCAAGAACTTTGGGGCTGCTCTACTCTTAAGTCAAAAATGGGAATCAGGCTCCTTTTGGCCCTTAAAGGAAAAGTAGAGTTTTTAGGCGCTAATACTATTGTTCACGCCGGCAATTTAGACCAGCTCCCAGAAATCTTAGAATTCTTAACAGAAATTGGCGCCACCATGAATATCTGCCCCTTAATTTGGGGCAAGATAAACGGGAATTATGTTTACCGCACATCTAATAAGCCCAAAACCTCCTTGGGCGAAAAAGACCGAAAAAGGCTAGAAAAAGCAATGAAGAAACTAGTAAAAATGAAGCATCAGGGTTATAATCTGGGTTGTCCTGATTTTTACGCTTTAAACTTAGCCCAATACAGCATCCCCCGAATGAGTTGGAGGTGCGGCCAAATAAAAGAACTCCCAATCCTTCGGATCGGGCCAGATTTAAATCTAATGATTTGCTCCGACCTAAGGGGAAAGAGAATCTCACGGTTTAATGTTTTTGACCTTCAAGATAAATATGACCAGATTCTTAAAGCTTGGAAAACGGATCCTCAACGGCTCTATTGCTGCTCCCATCCAAAAGGAGGATGTTACTGGAGCAATATTGTCCGGGGCAATGCTAATAAAGGGAGAGGGGGCAGCTTGCGAGAATGAGCAAAAAAAAGAAAATTATAATAGAAGACTTTCTCGAAGCTTTAATTATCCGGCCAAAAGATAGTGCTAAAATAAGCGTCAATAGCCAGCTTCAGCCGCACTATAACCGGCAAACGGAATTCAATCATTGTGTGATCAAATTCGGAAATTTTTTTGACGATTTGAAAAATTCACTCATTCCTTTAAAAGAAAGGTGGCCTGAATTTGGCTCCATGCCCACTCAAGTTTTCTTGTGCCCGCAAAATGAAGCGATGGATCAAATGACCATTATCGCTAACAACCCAAGAGCCTATTTCAACAAAGACCTAAAAAAGAAATACCGCCTAAGTCTAGCTGCTGCCTTAAAAGAAATTGCCAAGAAAGCTAATCTTTCGTCAAATTCGCAAAAGATCGCGATTAAAAGGGCGGGGGTTGTTGCCGCTAATCTTTTACGCGGGCCGAACAAGGCTTTAATATATGAAGCTAAGAGGCTGCCTTTTTTAGATGGTGCTCTTGGAGTAGGCGTTGAAGATGAGCAGGGGATTCTTGCCAAGGCCAATCTAGACAATCAAGATCTAGAAATTGATGAAGTATTTTTGGCCTCCGGAAGCACGATTCTGGCTTTTATTATTGACTGCCATAGTCGGAGTATTAAACCCAAGAGTCTAACTATTATCGCTCCTTTTACTACTCAACTGGGCGCGAAAACTGTTTTAGATCTTTCCCGCCGCTTGGGCTGGAATACTAAAATATTAGCTAACCGCATATATTATCAAATGGACGATCACTGGTATGTTTTAGTGACACCCCAAGAAGCGGTTTGGAAAAAAGTAAGTAAAGGAAATAAAAAAATTAAAGTTCAAGCCGGCGGCGACGCCGGAGACTTAACGGAAAAAGACTAAAGAATATGAGCTGGATACCGTACTAGGGTCGAACCTATCAAAGTATATCACACCAGACCTCGGTATTCAGCTTTTAGCCTTAAAAAATCAACTTGGTGTCGATAACTTTGCATTTGCATAACCGATTATAACCGGGTTTTTTCAACAAAGGCAATGTTTTCCCTTCCTTTTTCTTCTTGTTTCTGCTGGTTGTCAACCTCTAGGGATATAAGCCCTAAAGTAAGCAATGAGAGTATTAGGCTGAAGATTCAAACCCAAAGCGACTTCAGCAAATAAAACATATTGGGTGATGAAACTCGTCTGATTAGTTTCCAAACTCTTCTTCTATATTACCAGCGATATAATCTGAAGCCGCTTCCATAAACTCTTGTGGTGTCGGAGATTTAGGAAGTGGTGTGTCTGATGGGTAAACTATGACGCCATCTATTAACTTACCCCATTTAATCTCAACTACACCCATCCAACCACCATACCCATGTGTGCAGACCAAGAACTCTGCAATTTCCTGGTCACTTAATTCTTCCAACCTGAACTCTGGAAAAGAATTAAATAGGTATCTGTGTGTGGCAAATGGAGTACCCGAAATGTTATCGAGTGCAAATCTATCAGGGATTCCCGTTGCATTTACAACCTGTCGAAAGTGCCCCCATTCCTTACCAAACCCTCTAGGCATCACAAATTGCGGCATAGAGTGAACTTGACCAGGGAATTTCTCCCTTAATCCATAAGCAGCCATTTGAATGCTAGTATCGCTCAAGTGGGCATTAGCTAAGCTGTACACATCCACAAATGGGCGAGCTCCGATTTCCCGATGCTCTTCACGACTGCCGCCTGGCCAGTAGATAGATGAAAGAAGTGGACTAAAGTAAACGCCTTTTGAATCAGGGTGCTCTTCAAGATGCGCGCTTATGATATTTACCACTTCTTGATTAGCTTCTGTCCAAGAATCACCAGCTTCAACATACATTACCCCTACTCCCCGCTCTCTGGCAGTAGCAATTACCCCATCCCACTCGCGGTTTTCCTTGAAAAGCGATCTGTACTGCTCGGGGTGTTTTCTTTGAGCTTCTTCGTGAGACATTTCGACCATACCAACTCCTTTAACCTTAATTGCAACTAAACCTTCTCTGTCTTCTTTATAAACTCGTGTCGGGTCGTTGGGATTTCGGACGTGGACAGCAATGAAATCTATTCCTAAATCCTTGCTTCGTTCTATAACCTCAAGTGGGAGCCTGTCTTGTAGAGGATGTTGCACCATGCCGATAATCGACAGACGCGTACCAGTGGAAAATCTATCTTTCAAAAGCCTCAATGGCTCTCTGCTATTTGTCACTACTTCAGCAGCGTAGATTAACGCTTGTTCGGGTGTTAGCTCTTTGGTGCTAGGGATAATTTCATCAACAAATCTTTGAATGGTCTCTTCTTCCCAAGTCTCATATTCATCAGCCTCTTCAGAAGTCATATATATGTCCGCTCTAACTTTATCTTCAGACCTTACTGTTGGTTGGTCATAGTTCGCATCAAAAACCCTAATGCTTGTAAATTCCTTCCCGTAACCACTGTGGTTGACACTTAATTCTTGGCCGAATGCTTTTAGTCTATATTCACCAGTTTGTACGTGTGCTCCGAATACTCTTGTTTCACCCTCCCTTCTGGTTAATGTAGTACTTAAGTTGCTCCAGAAAGTTGGTAGCAATTCTGGCCTTTTGTTATCTATATGGTGCATCCATAATTGCTTTCTCTCCTCTCGAGCTCTTTGAAGAAGCGCATTAGTTTCCTCTTGAGTAACATGAACTCCATCTTCAGTAACAAAGAAAGTAGTACTGGTTAACCCGTCATCGGCTGATTTGGAGTCGAACCAAGGCAATACTGCATTAACCTCGATTGCTTTCTTCCCTAAAAACTCTAGAGAGGTAGGTTTTAAGCTGAAAACGTAAGGAGCCAATTTCTCAGTACCTTCCCTCCACACATCACCTTCTTCATAAACCGTATTGACTTCGTGCATCTCGATTCTAACTTCACCAGAGGCAGATTGATCAAGAAGATGAGAAAGGACGTCAAATGTCTCGTTGGCTTGTTCTAACCTGCCGATAGTTAACCACCCGACCCACCCTGAAAGGACTTTTAACTCTGGTTTTGTAGGTTCTGGATTAGATACAAGTTCTTGATATACATCGGTTGAAACCTCTGCTCTTATTCTGTCCAAAAGTGCTCTGCTTACTGATACATCAAGCACCTCTCGAGCAATAGCACTTCTCGTCTCCTTTTGTATTGTTAGGCGTGGGTTGCCTGACGGGCCAGAAACAACAACTGCTCTGCAATCAAATCTCAACCCCCTTTCTGGTTCGGGAGCCCACCACAGCAGCTCTCTCGGTAAATAGGGAGCCATCATTGCGAGAACCTCCTCAGTCTGGCTACTTGCCTCTTGAACAGGAATGGGATCGGTAAAACTTATTTCATCAACAGGAAGGGTGAAATCTTCTATTCTAGCACTGCGTTTCTTTCTACTAGAAAGATGCTGGGCTTGAAACTCTTCTTCAGGTTGTGGACTGCTGTTCTTCTCTGGTCTTTCGCATTTCATTTATTTCTTATAGTATCACACCAGTCATAACCTTTTCACTTAAAAAGCCGTTATACCGGGTTCGATTCTCATATGTAGTATACAGTTTTTAAAGCTACTGAAGAAAGTGATTAAAAGTCTGACTCGAACTGATAAAAGGCTTGATTTTGAGGCTAAAAACAAAAAAGCCGGATTTGAGTCCGGTTTGGAGCGGGATAGGGGTGTCTTACGCTAATCACCCTACGCTAGAGCTTCGGGATGATTTAGCTTCAGAACACCTAAATCGTATCACTTTCGCCTTTCTTCAAGGTTACACTAAACTAACCTTTTATAAACGAAAGCTTTGCCTGACCCCGATTTCAAATACAGTTCAAAATCTTTAGCTTTTTGCTTCTTCTCAAAAGCACAATACCAGACTAACTTCCATGGAATATGCCCTTTTGTGAACTTGGTATGTCCGGTGTTATGCTCCCTAATTCTTTTCTTTAAATCCACGGTGTATCCGTAGTAAAGAATACCTGATTTTGAACTTTGCAGTATATAGACATAATACATAGTCCACGAACCGTCTGTAGCCTTGGCGAAAGACGGGAGCGGGAGACGGGATTTGAACCCGCGACCTTCTCCTTGGAAGGGAGACGCTCTGCCAGCTGAGCTACTCCCGCAGCTCAAATCCCAACTATTAACTTTTCACTTTTAATTATTTTGTGCCGAGGGTCAGAGTCGAACTGACATCCCAAGTTTTTCAGACTCGTGCCGTGACCACCTTGGCTACCTCGGCTAACTAACGAACCTTATTTTATCAAATTTTTGCCAATACTTGAGCCAGCAAGCTTTTTCGCCATGCTTCTGGGTCAACACCCATTTCTTGACAAGATAGAGGCTTTCGATCTTCGCCTTTCTCTGGCTTGGCTCTTTCTTCTAATGAAACTTCTTCTGAAATATTTCTTGTTCTTTCAATACTTATATTTTCTCCCCTCAACTTTTAACTATTAACTTTCTTCCAGTGTCACGTAGCCCGCATCGGCGGGGAACATGACTACCACGTTGGTTCCGATTACTCGGGACTTACGTGGTGCCGAGGGGGGGATTTGAACCCCCACGCTCTATAATGAACACAGCGTCCTCAACGCTGCCTGTCTGCCAATTCCAGCACCTCGGCAATTCTAACAAGTCTATTATATTAAATTATCATCTGAGTTTACAAAAGAAGGCTTCGCCTGTCTGCCGCGCCCGCTAGCTCCTGAGCGCAAGCGATGGCGGGCGGGCCCCCCGCCTGTGGCGGGACTGCGCTTTGTCCCGCCTTATCGGCGAGACTTCGCTTGAATTCCAGCACCTCGGCTAAATTTTTGTTATCGCGACCCGCCAATGAGATAGAACGGTGATCCCGCTCTTGCTGTCATTGCGAACGAAGTGAAGCAATCTCTCCAACGGGATTGCTTCGTCTCCCGACGTTACGTCGGGATCCTCGCAATGACACCCTCGCTTAGATTCCCGCCTTCGCGGGAATGACACAGTCCCTGTCATTCCTAACCTCCAAATGATATCATAACTAGCTATAAAATGTCTGAATTTAATCAAATTTTAGCTAGCTGTAAAAAGAAAACTTATCAGCTTTTTTCTTTGGGCTGCCGTGTCAATCAAGCCGAGATAAGCGTGATTGGCGGATATCTTGAAAAACTGGGCTTTTATTCAGATAAAAAAAATCCCGATATAATTATTATTAATACCTGCGCCGTTACCAAAAAAGCTCTAATCGAATCCAAAAGAGAGCTTCTTAAGCTAAAAAGAAAATATCCAAAAGCTAAAATAATTATTCTTGGCTGTGGAGTAGAATTTAAACCGCAAGACTTTGCTTTAGCTGATTTTCTTTTTAATAATATAGCCAAAGAAAAAATTCTTGATTTTAATTTAACTTATTCACCGGCTGCCGGGTTACCCCTGGCTCGCTCAAAAAGACACTTGCTGCGCATCCAAAGCGGGTGCAATAATTTTTGCACTTACTGTCTCGTCCCGTTTTTACGAAATAAACTAATCAGTATTTCTCCCAATAAAATAATAAAAACTATTAAAAAGGCAGAGAAGCTGGGATTTCAGGAAATAATTTTAACCGGAACAAATTTAGAACTTTACGGCGAAGGCTTTGGCTATAATTTGAGTCATTTGCTGGAAAAAATTCTTTTTCAAACAAAAATTCCCCGCATTGGTCTAGGTTCGGTAAACTTAGAAGCAATTGATGATAAATTTATCAGACTATATACCCAAGACTGGAAGCAGGAGAGAGGACGACTAAACCGCTATTTGCATATCCCCTTGCAATCAGCCAGCAATAAAATTCTTTTGAAAATGAACCGGCCTTATAAAATAGAAAATTACCAAAAAGTAATCAAGCGACTTGCTAAAAATATTCCTTTTTTAGGAATCGGGACTGATTTAGTCGTTGGGTTTCCCGGAGAGACTAAAAAAGACTTTAAAAAAACTGTTTCTTTTGTCAAAAAAATGCCTTTTTCCCGGTTGCATGTCTTTCGCTACAATCCACGGCCCGGCACTTTGTCCGCCAAGAAAGAAACCGAGTGGGGGAGTATAGAAAATAAAATTAAGCAAGAAAGAGCAAAAGTCTTAAGAAAAATCGGAGAGCAAAAGAAAAAAGAATTTAAAAAGAAAATTATCGGCCAAAAATTAAATGTTTTAGTTTTACGGAAAAGAAAAAATTATTGGCAAGCGCTCACTGATAATTATGTTTTGCTAAAGATCACTTAATCAAATAAATGATATCTTCGTCACTAAGTTCGTAGAGCAAAGAAACTTTTTGCCCGGGGTATTTCACTTTTTGGCCCCAAATCAGGGCAGAATTAATTTTGCCTGCCCACTCCGAATTAACAGCTAAAATTAAATCTTTAATTTTGCTTTCGGCCGGTAAAATTAACGGATCTTTTTCTGCTTCTGCTTTTTCTTTCTTTTTAAGATAAACCCGGATTAAATTTAATTTCCGCCAGATGGCATCTTTTAGCTCATTTAACCCTGAATTATTTTTGACACTAATCCAAATCGCGCCTAGCTTTTTTTCTAAATTAACTTTTTCTTCTTCAGTCAATAAATCGCTTTTATTAACTACCCTTATGGCCGGCAAATAAATCCGGGTCTGAACCAAACTATCAATTAATAAACTTAAGTCGCTCATATATTCGTTAAAAGTAATTTCCGCGTTTTTGTACTCAAGCTCTAAAACCACTTCTTTTATGGTTTCCCTCCCAAAGCCGGAAGAGCCAAAGACCTTAATGCCCCCCTTGGTTGTTTTTTTTATTTCTATTTTTGGCTTAGCTTTATTAAGCCGAAAGCCAGCCATTTTTAATTCTTCTTCCAAATCAAGAAGAGCAGACAAGTGCTCTTTGTCCGCAATTAGCAAAAGCAGATCAACAGCCCGAGCCGCCGCTAAAATCTGCCTCCCGCCTCCTTTGCCCAAATATCCTTTTTCAATTAGCCCCGGAAGATCAAAAAACTGGATCTTGGCCCCATTTAAACTCAACATGCCGGGAATAACTCTCGTTGTCGTAAAGTCATAACTACCCACCGGGGAAGTGGTATTACAAAGAGCATTAATTAAACTTGATTTGCCAACTGAGGGTGGGCCAATTAATCCGACAGTAGCATCACCGTGCTTTTTTACAGCAAACCCGCCGCCACCGCCCCCCGAAGAAGATTTTTCATAAAGCGCATCGCGCAGTTTAGACAATTTCGCCCGGAGCTTGCCAATATGATGCTCCGTGCCCTTGTGATAAGGCGTATCGCGAATCTTTTTTTCCACTCTCTTAATTTCCATCTGAACGATTTCTCTTTTAGTCATCACCATGGATCTATTTTACCTCATCTTTCTACTTGACATAACTGATTACAGAATCGTATAATAACTCTATCATGTATAAGCAGATCATCAATAATGAAAAATTTACCAGTATCCAAAAAGCACAAGCGGGCTTAACTCGACTTCTATATAAAGCCTCGAAAAAGGGCAATTTTTATCGGGTTATGAAAAATAACGAGCCCGTGGGAGTTTTGATTCCGAATGATCTTTGGCTTTCCTTTTTGGAAGATTTAGAGGCGCTTTCTTCTACTTCATATTTAGAGAGCATAAAAAAAGCTAGAAGCTCAAAAAAATGCTATTCTTCTAAGGAAATCAAAAAGATTTTGGGATTATAGTCTATATAATAGATGTATAGTTATTTTTTTTCTCCGGCAGCACTAAGACAGGTTAAAAAACTACCTAAAAATATCCAAACAAGAATAATTAAAAAGCTTGATTTCTTTTGCAAAAACGACCCATTAGTTTATTCTGACAATCTTATTGATTTTCGACTGGGAGGATATCGGTTGAGAGTGGGGGATTATCGAATAATTTTTGACAAAGAAGAAGATGATTCGATTTTGGTCCTTAAAATCGGCCACCGGCGAGATATTTACAAATAGAAAAGTCCTATTTTCCTTCGTAATAAAGCCAATAGCCTTTGCATAAATTAAAATTATTTTTCTTATAAAAGCCTAAAATCTTTTTGTCTTCTTGAGAAACAGAAACAAAAATTGACCAAGCTTTTAATTTTTTAAACTCTTTTAATATTTTTCTAAGAAGGCCCTCTCCGATATTTTTCCTCTCCATTCCTCTTTCACAAAAAGCTCTTCAATATAACCGTAGCGGGAAATCCCGTAATTAATATAAGTTCCCCAAACAAATCTAGCTACCTGTTTTTGTTTTTCAGTAACAAAGAGCAGACTTTTTGCTTGAAAATTTTCTATAGGTATTAGCTTTGTTGAGCTTTTCTTATTATCATCTTAGTTCCAAAACTATTAAAAATGGCTTTTTCGCAGTCTGTGCGCCCGGAGGGATTCGAACCCCCGACCCTCCGCTTAAGAGGCGGGTGCTCTACCAACTGAGCTACGGGCGCCCTGTGCCTTCGAAGGGAATCGAACCCCTATTTCTGGTTCCGAAGACCAGCGCTCTATCCTTTGAGCTACGAAGGCTGGTGTCACGTAATCCCGCGACAGCAGGGAACGAGACTACCACGTAAGTCCCGAGTAATCGGGACTTACGTGGTGCCAGAGGTGGGAGTTGAACCCACACGAACAAAAGTTCACACGGTCCTAAACCGTGCCTGTCTGCCAATTCCAGCACTCTGGCCTATTCAATTATCTCATTTCGCCTAACGGCGAAAGTCTGCCCCCCGCCTGTGGCGGGACTGCGCTTCGCTTGAATTCCAGCACTCTGGCCTATTCAATTATCTCATT
>JBDRHA010000002.1:0-2043 GCA_043817235.1 Candidatus Shapirobacteria bacterium
CTCCCCAAAGTCCTGCCGGACAAGTCTCGGATAAACAAATCATTGCTGATTTTAATGATGAGAAAGCAATAATTGATGTTGCCAAGCAATCAGACTTTCTTACTTTTGAGATTGAAAATACTAATGGAAAATTTCTTGACAAACTGGAAAAAAAAGTTTCCTGCATAATTAATCCTTCGGGGAAATCCTGGCGTTTATTTCAAGATAAATTAGAACAAAAAAAATTATTTGAAAAAGGTAAAATCCCACAACCAAAATATGTTCCGGTGGAAAGTTTTTCTGATTTAGAAAAAGCTGCTGAAGAATTAGGGTTTCCTCTTATTTTGAAGGCCAGATTTAATGCTTATGATGGACGCGGTAACGCACTAATTAAAGAAAAAAACGACCTGGAAAAAGCCTGGAAAAAACTTAATAGTAATCAGCTTTATGCTGAGGAGTATGTTGATTTTGATAAAGAATTGGCGATAATGGTTGCCCGAAGTTTTAAAGGGGAAATTGCCTTATATCCGATTGTTGAAACGGTTCAAGAAAATAATATCTGTCATTATGTTTTTGCCCCGGCTGAAATCTTGCCTAAGCTAAAAAAGAAGGCTATCGATCTGGCAACAAAAACCATTAAATTATTAGAAGGGGCAGGAGTTTTTGGAATTGAGATGTTTCAAACAAAGGATCGCCGAGTGTTAATTAATGAAATTGCTCCTCGAGTTCATAACAGCGGCCACTACACAATTGAAGCCTGCATCACCTCACAATTTGAACAACATATTAGAGCCGTTGCCGGCTTACCTTTAGGAAAAACGGATATGGTTGTCCCGGCAGCAGTTATGATTAATATTTTAGGCGATCGATTGGGATTGGCAGATGTCCAGGGGTTAGAGAAAGCTTTAGCAATCCCAAATGTTTCTGTTCATATTTATAATAAAAAAGATACCAAACCAGAAAGGAAAATGGGTCACATTACAGTAATTGACAAAAATATTAGCTTGGCTTATAAAAAAGCGAAGTTGGCGAGAAAATGTATTAAAATATAATTATGAATAATCTACTCGTGGGAATAATAATGGGTTCTGACTCTGATTTACCAATAATGCAGGAAGCCTCAAAACTTTTAGAGGAGTTTAGGGTTGGTTATGAAATAAACATTGTTTCTGCTCATCGGACGCCTGACTGGATGTTTCAATACGCTAATGCCTCAATCAAAAAAGGTTTAAAAGTAATTATTGCCGGAGCCGGCGGATCAGCTCATCTTCCAGGAATGACAGCTTCGATCACCAGTCTTCCCGTCATTGGCGTCCCGATTAAAACTAAATCTTTAGACGGTCTTGATTCATTACTGTCAATCGTCCAAATGCCGCCGGGAATTCCGGTGGCCACCGTCGGAATTAATGCTGCTAAAAACGCGGCTCTTTTAGCAATCCAAATATTGGCAATCAATGATAAAGAGTTAGCATTAAAATTAACAGAATATCGAAGAAAACTTAAAGATTCTGTTTTAGAAAAAACGGAAAAACTTAAATGAAGCAAGCAGATTATACGATTGCTGTTTTAGGTTCGCATTCGGCCTTGCAAATATTAAAAGGAGCGAAGGATGAGGGTTTTCGTACCTTGGTAATCTGTTTGAAAGGCAGAGATAAGCCTTACAGGATGTTTAAAGTGGCAGACGAGATAAAAATAGTTAAAAAATATCAGGAATTAAACAAGTTCGATAATATTATTTTAATTCCTCATGCTTCTTTGATTAGTTGTTTGGGGATCAAGGCGGTAGAAAAATTAAAAGTAAAATATTTTGGCAACAGGAAGATTTTGGCTTGGGAAGCGGATCGGGTAAAAGCTAAGCAGTGGTTGGATAAGGCTAAATTAAAACAGCCGAAGATTTTTAAAAATCCGGCCAAGATCGACCGACCGGTGATCGTTAAGTTTTTCGGGGCGGGAGGGGGTAAGGATTATTTTATTGCCCATTCGACAGCTGATTATCAGCAGAAGATCAAAGGTTTTCCAAAGAAACCGCATTTGATCCAGGAGTATATTGTGGGAGTGCCGGTT
>JBDRHA010000003.1:0-61429 GCA_043817235.1 Candidatus Shapirobacteria bacterium
GCCTGTGGCGGGACTGCGCTTCGCTTGAATTCCAGCACTCTGGCCTATTCAATTATCTCATTTCGCCTAACGGCGAAAGTCTGCCCCCCGCCTGTGGCGGGACTGCGCTTCGCTTGAATTCCAGCACTCTGGCCTAATCACTGTCATCGCGATCCCCGAGGCCGGTGTCATTGCGAGCAAAGCCAAGCACCATACGACTCTTGGCGAAGCGCGGCAATCTCTCAACGGGATTGCAAATTCCGTCTGAGATTTCTTCACTGCGTTCGCAATGACACTTACTCTGTCTAGTTTAACAAAAATAGGGGATTGGGAACAAATTCTAGCGACTGGACGGATAGACTTGGTCCATAATGTTAGCTATTAAATAACCCCATTTAGGATTTGGAGGCGCGTAAACAGGTCCTAATTTTTGAGGCGATTTATTTTCCGGGTAAGGAGTCTTATTTAATCCTCGGGCGACTTTCTCAAATCCATCTTTCCAGCTAGCAAAATAAATATAGCCCCCTCCCCAGCCAAAGGGATTAAAGCTTCCGACGATTAGTCTTTTACCAAAGCTAGATTCTAAGCCCGCAATAGCCGGAAGCAAGCGCCAGTCAAGCTTGTTTTTATCAGCAACCTGGACGAAGTCAGCCGCGAAAGCAGTTAAAGGCGAATCTTTTTCCTGAAGAAAGGATTGCAAAATAAGCACCCTTTCGTCAATTTCTTGGGAAGCCAACTCCTTACTTTTCAAAGTAGCTGAGTTGCCGGATACATTAACAGCTCCCGTGCTTGCGGGAAAAGCAAAAAACAACCATAGCAATGCGACAAAAAAAAGTTTTTTCATTTTTGGAAAAATTGATAATGAAGCAAGAATCAAAAAAATCCCAGAGTGTACTTATATAATAAGTAACCCCAGGATCTGGCTTTATTATACCATATCTTGTAGTAAAGTCAAGCCTAGGCTAAAACTAGCCAGGATTCACTTTTAGGATTAAGTCCGATAGACTATAAGGTGTTTGTGGAAAAATCAGTTTGAAGAACCAAAGCCCTGGCTTAGTTCTTCTAAGAATTGATTTACGCCGATTGCCCAAGAGCCGTCCGAAAGAGGGCAGTACTTAACCATCATCTCCTCCGGCGTATCCATTCCCAAATCAACATACTCTTCTTTAAAGTAACTAATTGCCTTTTTGATTCCCACTTCGTAAGAATCAAAGCAAAGAGTTCCTCGGGAATGAATGCCAATACCCCAGCAATTAAAACAGTCTGGCGGGGTTTTTTTACATAAATTTGACTCCTGCTGAGCAATAGCCACCACCAAATAGGGATTAATGCCTGCTTCTAAGCTTTCTTGAAAAATAAGGTCGACATAGGGGAGCAATGGGGAATGATAATGCTCAAGATAGTTCTTAATCGTTAAAGGGCGGGCATCATCAACCATTATTGAAGCTCGTAAATAATCGGAATCTTTCTTTTCCTGTTCCGCCGCCAGCAAAGACTGCGAAGAAGAAAAGGCAAACGAAGGAGAAAACGACCAGCTATCCTCGCTGAAATTCGCTCTTTTTTGCCAAGAAACAAGAAGGCCGGCCTGATAAATAATAAAAAAATTCAGGAAAAGAAGAAATAGGGGAACGGAAAACAAGAAAACGGCAATCTTGGCCAAATGTCTCTTTTTGTTCTCCACTTCTTTTTAGATAGTGACATAATTAAATAATCTTGTCAAACATTGACTCTCGTGCCCCCTTTAAGCTAATATAGGGACAGTGAAAGACAAAACAGAGCTCAAGTGGCTGGACAAATCAACTTTTGAGCTGAACGCAACCATTTCTCAAGAAAAGATTGAAAAAGAGTACCAGAAGGCCTTAAAGGAGCTGGCCCAAAATGTTTCCCTTCCCGGATTTCGCAAGGGGAAAGCCCCCTGGTCTCAAATAGAAAAAAAGCTGGGAAAAGAAGCCATTTATCAAGAAGTAATCAAAAAAGCCATTCCCCAAGTTTATCAGGAAGCAATAACCGAGCATCACCTTAAGCCCATTGCCGAGCCAAAAGTTAGCCTGGTTTCGGCCAAAGAGAAAAAAGACTGGAAAGTAAAAATTGTTTCTTGCATTCTTCCTCATATAGGCTTAGGCAAATATAAAGAGGAAATAAGAAAATTATCAGCCAGCGCCAAAATCTGGACCCCGGGAAAAGAAACCAAAGAGCCTGCACCCGAAAAAAAACAAAAACAAGAAGAAGAAAGACTCTCTTTAGTCATCAAAAAATTATTGGAGGTAGTAAAAACAGAGCTTCCTTCTTTTTTAATAGAAAGCGAAGAACAAAAAAGAATGGTTTCTTTAATTGATCAACTTCAAAAAGCAAATTTAACCATTGACCAGTATCTTTCTACCAAAAACCAAACCATTGAGCAACTAAAGGGGGAAATAGTTAAACAGATCAAATCCGACTGGACCCTGGAACTGGTGCTCGAAGAGATAGCCGATCAGGAAAAGATACAAGTCAGCCAAGAAGATCTTCAAAAAGCCTTAGCTAAAGGCAAAAAAGAACCAAAAGTCAATCCATATTTACTTGCTCGTTTTTTGCGAAGGCAAAAAACTCTTGAGTTTTTACTAAGCCTGTAATATAATTGTGCATTATGGCTCAAGATAATAATCAAAATCCTAAAAAAGGCCAGATTAATAGGAATTTTTTGGAGATGTTAAAAAATTCCCCAACAGCTTTTCCCCAAAGGTCTCTTTCTGAAACTCAAGCGTACCGGGAAAACTACTTGAGAGGAATCTTTAGCGAAAGAGTTAAAAAAAGCGAAAAAGAGATATATAACGGAAAAACCCGCCAGCTAGAGCGGGAAACTCAAACCTTGCTGAAAGAAACCCAAAAAGAACTTAAGGAGCTTAAAAAAACTAGAGCTTCCTTAGCCAAGGAAGTAGAAAAGGCAGTTTTTTCGCCTCCCAAAAAAACTACGCCTTATTTTTTAAGCTTTTTATTGCATCTTAAAAGCATTCTCTTGCAGTCTCGCGAAATACTGGAAAACTCCGCTACCTGGCTTTCTGCTCAAAACACGCGCAGTGCTAAAAAGGGAGCTTTTTGGGGCACTTTCTTAAATAAGAAAAAGGGCGGAACTCAATTTTTGCTTTCCAATGAGCACTACATGGCTCGCTCGGCAGGCTAAGTGTAAAATTCTCTCCCTGGTTTTTTTAGTACTAAAATTATATATTTAATAAGGTGAATAAACAAAAAAAAGAAAATAATCTAGTTGCCTTGCGCCACTCGTGCGAGCATGTCCTAATGATGGCTATGCAAAATCTTTGGCCAAACAAAATTATTATGGCCATGGGCCCCGCCACCGAACAGGGTTTTTATTTTGATTTTGAGGCTAAAAACAAACTTAAAATTTCCGAAGACGATTTCCCGAAAATAGAAAAGGAAATGCAAAAAATAATTTCCCAAAAACTCCCCATTCAAAAAGAAGAAATTTCTTTAAAAGAAGCGAGAAAACTTTTTAAAAATAATTCCTATAAACAAGAATGGCTGGATGAGATTGAAGAAAGGGGAGGAAGGCCAACTGTTTTTTGGGTTGGGAAAAAATTTGTTGACTTATGCGCTGGCCCTCATCTTAAAAATACCCAAGAGATTAAGGCTTTTAAGCTTATGTCTGTTGCCGGAGCTTACTGGCGGGGGAGCGAAAAGAATAAAATGCTTATCCGCGTCTACGGCACCTGTTTTTTTGATCAAAAACAACTTAATAGCTATTTAAATATGATTCAGTTGGCCAAAGAAAGAGATCACCGTAAAATAGGCCAAGAACTTGACTGGTTTTCCTTTAATCCGGCAGCTCCCGGAGATATTTTTTGGCACGATAAAGGGTGGACAATAATGCGCCTAATGTATGATTATTGGCGAGAAATCCACCAAAAAGAAGGATATCAGGAGGTAAGAACTCCGGAAATATTAACAAGAAAAACCTGGGATCAAAGCGGCCATACTGGCTTTTTTTTGGAAAAAATGTACCGGACATTAAGCCCCAAGGCAAAAGAATGGGACTTGGCCATTAAGCCCATGAATTGCGACGGCGGCATTTTAATTTATAAGTCCCGACCGCGTTCTTACCGCGAATTTCCTTTGCGAATGGGTGAGTTGGGCGTGGTTCACCGCTATGAGTCTTCCGGCGAATTACATGGTATCTTAAGACCTAGAGAATTCACTCAAGACGATGCTCATATTTATTGCACGCCCGGGCAAGTCAAAGAGGAATTAAAAAGAGTGATTAGTCTATGCTTTGGGGTTTATAAAACTTTTGGCCTGGAGCTAGACCACCTAGAGCTCTCCACTAGGCCAAAAAAATTCATCGGCTCTAAAGAAGTTTGGCAAAAAGCAGAAGCGATTATGCTTAAGGTGTTAAAAGAAACCCAGGTTCCTTATCAAATTAATAAAGGCGAGGGTGCCTTTTACGGCCCAAAATTTGACTTTCACCTGAAAGACAGTTTAGCCCGCACTTGGCAGTGCTCTACAATCCAACTGGATTTCGCCCAGCCGGAAAATTTTAAACTGGAATATGCTAGCCCCAAATCCACCAAGAAGCGCCCGGTAATGATTCATCGCGTACTTTACGGATCAGTAGAAAGATTCTTAGGTATTGTTATTGAGCATTACGCTGGAAATTTACCCGTTTGGCTAATGCCTGTTCAGGTGCGTATTTTAGCTATTAGCGAGAAACAACTGGTCTACGCTCAAAAAATTAAAGAGAAATTAATAAAAAATAATATCCGGGCCGAATTAGATGAAAGCAGCCAAACCCTCTCTTATAAAGTAAGGCAAGCGCAAAGGGGAAAAATACCCTTCTTTTTGATTGTCGGCTCCAAGGAAGAAAAAGAGCAAAAAATAACTCTCCGCCAGCGGGACGGCAAAGAACAATCTTCTTTGTCTTTAAATGAATTTGTCGAGAGTGTTAGAAAAATAATAAAATCAAAATCTTTAAAACTAATTGCATAAAAATATGATTCATGTTAAACTTCCTCCAACAAACTAGTGGCTAAGTCAACAGGAATTAAAAGGGTTTTTTACCGAACAAATTGGCAAATAAGAGCTCCGGAAATCCGGCTTATTGATCAGGGAGGAAAACAGATTGGAGTTTTTTCTTTGCAAAAAGCCCGGGAAAAAGCCCAAGAGGAAGGCCTGGATCTGGTGGAAATTGCTCCAAAGGCAATCCCGCCGGTGGTAAAGCTTATTGATTATGAAAAGTTTAAATATCAAGAGGCAAAAAGACAAAAAGAGGAAAGAAAAAAACAGGCAAAAGGAATAAAAGAAGTTCAGGCTACCCCCTTTATTGGAGAGGAAGATCTGAAAGTAAGATTAAAAAGAATTAAGAAGTTTTTAGAAAAGGGCCACCGGGTTAGAGTGGTAGTAAAATTTTTGGGCCGGCAGATTACCCAAAAATCTTATGGTTTTGATTTAATTAACAGGATTGCAGAAGAGATAGCTGGTTTTGGCGAAATAGAAGAAAAGCCAAGACTCAGAGGAAAAAGGCTGATTACCTTTTTTAGAGCAAAAAAAGAACATGAAAAAAAACAAAAAGAAAATCAGAAAATCAGTAGCCAAGAGATTCAAGGTAACTAAAACTGGTAAAGTTTTGCGCCTTTCCTCTTTTACCGGCCACTTAAGAAGAAAAAAAAGCAGTAAACAAAAAAGAAGATTAAGAAAACCTAAAGTAGTAACCGGAGCTACAGCCAAAAAAGTTAAAAAAATGCTTGGTTATAAATAAATATTAACTATGAGAGTAAAAACTGGAACAACCCGAAGAAAAAGACACAAAAAAATCATCAAGCTGGCCAAGGGCTACCGAATGACTAAGAGCCGGCTTTACAAAGTAGCTCACGAAGCGGTTATGCATGCTGGGGAATATGCTTTTCATGGCCGAAAAAGAAGAAAGCGGGACTTGCGTCGCCTTTGGATTGTCAGGATCAATGCTGCCGTCAGAGAGCATAGCCTTAGCTACTCTCAATTTATAAAAAAGTTGGATAAAGCGAATATCAACCTTAACCGGCAAATGCTTTCTTACCTTGCTTTATTTGAACCTAAAGTTTTTGAAGCAGTTGTTGATAAAATAAATGAAAAAAAACTTAATAGAATTAGAGAAAAAGTGTCAAAAGCTTATTAAGCAAGCTAATTCTTCTTACGACCTTGAAAAGATTAGGATAAAACTTTTAGGCCGCAAAGGCTTGGCTAATCAGCTCTTTGCCGATTTGGCAAAAACACCTCTGAAAAAGAGAAAAAGGCTTGGCAGAAAAATTAATCTGCTTAAAAATAATTGGCAGGAGTTAATTGAAAGCCAAGAAAAAATTATCAAGCCTCAAAAAATCAAAAAAGAAAAAGAAGAGTTAAAGCAAATAACCCTAGTTAAATACGGACACCTGCATCCAATTACAGTAACAATTAGAGAAATAAATCAGTTATTTAAAAAAATTGGCTTTTCTGTTTATGACGGGCCAGAAATAGAAACTGATGAATATTGTTTCTTGCGCTTAAATGTTCCTCAGAATCATCCAGCCCGTGATCTTCAGGACACGATTTACATTCAAAAACCGGAAATCTTACTTCGCACTCAAACTTCTTCTGTTGAGGCCCATCTGCTGGAAAACGAAAAGCCTCCATTTCGTGCAGTTATTCCTGGACGGGTTTATCGCTTTGAAAAGGTTACTAAAAGCAATCACTTTATTTTTCATCATTATCAAGGGGTCGCCGTTGATAAAAATTTGAACCTCAAAGACCTGGTCGGCCTTTTTCAGCTTCTTTTTGAACACATATATGGCCCTAAGGTGGCTGTGCGCTATCGCTGTAAATACTATCCGGAAGTAGAGCCCGGATTAGGACTAGATATTCGCTGTTTTAGCTGCCAAGGAAAGGGCTGTCCTTTATGCAAAAATGTTGGCTGGATAGAAATGGGCGGATCCGGCATTATTCACCCGAAAGTAATGGAAAAAGCCGGCCTTAATCCCAAAAAATGGCGCGGGTTAGCTTTTGGTTTAGGCCTGGACCGCTGGGCCATGGCCAAATACAATATTAAAGATATTCGCACGCTTACCGGCGGCAATTTAACCTATTTGCCATATCAACCATGAAAATTATTTATTCTCATCTAAAAAACTTTTTGCCGAGCCTAGACATTCCGGCTAAAAAACTGGCCGACGACTTAACTCTGATTGGCCATTTTTGTGACGGATTGACCCAAAAACAGGGAGAAACAATCATTAGTTTAGAAGTGCGCCAGAACAGGGGAGACTGCCTCGGTTATTTAGGAATTGCCAAAGACCTGGCGGTTTTTTATGACCTTAAGCTAGATATGCCCCTCATAAGCTTACCTCCAATTTCCCGGCCGAAAGACCTAGATATCCAGATCAAAGCAAAAAAAATTGTGGAAAGAGTGATGGCCATACGCATCTCCGATCTTAAAAACCGGCCTTCGCCCGCTTGGCTGAAAAAATTCTTATTCTTGCATGACATTAATTCCCTTAATACTCTTATTGACCTAACTAATTATATTGCCTTGCTCTATGGAATTCCCTGCCATGCCTTTGATACAAAGAAAATGGGGCAAAAACTGGTTTGGGAAATAAATAAAGGTCAATATAAAACAATCAGCACTTTTGAAGAAACTAAACTTGATTTAAAAAAAGGCGATTTTCTGATTACCAATGAGAAAGAAGCGGTCAGCCTTTCTTTTATTGGAGGGAAAAATTCAGGCATTGATCTTAATACTCAAGAAACAATCATGGAAATGGCCGACTACGACCGGGCAGCAATCAGAAAAGAATGCAGAAAGTTTAATATCATCACTGAAGCGGGAATCCGGCTGGAAAAAGACCTTGACCCGGAGCTTATCCCTCAATCCTTTAATCACTTAATCATGCTTGTTTTAAGGCACTGCGGCGGGAAAATAAGCAGTAACTGCTCTGACTTTTATTTACATAAAGTCAAAATACCTAAAATTCCTTTTGGCCCGCAAAAACCAAAGGACTTTAGCGGAATTAACATTTCTGCCAAATTCTCTCTTCAAATATTAAAGCGACTGGGGTGCCAAGTAGAAAAAAAAGGGAAAAAATATCTTGTAATTCCACCCTCTTTAAGGCCTGATTTAGGCCTGGAAGAAGACTTAATAGAGGAGGTTCTCCGCTTCTATGGCTATGATAAAATTCCGACTAATCAGCCGTTGGCTCCCAAAAAACTTAGGGATATCACTCCTAAAATAATTTATTTAATAGAAGTCTGCGCTAATATATTTATTAAAATGGGCTATGATGAAATCCGCTCCTGGCCTTTGACTAGTAAAAAGGGGTCAATTAAGGTTCTGAACAGTCCGGATTCCCGCCGACCTTATTTGCGCGCTTCAATGATTTCTTCTCTTCTTGCTCAAGCTCGGCAATACCAAAAGTATAAGGTCCGGCCCCTGCATTTTTTTGAAGTAGGTAAAACCTTTAGCCAAGTGTCTAAAAAATTTGAAGAAGTCTACTCTCTGGGCCTTTGCCAAGAAAATAAGCAAGCGCTTAAAAAAGACATTGAAGAATTTTCAGCCGCCTTAGGAGTAAAACCGATTGCCTCTTTGACCGAGAAAAAAGGACTAGCCTTAGCGGAAATTAACTTAAACGAGCTCTTAAAAATTATTAAAAGATGGCCAAAAATAAAAAATCCAGAATCTAATCAGAATAGCGTAGTAGAACTTAATAAACAAATCATCTCCCTAGATGCCAACGTTGTTTTGGGCCAAAAGAAAAAACCCGAAGAAATAATTAAAAAATATGCTGTAAAAGTTAGCGAGAAAAGGCTTTGGAATTTAATTATCACTGATCTTTTTTATCAGCCAAAAACCAAAAACTACAAATATACCTTTCGTGCTTCTTATTATAATCTAGACGCCAAGGCCGCTAAAAAACTTCATTTAAGAGTCTTTGGCCTTATGGAGAAAGAGTAGGCGAAGGGCTAGGTGGCGGTGAGCTGGGAGCAGTGGTCGGACTGGGACTAGGGCTTTCAGGGGTGGGGGTCGGTGTGGGCGAAGGCTCCCAATCCCAAGGAACATTCACGCCAAGCTTAACTTCCTTTTGCCCAGTATTTCCCTCCACATCTTCCAAGACGGCTTTGAGAGTATAAGTGCCGTCTTTTAAGGTAATCTCTTTTTCAAAGGGACTTTCGTTTAAAATAAATTTTTCTTTCTCGTTGACATAAACTCTTACTTCTTTGACCTGTTTAATTGAGTGAGGGCTAAGCTTTACTAAAAAAGTATTTTCCATAGTAGATTGATCACCCGGGGTGTCTATGCCAATATCTAAAAATCCCTCGCCTTGGCCGCAGTATTCTGTCGGCGGGTGATAGCGCCCATCAGACAAGGAAGCAACCCAGACATCAATGCCTTCTTGCCAACGATTTTTACCATCAGTAGAAACCAAGTCATCTTCCTTAAAGATAAAATATTCCTTTTGATCATAGTCTCCGCTGGCCGCCTGGGCGGGAGTAGCCAATTTGTCTTGGTTTCGGCAAAGCTTAAGCAAAGCATGAACCGGATCAGCGCCCACCGGCTCTGTGCCTTTAATGAAGTATTCCGTTTTTTCAGCAAAACCATCGTGAGCCCGATACCCAGATATTTTATCCACCTGAGCGGTAACAACTGAATCCGGCACAGCAAAGTCTTTTTTGGGCAAACTAGACAATGCGGCCAAAATTACTTTTCTCCAAATGGGCGCTGCTCCAGTAATTCCTGAAGCAATTCGGCTCATAGCTGAATTATCATTATTGCCAACCCAAGCACCAACGAGCACTCCCGGAGTCCAGCCAATTGTCCAGTTGTCACGCATGTCGTTAGTTGTTCCAGTCTTTACCGCTACCTTAATTCCAGTAATGTTTAAAGAGCTATTTAGCCCAAAAGCGAGCGAGCGGGCATTATTATCAGACAAGATATCGCTAATAATAAAAGCCGCTCCCGGCGACAATACTTGAGAACCTTTCTCGCTCTTAAAACTTTCTAAGAGTTTTCCGTCGCGGTCTTCCACTTTTAAAATAGCAACTGATTCCTGCCTTAATCCACCATTGGCAAAAGCTGAGTAAGCCGAAGCCAGATCAATAAGCTTTACCTCTCCGCCGCCTAAGGTTACTGCCAAACCGAACCGCCGGAGATTTTCAGCCGTAGGCTCCAAAGTAGAAAGACCCATTTGGTAAGCCTTGGAAATCATGGGCTCAATTCCCACCTTGGCCAGTATTTTTACCGCCGCTACGTTAATAGAGTTAGCCAAAGCCTCGCGCAGTAAAAGGGGACCATGATATTCACCGTCATAATTAACCGGAACATAATCAGGCTGACCCTTAGAGGGAAAAACTGTTTTTGTATCCATAATTAAAGTAGAGGCGGTATAGTTCTTTTCCAAAGCCAAGGCATAAGTTATCGGCTTAATAGCCGAGCCTGGCTGTCTTAAGCCCTGGGTAGCAACATTAAACTTACCGGGAATATCCTCAGCAAAATAGTCTTTAGATCCGACCATAGATAAAATCTCTCCAGTCTGAGGATCCACTGCCATCACCGCCGCGTTGCTTATTTTATAAGCGCTCATCTTTTCTACTTCGTCTTTGACGATCTTTTCCACCTTTTCCTGAAGCTCCAAGTCTAGGGTTGTAGTCACCTTCAACCCGCCTTGCTCTACTAATTCCTCTCCATATTTTTCGGCTAGAATAGACTTAACATAGGCGACAAAATGGGGAGCAGAAAGATAGTTTTTGCTTTCGCTAAACTGAATATCAGCTGCTTCTTTCAAAACCTTCTCTTCCTCATCAGGCGTAAGATAATCATCCTCAACCATTCGACGAACAACATTTTTCGTGCGGTCTAAGTAAGCATCAGGAGTATCGGAAAAGGAGAATAAACAGATGGCCGCTGAGGAAGGCCAGCCAAAATTACCGACTCCGCTAAACTAAGATCAGAAACATTTTTGTCGAAATATTGTTCTGCCGCCGCTCCTACTCCCCAAGCCGAGCCCCCGTATGGGGCTTCGTTTAAATACATGAGCAAAATCTCATCTTTAGTGTATTTGCGCTCCGTTTGCAAAGAAAGAATAAATTCTTTAAATTTGCGCGGCAAAGTTCTTTCCGAACTTAAAAGAACATTTTTAATCAGCTGCTGGGTTAAGGTAGACCCACCTTGCAGCCGGTGGTGAACAACAATATTGAAAAACGCCCGGGCAATTCCTCCGACACTAAAACCGGGATGAGAATAAAAGTGCTTATCTTCTATAGCAATCGTCGCCCACTTCAAATAATCCGGAACTTGCTCCCAAGTCACCGGAGTTCGCTTGGCCTCTTTATAAACATCATAAATCACTTCTCCGTTCCGATCGTAAATTCGGGTAGTAAACCCTTCTTTGCGCACTAGCTGATTAGGGGAGGGAAGATCGCGCGAATACCAGGTTAGCAGCCCTAAAAAAAGCAAAAAACCTAAAACAACTACGCCAAAAGCGCCAATGCTAACCCATAGCCAGAACCTTCCTTTTATCTTCTGGTCCAGCCAGTAGCAAACACGAAGATACCTCCTTCGCCAAAGTCTTTTTATATTGGCCATATATAAATTACATTTTACCAAAAAATTATGTTTTTACCAAAAGTAAAATGCTATACTTTAAAAAAATGAAATTAAAAAAAGTGCTTAAGGGCAATAATCTAATCAAAGCGGCGATCATTATCGCTTCGCTTTCCTTGCTCGCTAGCAGCTTTTTACCGCTTTTATCTTTGTTTCGCTAAGTAAGCTAAAAAATGCCTGAGCTGAAAGCAGATACCCCGATTCAATATCTTAAAGGCGTGGGGCCGAAAATGGCCAAAAAATTAGCTAAAATTAATATTAAAACCGCCTGGGATTTGTTGACCTATTTTCCTTTTCGCTACCAAAACTACGGTTTGGTCACTCCTATTGAAAAACTTCAAGAAGGAGAGGCGGTTACTATTGTGGGCGAGATCAGACAAATAAGTAATCAATATACCCGAAGCAAAAAGCAAATCCAAAAAGCGGTGGTGGAAGACAGCACTGGCCAGCTTTTAGTTTCTTGGTTTAATCAGCCCTTTTTACTGCGGTTTCTTAGAAAGAATATAGTTGTTTCCCTTTCCGGAAAAATCCAAAAATATAACTCCAAACTGACCTTAGTTTCTCCGGACTACGAGCTAATAAGGCCAGGCCAGGCAACGATTCATACCGGCCGGCTTGTTCCGGTTTATTCGGAAACTTCCGGAATAAGCTCTAAATATCTTCGCAAACTTATTACTAATCTTCTTCCGCTAATTAAAGAAGAAATAAAAGAAGTTCTTCCGGTAAAAATAATTATTGACCAAAAACTTTTGCCGCGAAAAGAAGCATTTCTTAAGGTCCATTTTCCGGAAAGCAAACTCGCCGCCAAAAAAGCCCGGCACCGGCTTGCTTTTGAAGAACTATTTTTTTTACAATTAAAAATCCTAAAAAGAAAAAGGGCGCGCGAAAAAGAGCAAAAATCCTTCGCTTGGAAAATAGGCGATAAAAAGCTAGAGAAAAAAATAAAGGAGTTTAAAAAAAGTTTCCCGTTTTTGCTTACTGCTTCCCAACAAAAAGCTGGCAAGGAAATAATCGCCAGTTTAAAAAAAGAATTTTGTGTCCAGCATCTGCTTTGCGGCGATGTAGGCTCTGGAAAAACAGTCGTTGCCGCTTTAGCCGCTTACGCGGTTTTGCTTAACGGTCACTCGGTTGCTTTTCTTGCTCCGACTGAAATTCTTAGCTTTCAGCACTATCAAACTTTAAAAAAAATATTTTCTCCTTTTAATATTCCAGTAGAACTTATAACCTCCAGTCAAAAAATTAGAAAAAGAGGCAGAGCAAAGATAATTTTAGGAACCCATGCCCTTCTTCATGAGAAAACTATTAATAATCTTGGACTGGTGATCATTGATGAACAACAAAGATTTGGAGTAAAACAAAGAAGCAGGCTTTTGGCCAAAGGCAAGGAAGATTTTTACCCTCATTCGCTGATAATGACTGCAACTCCTATTCCCCGAACGATTGCCCAAACTCTTTACGGCGACTTAGAAGTATCTATATTAACTGATCAGCCGCCGGGAAGAAGAAAAGTGGCTACTTTCATTATCGCTAAAAAAGATAGAAAAAAATGCTATGTGTGGCTAAAAAAGGAAATAAAGAAAAATAAAATTCAGGCTTTTATTATCTGCCCGCTTATTGAGCCATCGGAAACCTTAAAAACCGTTAAAGCGGCCAATAAAGAATTCGCCACTCTCCAAAAAAATATTTTTCCGGAACTTAAACTTTGCCTCCTTCATGGCCGAATGAAAGGTAAAGAAAAGGAAGAAATACTTCATAAGATGCAAAAAAGAAAAATAGACATCTTAGTTACCACTCCGGTAGTAGAGGTCGGCATTGATCTGCCTTACGCGGCTGTGATGATTATTGAAGCAGCTGACCGCTTTGGCCTATCTGCTCTTCACCAGCTAAGAGGCCGGATTGGGAGAGGGGAGCACAAATCTTATTGTTTTCTTTTTTCCGAAGAACCGGGTAAAAAAGCTCAAAAAAGACTAAAAGCCTTAACTCGGTATCACCAAGGGCTAAAACTAGCTAAATTGGACTTAAAATGGCGCGGGCCGGGAGAAATGTTCGGTCTTAAGCAACACGGCTTTCTTAAGCTAAAAATAGCCAACTTTAATGACCTGCCTTTGCTTGCGGCCGCCAAAAGAGAAGCTTGCAAGCTGGCTGATAAATCGGTAAAATAGTCTGTTATGGGTGCATTACCAAAAAGAAAACCATCTACTCATCGCCAAGGACGGAGAAGAAGTACTCAAAAACTAACTCTGCCAAAGTTAACTACTTGCCCCGAGTGCAGTGAGAAAAAAATTGCTCACCAAGTTTGCCCAACTTGCGGAAAATGGGGAAGAGCTAAAAATGAACCAAAATCTGAAAAAAGATCCGAGACACCAGGAAAGAAAAAAAGCCGTTAAAGCTCTTTTTGCTTATACATTTTCCGGATCCAAAAAAAGCAAAAATTTTAGACTGACTGGCTCTTTGGGTAAAAAAGTTTTAAAAAATATAAAACCGGTTAATCGGACGATTGTTGGTGCCGCTCCAAAATGGCCGCTGGATAAAATTAACAGAATTGACCTGGCCGTGCTGCAGCTGGCTACCTGGGAACTGCTATACCGAAAGAAAGTGCCTCCCAAAGTAGTAATTAATGAGGCGGTAGAACTTTCTAAGGAGTATGGAGGCGAAACCAGCCCCGGATTTGTCAATGGAGTTTTAGGCACAATTTATAAAGATTTATTTGAAAAAAGAATTCAAAAAAAAAGGAAAGTCATGGAAAAAATAGAAAAATTGGAAAAAAAACTCAAAGTTAAATTTATCAACCCTGGCCTTTTAAAAAAGGCTCTTGTTCACCGCTCCTGGGTAAATGAAAATTTAGGCAAAGTCAAAGAGAGCAACGAGCGGCTAGAGTTTTTGGGAGACGCCGTTTTGGAATATTGGACTACCAAAAACCTTTTTCAATTTTTCCCAAAATTACCTGAAGGGTCTTTAACTAATATAAGGGCCGCTTTAGTAAGAACCGAAAATCTGGCGGTAAAAAGCCTAGATTTAACAATTGATCGAGCCTTGTTTTTGGGTAAAGGAGAAGAGCAGGGAGGGGGGAGAGAGAATGTTTCTTTATTAGCCGATGCCTTTGAAGCAGTTTTAGGAGCAGTTTATCTTGACCAGGGTCTAGCCCAGACAGAAAAGTTTTTAAATAGGATTTTCTTAAAAGATCTGCAGAAATTAGGGAAAAAAGGCGATATCAAAGATGCCAAAACTCTGCTTCAAGAGCTCACCCAAGAAAAAAAGAAAATAACTCCGGACTATCGGGTAATAAAAGAATATGGGCCGGAACATGATAAAACCTTTGAGGTTGGAGTCTATTTAGGCAAGAAAAAAATCGCCAGCGCCCCGGGGCATTCCAAAAAAGAAGCCCAAGAAGCATCTGCGGCCAAAGCATTGACTGTTTTGAAAAAGAAAGATAAAATTACTCCATGTTAAAGATCAAACTATTTCAGCGGGGAAAAAAGGGGCAGATAACTTACCGAGTCGTTGTCGCCGAGGCTAAAAGCAAAAGGGACGGCAAGTTTACTGCTGATCTCGGCCATTGGAACCCCGATAGTAAAACCTTAAAAATTGATCAAAAAGAGCTAGTCTCCTGGCAAGAAAAAGGCGCCCAATTAACCGAAGGCGTAAGGAAAATCCTAAAAAATGAAAAAATTAGTTAAGTATATTGTTGACCAAATCACTCAGGAAAATAGCCAAGTAGATATTTTGGATAAAGGAGGTCAATCTCTTATTCAGGTAAAAATCCCTCAAGAGAAAATCGGGCAAGTAATCGGTCGCCAAGGGAGAGTAATAAAAGCGATCAGGCAGTTGGTGAACATGAAAGCAGCTAAAGATAGTCTTAACTCCTATTATAAAATTGAAATCACTGACTTAGGCTGAAAGGATTATCTCTCCCAAGTATCACTGGCACCAAGTCCTGACTTGTGAGGATTGAAGAAATACCTGCTTTCTCAAAACCATCCAATCTGACAAGAAGCTTTTCCTCCTCATCAGAAATAGTTAAATCTTTTAAGCTTAGTTTTTCCGGGTCAAAACTGGGCAAACGGCTGCTTACCGAAAGGTAAAAATTAAAATTTGCGGTTACTCTTCCAGCTTCGCTATAGCTGGCCCTAACTTCGGTAAGGGAAATAACTGGCAAAACGTTTTCCATGTCCTCAATCAAAGAAGATAGTTTTTCACCTGAGCCTAAAACGCGCATTACTGCCGGTATCTGATCAATTGGTTTTTTGGTGCTTTTCAGTTCCTCCTCTCTTGCTTCCTCACTTCCAGAAACCACTTCACCCAAATTAAACTCCAGCTGGTCAGTATAAAAATCATTGTTTCTAACCGGTTCATTCAAGGCATAAAGAATTAGGCTTATATCTTTTTCTTTGGGCATCGCTAAGTTAGAAAGCTCAGCCTTATGGTCTAAATCACTTTCGCTAAGAGTGCTAACCAGCTGGGCTTTGGCTAAAAAATCTTTTTTAGACTGAACAATTTTTTCATTTTCATGAAATTGTTTTTTTACTTTTTTAACCCGAGGAATCACTAAAAGCAAACTAATTAAAATAATAAATAAAAGTCCCCCGATGGGAATAAGCAACTTTTTTAAATAACTATCGCTATTTAATTCCATTGGATTTTTAAAGAAAAACTAACTTGGCCATTTGCCTCAAGACCTAAATTTTCTAAAAGCGCAGTCTGATAATCGTTATTATTTAATTTTTCTTCAAACCTTTTAAATTCAGTCAGGGTAGGAAAGCGTCCTCGCAAAGAAAGGTCGTCCTTAGCAATAGCCAAATTAGACAATTCTGTTTGTTTGCCTACAAGCTCTTCCAAATTTCTTATTCCCTGGCCAAAAGGGTATCTGCTTTCTAAGGTTTGAGCCACCAGCTTGGTTCGAAAACGCAATATTTGAAGATCACTAATCCGATCGCTAAATTCAAAGTATTGGCTCTTTGCATTCTCCAATTCCTGATTGTTCTTGCGTATTAATCGGCCAGAATAGTAATCAAGCAAAAAAACCGCCAGAACAACAAGCAAAAAAACTCCCATTATGACCGTAGTTGCTAAATTAACTTTTTTTACAATCTCCAGCTGCTTAAGCTGGAGCCGAGACTTATTCGGCAGTAAATTTATGCTTATATTTTCTTTCATTTTTCTCTTTTAGCCAAGCCAACCGATAGCGCAAAACGAGCCAGCTCCTGTTTATCTTCAATAAGCAAACGCGCTCCTTCTGCGCTTATCCCTGCCAGCGGCTGGCAAGTTTGCACCTCTATCCCCAATATTTTCACCAGTTCATCTGCCAGCCCAGGCAAAGAAGCTCCGCCGCCGGAAATTATTAAAAAACCGACCGGCTCTTGCCATTCCTGAGAAAAAGCCAAAAATCCTTTTTTAATTTCCTCGCCTAAATGAATAAAAACTTCCTGCAGAGACTCTCTAATCTTTCCCTCCCACTCGCCACCCTTAATACCATAGGCTTTTTTGTATTCTTCCGCCTGAAAATCATTCATTCCTAGAGCGCCACTTAAAGACCGAGTAAAAGCCTCGCCTCCAAAGGGAACGGTTCGACTAAAATAAATAGATCTATCTTTAGCAACAATCATAGTTGAATCTCGCGCGCCTAAGTCCAAAACCATTACCGGCTTATCCAGATTTTCAGGGATAATCCGAGCTAGGCTAACAGCTGCAGTTTCTATGGCTACGGGAATCAAGCCTGCTTGAGTAATAATCTTCTCATAGCTTTCCACCAAGCTCCTTTTGGCTGCCACTGCAAAGGTAAGAATTCTATCAGCCGTCTTGCTGATTATCTGATAGTCAATTTGCACCTGATCAAGAGGGTGAGGAACAAAAGTTTCCGCCTCATAAAAAATCGCCTTATAGACTTCTTCGTCTTTCATCGGGGGAAAAGAAAGCACCCGACTTGTTGTTTCTTGCTCTGGCAGAGCTACAACAGCCATCTTTGTTTTAACACCTAAGTCAGCTGTCAGCTTTTTAATCTCCTCAGCTAAGCGGGTTTCGTTGCTTAGAAGCTGAGTGTGGCCCGTGGGGGTTTTGGTATCAGCTAATCCCAGCAAGCGCCACCCTTCCCCCTTTTTTTCTAAGCAGGAAATCTTTAGAGAGCTAATTCCTATGTCTATTCCCAGTTGAGCAGTCATATGTCTTCTATTATATAAACAAATAGTGAAGCGAAAATCAATGGACTAATTACACTAATTAACCAGCAAGACCTTTCCCGTAAAATCACCGGAATAACCTCCCTGGCCAAGAGTAAAGGAAAAGCTCACCAAAGTATCATTATTTTCCGTCGCTTGGCAGGCAAAATTCATTTCTTGGCAAGCCACACTGCTGGAAGTTAGAAAAGCGCTATTCGAAGCAACTCTATTGTTGGCAGAGGAATCACACCTTAAGATTGTGCTTTCTCCTTTTACAATGATTGTTAAAGAATCACCAAAGGCAGCGCAATCCGCCTCCTGGGCCTGGCGAATAAGATCACCCATAACAGAAACTGCTGATTCACCATTTTGTTTTATTTCTTTTAGAATCTCTACTTTTTCTGAAGAGCGGAAAACTACATAAATAATGCTCGCCACCACTGTTGAAATAATCGCTAAAATAGCTAAAGATACCAGTGTTTCAATTAAAGTGAAACCTTTATTAATTTTTATCATTGCTCCCAGTTAGAGATAATCGTCGTTAATATAACATTATTTTTTTTCTCTACTCCTCCTTCTTCCAGCTCCCACCAATTATCCGGCGCGCTAGCAGAATCCCACCAAACAATTACCCTCATCCGAACCTGACGCCTACTATCTTCTTCTTCTAAGTCAGTAAATATATACTCACAGCCAAAGGCTTCGGGAAGCGAATCTAAGGAGCAGTCCAAAAGACTATCTAGGTTTAAGTTTTCATCTTCCCAAAAGGAAGCACTTTTTTTCTCTGCTTTAACCATCTCTATCTGCTCTCTGGTCAAGCGAGCGGCTATTGCCTTGTTTTTTGAGTAGCGGGATGCCTTTACGCTAAAAATTGCGGCCACCACCAAACCGGATAAAATAATCAAAGTAATCCCGATTAAAAAGACTATCTCTACTAGCGTTTGCCCTTTTTGGAAATTTTTCTTAATCACTCTATGTTTCCCGAGGGGCTAACAACTAAGCTCCGACTCTGTCCTTGAAAAGAAATAGTTAATACTGCCTCTTGACTAACCGTTCCTTCTAAAGCAGTAATTCTAATCGGCCAGTTCCCATCCGGAGAAAGGCTGACCCGGTCAACTTCATATTCTTCCCCCACAGCCAGCTCCTCTTCCACTCCAAAGCAAACTGGAGAAAATAATATTTTATTACTTTCCGGAATATCAACCAAATAATAAAGCAATAGGGTGCAGTTCATACTTGGCTTTTCTCCACCCATTGCCTTGGCTCTAATTAGTCTTAATTTATCTTTTACCTCTGATGTTCCCTCAGTTAAAGTCCGGCGTTCGCTAAAGGAGCGGAATCCGACTATGGAAAGACCAAAAACAAGAAGGGAAATACTCAAGACGATTATTATCTCCATCAGGCTAAAGCCTTGATTGGATTTCCCAAGCCGCGCCCTCACTTTAAGGATTTCGTAACTTGTAATTGCAGTTCTCTTCTCCACAGCCTGCAGAACAAGTGCCCGGATCAGTGCTTTCCAGATATGCACAAACTTCGTAACTATAGTCACTAATTTGGTTATAATAATAATCTAAGCCGCTTACCGGATCATCAGGAACCACACTTAAATAAGGCTCCGAACCTTCGGTCAAAGTAACAAGGGCCGCCGGGTAAGTATCATAGTCCACCCGGTAAAGCTCCAGGGCAGCCCGAATCTGCTCTAAATCAGCGGCCCTACGATCATCCCTGGCCTTTTTATTAGCCGACCGAAAAGATACTAAGGCAAAAGTAGAAATAACAAGAATAATAGTTACGGAAACAAGAAGTTCAATGAAAGTAAAGCCCGATTTTCTGGTCATCTTAGTAGTTATTGAACATTTTGCAAGCAATAATAATCCCCTCCGGAAGACCAAGTGCACGAAGCATCAGAAGCATTGCCCGTAGTTGCTTCCAGGCGGGCGCAAATACAATAGGCAGTAGTATCACAACTCCAATCGTCATAGCTATAAGTATCGTCGTTTTTGGGATCCGTGGGCAATCCTCCCGGAAGATAATCATTTCCCGGATTACAGCTTGCCGCCGGGTAAGCGGCATTAACCGCATAATATTGCTCCAGCGCTTCATGAGCTTGGCCAACATCCTGTTTTCTTTTGGCATCTCGGGCTCTTTTTTGAGCCGAAGAATAAGAGGCAAATCCAGCGGCAACAATAATCCCAATAATGGAAATCACCACCAAGAGCTCAAAAAGAGTAAAGCCATTTTTCTTATTTTTTTTCATTTTTGTTTTTTAATTTTTAATGTCCGCAGGCAAAATAACAATTACTCTCAGAGCATCCTGACGAGCAGGTGCCGGCCGAATTGCAATAACTTTGAGAGCTTGCTGCATCCGCATCACCCGGGTTTTCCAGGTTAGCTCCAAGTAAGAATTCTTCACCGTCCGAAGAAGAGCAATAATAATATTCCTGGTCGCTTTTGGGGTCTTGAGGAACCTCCTCCATGTACCCGTCCCAACCTTCCCCAAAAGAAACACCATCCGGATAACTTTGGTTATCATCATAATAAAGCCGGAGGGCATTTTTTATTTCATAAAGCTCCTGCTTTCTTTGAGAATCACGAGCTCTTTGGCGAGCGCTAATTAAATTAGGAAGAAGAAGACCGGTAAGCGACCCGATAATAAACAAAACTACCAATAGTTCTATCAGGGAAAAGCCTCTTAAATTTTTATTCACAGCCAACTTCGGCATTTGGGCTGGCAACCGCATAACGATAGTCACTATCAGTATTGCAAGTATAACCAGAAGCGCAGTAATTTGAATCATTGTCGTTTTCCAGTTTAGCATAAAGAGTAAAGCTATCGCTATCGCCAAAATAGCAATAGCTATAGTCTGTTTGTGGGTCCTTGGGCAGTCTTTTCATATAAACGACAGTTTGGTCGTCGCCCACATCAGCCTGAAAAGATTCGGTCCAGCCAACTCCCGTTTCTCCGTCAACAGAAATTAATCCTTCGTAGTTTAGGGGATAGGAACCATGGTCAGAATAATACATTTCCAAAGCGCGAGCAATATTGTCTAAATCTGCTTTGCGCTGAGCATCTCGAGCTTTTTTCTGGCTATTGCGATACTGGCCAAAAGCAATGCTTGCCAAAATAGCCATTATAGCCATAACCACTAGCAATTCCACTAAGGTAAATCCTTTTCTTTTCATAGTTAATATTCTTCCCATTCTATCATAGCTCTGGATCAGTACAGTAATTCCAACAACTCGAATCGCTATAGCAACAATCTGCTCTCACGTCTGTTGGCCCTACTGGACCATTACAGGTGCTATGATCGCCCGCCGTAGACATTTGATAATAATCTCCCACGCAAACAGAAAACTCTTGCTCGGAGCAGTAATCTACTTCTAGCTTGGAAGCACTAGTTGGCGAACCTTCAACCGCCCGGTAGCCACGCAAACTGTCGGCTGCTGTCCCATTATCTTTGGTGATGATTAATAAAGAATTGCCGCTTGACCATCCGGGTCGGTCAACAATTTCTTGAATAACCTCGCCAATGTCCGGCGGCGAATACCAATTATTGTTAAGCCAATTAGTATTAATATTCCATTCGACGCCAGCGGAAGTTAAAGGCCGGCCTCTGAAATCAGTGCTAGACGCCGGAGAACTAGGGTTGTCTGCCGCGTTGGCCGCCACACTGATGCTTAGATTAGCCGAATACTCGGCAGCCGCTCTCCAGCTAAGAACAGCGCTATTAATCGTTGCTCCTTGAGGGATGGCTACATTAGTAAAGCGATTCCAGGTCCCATAAGAATGGCCGCCAAGAAGTCGGCCGATCGTATTGCTGGTTAATCCACTGTCATAGCCGTCACCATTATCATCCCAGCAACGGCCATCGTCTGGATTTTGGCTCACCTGAAGCTCAAGAGTATCACAAACAATAGCCGGAGTCGGGGTGGAAGTGGGAATTGTATCCGTGGGTGTTGCTGTTGGCTCAATTACCGGAGTAGGTGTCGGAGTCAGTTCATTACCCGGCAAACCGGGAACAGATTCGGATTCTAGGCCTTCAGCATAAACCACAAAATTATAATTTTCCGTGCCGATAACACAGCCGCTGTAACATTCATTCGCCAGCAGCTGATGGTCTTTTAAATATTCGATATTCGTGTAAATTGCATAATAGTCAGGACATTCATCATCTTCCACCACTACTCTATAGAAATTGCCCAACGAATCGCAATAAACTTTTTCCAGCCAGGGAGTAAAGGCCTTTGACCCACAGTGCTCAAAAATAGCGGGGTCAGAAGGATAACAGCCCCAATCCGCAAAATAATCCTCAAAGGCAATTTTTATTTTTTGAATCTGGGCTTTTCTTTCGGCATCCCGAGCTTTTTTAAGCTGGCTAACATATGCCAGAGCCAGGAGCGTGGTCAAAAAACCAATAATAGTAATTACTATCAATAGTTCAGTTAGAGTAAAGCCCTTGAGCTTGTTTTTAATTAAAGGCCTAACCATAAATAAATTTTATCAATAATAGTCTCTCCCGACCAAATGCAAATTAAAAAACCTAAGGCTAAAAAAGGGCCAAAAGCAATCTGCTGCCCGAATTTTGCTTTTTTGCTCAGAATCATTATGACACCGGTTAAGCCGCCGGTCAAGACAGCTAAATAAAAAGCTAAAATTATTTGAGGAAAGCCTAAAAAGATGCCCATAAATAACGCAAACTTAACGTCGCCCAAGCCCATCCCTTGCCCTTTGGTCAGAAGATGAAGTAAAAGTAAAAAAAATGCCGCGGCCAACCCAGCGTAGACATAAGAAAAAAAATTGCTCCAGCTTAAAAAAGTAAAATAGCGATAAAAAAGAGTAATGATTAATAAGCTTAAAGTAATCCAGTCCGGAATAATTCTTTTTTGCCAATCAATAAAAATCATCAAAACCAAAAAAGAAACAATGGCCAGGTCTAAAAAAAGAATAACTAAAGAATGCTCCCGGGCTAAATAAGTCAAAAGAAAAAAGACTCCGCTTGCCAGCTCTACCAAAAGATAAGAGCAGGGAATAGGGGAGTGGCAGGTTCGGCACCTCCCCTTGAGCATTACATAAGAAATTAAAGGTATGTTTTCCCACCAACAAAGCTTTCGCTGACAGCGATCACAAAAAGAACGCTTCTTGTCTAATAAAGCCCCTCCCCTGAAAATTACTACCCCTAAAAAACTGCCTATTGCTAAACCCAGTAGGGTTATTATCACTTGTGCCATAATAACTTCCTACTGGGTTTTATTCCGGAACACACTTAAAATAAGAACTTTGAGCGTCTGAATAATCAAATTCTTCTTCATCAAGCTCTGTCACTTCTAATTTCTGGGTTGGAAAACCGTTATCATCGATGGCTAAGTCGTTAGGATTTGAGGTTAGCTGACGATTAGAATTCGCTTTGGGAATATAGCAAACATAGATCCCGCTTGTTCCTCCTTCGCGCCATAAATAGAGTTTATCAATATAAGTAACAGCTGAAGAGAATTGATCTTTACTTGCGAAAGAATCTTTAAGTTCATCTGTGCTAATTAATGCCCCCTCGTCGGAACCTGCGGTAATACAAGAACCAGCTACTTCTTCGTCTACAGACGCACCGCTACAAACTCCCATTCCTGGCATCCGGCTTGTTAAACCCACATCTACACTTTCACCGAGACCATTACCCTCGAGCCAAACTTCATCAGCCCATGGATAATATAACTGGGTAGCATAATAACGCTCTACTGCCGCTAAAACCTCAGCCGAATCATTTTGAAAACGAGCATCCCGCGCTTTGTTCACCTGTTCAATTGGATTAAGAGTAGCAATTAAGGCTACTGCCAAAACCGCAATCAAAGCAATAACGATTAATAATTCTACTAAGGTAAAACCACCATCGCTACCACCAAAATTTATTTTTTTTCTCACTTTTTCACCTCCCTTCTTCTAAAATTGACTAGTTAAATTGTAAATCGGCATAATCACCGCAAACACCAAAAAACCAACTCCCAGGCCTAGCAGAATCATAATAAGGGGTTCTATGGCAGTTGTCAAGTTCTTTACCAGCTGATCTACTTCCAGCTGAAAATAATCAGAAAGTTTGAATAAAATTTCATCTAATTTACCTGTTTCCTCACCCGTGCCAATCATCTGAGGGACAATCGGGGGAATTAATTCTCTTCCGTCTAGGGCCTCAGCTAAAGAAAAACCTTTTTCTACCCGAGACTTAGCTTGTTCAAAAATTTCTTCGTAAAGGCTGTTTCCGGCTGACTGGGCTACAATTTCCAAACCCTCCACTAAAGATACTCCGGTATGCACAAGCATGGCTAAGGTTCGGGCCATTTCGGTTAAAATCATCATCTTGCTTATTTTGCCCAGCAAAGGAACCTTAAATCGGAAGCGAGCAAACTTTTGCTCAAACTCTTTTTTTTGACACAGAAGGCGAAAAGCAATAAACCCCCCAAAAATCAATAAGGGGAAAATCCAAAAAAACCTAGACATAAAATTAGAAAACTGCATTAAAATGCGGGTGCTTACCGGCAAATCGGTTCCGAATTCTGAGTACAGGCCCATCATTTTCGGCAATACAAAGGTGACCACAATAAAAACAACACCAGTCATCCCCAAAACCACAATTACCGGATAAATCATAGCCGATTTGACCCGTCCGACAAATTCTTTTTTTTTCTCCAAATTATCGGCCAGCCGAGAAAGAACCTTATCCAAGACCCCAGATTCTTCGCCAGCTTTCACCGAGGCAATATAAACCGGCCCAAAAATTTTCTCATATTTAATTAGAGCCTTAGATAGAGTATCTCCTCCTTCAATAATAGCCTGGATATCTTCTATAAGCAGACCCATCCGGCCGGTAAACTGTTTTTTGAGAAGCTCCAGAGCTTCAATTAACGATAACCCGGAGCTAATCATGGTAGATAGCTGGCGAGTAAAAGAAGTTACTTGATTTAAGCCGATTTTTTGGAAAATTAGAGCCAGATACTCGTTCCAGCTTTTCCTGTAAGGGCTCAGACCCACAATCACCAGGCCTTTTTTCCGTAATAAACTTACCGCATCTTTGCTTGCCGCCGCCTCTACCAAGCCTTTTACTTTTTTCCCTTTTTGATCCCGAGCAATAAAATTAAATTTTTTCATTTACTTTCTAAAATATCGGTTTAATTCACTTTTACGAATAGCAAAATCCCTAGCCGTTTCCGCCGCAATTTTGTTTTCTTTTACTAACTGTATCAAAGATTTTTCCAGCAAAACCATTCCCGTATCGTTAGAAGTCTGAATAATATTATCTATCATGTAGCTTTTTCCTTCCCGAATAGCATTCTTAACCGCCGGATTATTAATTAAAATTTCTAAAGCAGGAACGCGCCCGGGCCGCAATCCAGGAACTAGCCTCTGAGAAATAACCATGCCTAAAACGGCGGCCAGCTGAGAAGTAACCTGCTGTTTTGCCGAACCCGGAAAAACATCAATTATTCGGTCTACTGTTTCGGCCGCACTGTTAGTGTGCAGGGTAGAAAAAACCAGATGACCAGTTTCGGCAATGGTTAAAGCGGCGCCAATTGTTTCCAAGTCCCGCATTTCGCCGATAAAAACCACGTCTGGATCTTGGCGCAAGCTTGAGCGCAAAGCCCGGCTCCAGTCTTTAGTGTCCGCACCAACTTCACGCTGAGAAATTATTGACTTATTGGGGCGAAAACGATATTCAATCGGGTCTTCAACGCTAATTATGTGAGCCCGGCGGCTAGAATTAATTTCCTCAAGTAAGCTGGCAACCGTAGTTGACTTGCCATGCCCGGTTGGGCCGGTAATCAAAACTAAACCTTGGCGCCAATTTACCACCTGACTTAAAAGCGACGGCAAGCCAAGCTTATTAAGAGAGGGGACCTCGCCAGCCAAGTAGCGCAAGCTGGCTGATGCCTGCCCTTGCTGAAAGTAAACATTAACTCTAAATTGTCCATCGCTATGGATAAAAGAAAAGTCCACTTCCTTTTCCTTTAAAAAACGCTCTTTTCTTTGACTCAAAAGCAGCTCTATTAGCCGGCCTAGTCTTTCTTCCTCTATTGCCGGCTCGTTAGCCAGAGGGTAAAGCTCACCATAAACACGAACGACTGGGGGGTAGCCGGCCACCAAATGCAAGTCTGAGGCCATATTATTAATAGTAAGCTCTAATAATTTGTCTAAATAAGCTTTTATATCTTTTTCCATGTTGATCTTTAGTACTTAATTACCCGTAATATTTCTTCTAAAGTAGTAATCCCTTCAATTGCTTTTAAATAACCGTCTTGGCCCATCGTAAGCATGCCGGCCTTCACCGCCGATTTTTGAATTTCGCCACCAGCTGACCTTTGCAAGGTCAGCTTGGCAATTTCGTCGTTCATTAAAAAAACTTCAAATATTCCCACCCGACCATAATAGCCGGTTTTCCCGCATTCTTCGCACCCTTTGCCCCGATAAAGCTTTATTTCTTTTTGCCTTGCTTCATCTAAATAAGAACCCAAAACTTTTTTTATACCTTCCGCCACTTCTGGCGGAGGAGCATATTCTTCTTTGCAATGAGTGCAAATTTTTCTTACTACCCGCTGAGCAACTATCGCGTTTAAAGAAGAAACCAGCAAAAAAGACTCGGTTTTCATATCCAAAAGCCGGGGAATCGCTCCGGCGGCATCGTTAGTGTGCAGAGTAGAAAAAACCAGGTGGCCGGTTAGAGCCGCATGCACTGCCAAAGCAGCTGTTTCTTCATCCCGAATTTCGCCAACCATAATAATATCCGGATCCTGGCGCAAAAAAGAACGCATGGCCGAAGAGAAAGTCAGCCCGGCCCGAGGATTAACCTGAACCTGATTAACACCCCCAATCTGATACTCTACCGGATCTTCGATAGTCATCACGTTTACCTTAGTAGTGCTTATTTTGGAAAGAGCCGAATAAAGAGTAGTTGTTTTTCCGGAACCGGTTGGCCCGCAAACAATAATAATCCCGTGCGGACGAGAAATAGCCTCATTAAAATCGCGCAAAGCTTTGCCTCGCAGTCCCAGCTCAGGCAGATCAGGAATTTTTTGGGATTTTTTCAAAAGCCGCATCACTACCTTTTCCCCGAAAACAGTTGGGGCTGTGGAAACCCGTAGATCTACTTCCTGACTATCGGCAGTAAAATTAAACCGGCCATCCTGAGGCACCCTTTTCTCGTCAATTTTTAGGTCAGAAAGAATTTTAATCCGAGAAACAACTGCCTCATGAATCCTTTTGGGCAAAAGCAGTTTCTCCTGTAAAATTCCGTCTATCCGGTAGCGAACACGAGTTTCGTCTTCTTCCGGCTCAATGTGTACATCCGAAGCCCGAGCTTTCATCGCAAACTCCAAAATAATAGAAACTACCTTGGCAATTGGCGCCTCTTTAATAACGTCATCCAGGTGGCCAAGATCCGGGGTTGCTGTTTTATTCTCCGGACTGGTGGACTTAAGCGCTTCAGTAACCTCTTCTGTAATTTCCTGAGCATAACCCTGTTTAATCGCATTAGTGATTTGCTCCGGGTCAGCCAAATGAGCAATTACCTTAAGGTCTGTCTTTTTTTCCAAAAAATCAATTGTTTCCAGGTCTAAAGGATTAGCCATGGCAACTAGCAGAGTTTTTTTTGCCAAGTCAATATCAAAAGGGACCAGGCGATAATGTTCGGCCAAATTTTTGGGTACTTGTTCAAAACTTTGAGGAGAAAAAGCCGCAGACGAAAGGTCAATAAAGGGCACCTTCCAAAACTCAGCTTTAGCTTTAAGCAAGTCGGTGATATTCACCCAGCCTTTTTGCTGTAAGATAACTTCTTCTCTTTGTCCACCGCTAAGATGAAGAAGACGCGCTTCCTCCGCTTGTTTTTGATCAATCAATTGCTTTTGCAAGAGAATCCCAACCAGGTCATCGCTCTTTTCGGGCAGTTTTACCATCTTCCTTACATCTTAAAGCTAAATGCGGTAAAATGTCAATGTGGTTTTACCAAAATTAACCTCCGGAGCTTATTTAATAATCAGCCAACCAAAGGATTTCTTAAAAATTTCTGCATCTTTATTAAAAGAAAAAGATCTAAGTTTTACCAATAACCCAGACTGGCTTTTTTTAGATTCTCCCCAAACTGGAATTGACGAAATTAGAAAGCTAAAAAATTTTTTTAACCAAAAAAAATGGGGAACAGGTAAAAGAATTGTCTTTATCGCTCATGGCCAGGGATTAAGCCAAGAAGCGCAAAATGCCTTACTCAAAACCCTAGAAGAACTAAGAGAGAATAACTTTGTTTTTATTGGGGCAACCAATCCCACTCTTCTTCTTCCCACTATAATCTCCCGCAGCCAAGTAATTTTCCCGCCAGCAAACAAAATCAGCACCCAAGCTAAGCCCCTAAGCTTAGAAAAAATTACTAAGCTTCCTATTCCGGAAAGATTTTTATATTTTGACAAGAACTTTAATTCTGACATTCTTTTTTCTACTATTATTTTTTATCAAAAAAAGCTGGTTAAAAAGAAAAGGGGACTAAAGCGAATAAAAAAATGGCTGGAGTCTTGCCTTCGGGCTCAAGTCATGCTGGAGGCTAATCTTCGGCCGGAAACAGTTGTTGATTGGCTCCTTTTAAACCTTTAAAATGTAACATGATAATTATCAGAAAGATTGCCACGCCCCTCCGGGGCTCGCAATGACAGCAACTAACAATGTATAAGCCAAAATTTCAAATAAATAACGCCATTCTCGCCAATATCTCCCAAATAGAGGGAGCTCGGGCAATTATTAATGCCGCACCTTTAGTCCCTGCTTATGAAAGGCAATTTCGGCAGGAAGCAATTACTAAAACTGTCCACTATGCCACTAAGCTGGAAGGCAACGACCTTTCTTTTGAGCAGGTAGCCAAAGTTATTGAAGGAAAGTCTTTGCCCGGCTTTGAAAGAGATGTTCAAGAGGTCATTAATTACCGGCAAGTGATCAAATATTTGGAGGAGCTGCTTGCTCTTCATGAGCAAAAACTGCCTCTTCCCGGAGAAAATATTGACCCTCAAGAAAAAATGGACCAGGCAAAGGTGGATTTTCGCTACTCCGAAGAAATGCTTAAACGGGTCTATCAGCTGGTAGTGCAAATGGTTATTGCTCCGGAACAAGCTCAAGATTACCGGAAAGCCCAGGTGGTCTTGGAAAATACGCGTACGGGAGAGGTTGTTTTTCGCCCGCCGCCCAGCCCGGAAGTTCCTTACTTGATTAAAAATTTTTTTGAATGGATCAATTCTTCTTTGACTAAAGATCTTCATCCGGTCATCCGCGCCGGAGTTAGCCACTATGCTCTAGTTGCCATCCATCCTTTTATTGAAGGGAACGGAAGAACAGCCCGCGCCTTTTCTACCCTGGTTTTAATGGTAGAAAGTTACGATATCCGGGGGCTTTTTGCCTTGGAAGAGTATTTTGACCGCAATGCCGGTGAATACTATCGTTCTTTGCAATCGGTTTCTTCCCAACCCCTGCCCCTGCCAGATCATGATTTAACCAATTGGCTGGATTATTTCACCAAAGCCCTGGCGGTAGAGCTTATTAAAATCAAAGAGAAAGTAGAGCGGCTGTCCTCGGATATTCGCCTGAAACAAAAACTGGGGGGAAAACAGCTTCCCTTAAGCGAAAGACAGGTTAAGTTGATTGAGTATATGCGTCAATTCGGGGGCTTGAGAATTACCGATGCCAAAGAGCTTTTCCCAATGATTTCCCAAGATACAATTTGGCGCGACTTAAAAAAACTAATCAAAGACAAAATCGTGGTCAAAAAAGGGTCAACTAAAGGGGCCTATTACACTCTGGTTTAATAAAATGAAACTAAGCCAATTTTCCCATTTCTTAGAAAAACTAGAAAAAACAAGCGAGCGGATTAAAATGACCGAAATCCTAGCCGCTCTTTTTACTAAAGCCAAAAAAAAAGAGATAGATAAAATCGTTTATTTATCACTTGGCCGGCTAATGCCTTCTTTTGCGGGGATTGAATTTAATATTGCCGAAAAAATGATGATCAAAATCATTGCCTCGGCTTTTAATAAAGAGGTGAAAGAAGTTCAAGAGGAGGTTAAAAAAAGCGGAGACCTGGGAGAAACCGTTTTTGAATACAAAAAGCAAGTTAAAAGCCAAGCTTCAACCCTGAGCGTCAGCCAAGCTTATGACAAACTTATGCAAATTGCTAATGAAGGGGGAGCCGGAAGCCAAGAGAGAAAAATAAAATTAATGGCCGAGCTTATCAAAGAAAGCGATGCTTCCTCCTCTAAATATATCGTCAGAATCCCGATCGGCCGGCTGCGTCTCGGCTTTTCAGACATGACTGTTCTAGATGCCCTCTCTTGGATGGAAAAAGAAGATAAGAGCTTAAGACCTAAAATTGAGGCGGCTTACAGCATCGCTGCGGACACCGGCTTAATTGCCAAAACTTTTAAAGCTAGGGGCCTTTCGGGCCTTAAAAAAATCAGATCTCAGCCCGGTATCCCGATTCTGCCCGCCCGAGCTGAGCGCTTGCCTGATGTTCAAAGCATTATTGACAAGCTGGGAAAATGCGCCCTGGAGCCGAAAATTGACGGTTTTCGAGTTCAAATTCATCTAGATCGCCAGCTCCCCGGAAAAAAATTAATTAAAAAACAAGCCCATCTTTGGGAAGATAAAGAAAATAAGTTTTTCTTAAAAATATTTTCCCGCAATTTGGAAGATACCACCAATATGTTTCCGGATATTGCTCTTGCCTGCCAGCATCTTCTTTCTCAAAAGAAAAACCTAAGAAATTGTATTTTAGACGGAGAAGCGGTGGGCATGAATTTTCAAACTGGAAAACCCTTTTCTTTTCAAAAAACAGCCCAAAGAAAAAGAAAATATGATATTAAAAAAACAAGCGAGGACATTCCTTTGGTAGTTTTTGTTTTTGACCTTCTTTTTCATAATGATAAATTATTAATTAATAAAAAATTTCGCCAAAGAAGGAAACAGCTCGCAAGTCTATTAAATTTTAAGGGTAAAGATTTACGTTTAACTTTTCAAAAAATTGCCTCCAAACCAGAGCAAATAACCAAAGAATTTAATCGGGCCGTCAAAGGGGGATGGGAGGGGCTAATGGCCAAGCGATTATATGCTCCATACCGGCCCGGAGCCCGAAATTACAATTGGGTAAAATTCAAAAAAAGTACAGACAGCAAATTACTGGATACTTTAGACTGCCTGGTCCTTGGCTACTACCGAGGGAGGGGAAAAAGGGCTTCTTTTGGCATCGGCGCTTTTTTAGTGGGAGTACGTGATCCGGCTAAACAAGAATTTCCAACCATTGCCAAGATTGGAACAGGGCTGAGTGACAAGCAGTGGGTCAGCTTAAGAAAGAAATGTGACCAGGTAAAAGTTCGCGACCAACCAAAGCAGTACATCGTTGATAAAAATTTATTTCCCGATATTTGGTGCGAGCCTCAAATTGTCGTGGAAATAGCCGCTGATGAAATTACCAAATCTCCAATTCACAAAGCAGGCATTGGCTTGGCTCTACGCTTCCCCCGGCTAAAAAGATTTCGAGACAAAAATCCGGAAGACATCACCACCATTAAGGAGGTTCAGAAACTCTATCAAAAACAAAAATGATTATTCTTCAAATAGTTGCTTTAGCTGTTTTATTTGGGCTCCTTTCCTTATCCACCCGTTTGCTTATAGATTCTTTCAAAAAAATTACTTCCCAGCTCAAAATAGGGGAATATGCTTTATCTAACTTAATTATTGCCACCGGCACCTCTATTCCCGAGCTAATTATTGCTCTTGAGTGCGTTGCGAAAAACAAACCGGATCTTTCTTTTGGTAATGTTTTGGGGAGCAATATTGCCGACCTTTCTTTGGTTATCGGCGGAGCTACTTTGCTTTCCGGAAGTCTAAAGGTGGTGGGCTCGGTTGTTAAACATGATATTTACTATGCTTTTCTGATTTCGGCTGCCCCTCTTTTGCTTATCAGCGATGGAGTTCTTTCCCGCCCGGATGGGGTAATTTTGCTTTCTTTGTATTTTGCCTGGCAAGCGCTAATGTTTGCCAAAAAAAGCAGGAAGAAGACTAGTTTTTGGAGTAATTTAAAAGAAAAAGCAATGGCAGTTTTCATTGTTCCTCGGCCAATAATAACCCTTATTATTAGTATTGCTCTGCTGATAGGATCAGCTGACTTTTTAGTAAAAATATCTCTTAATTTAGCACGCGAGCTTCATATTCCCGACTTTATTTTAGGCGTATTTATTTTAGGGGTGGGAAGTTCACTACCGGAGCTAGCTTTTGAATCTCGGGCCATAAAAAATAAAGAATCGGCTATTGCCCTAGGCGACTTGCTGGGCTCTATTGTGGCTAATGCCTCCTTAATTTTGGGAATAACCGCAGTTTTGGCGCCTATCACAATCTTTAGGCCTCAGCAATATTTTACAATTACTTTATATTTCTTAATTACCTTTTTTCTTTTTTATACTTTTATTAAAACAAAGCACATTTTAGAGCGCTGGGAAGCGGCTTTCTTAGTCGCCAGCTATTTTATTCTTCTTGCCCTAGAATTTGGTTAAGCGTGAAAAAAATTATTGCTGACCTGCATCTCCACTCAAAATACTCCAGAGCCGTCAGCCAGGAAATGGTTTTAGAAAACATGACTGATTGGGCTAAAATAAAAGGTTTAAATTTATTAGCCGCTCCCGATTTTACTCATCCTCTTTGGTTTAAAGAGCTGAAAAACAAACTTAAATTAAAAAGCAGAGGAGTCTATTGTTTAAAAAACGCACCCGAGATAGGATTTATTGTCAGCGGTGAAATTTCTTCCATTTACTCCCAAAACGGCAAGACCCGGCGAATTCATAACTTAGTTTTTGCTCCTGACCTGGACAGCGCTTTTAAAATTAATAAAGCCTTGCTCCGGGCGGGAGCTAATCTTTCCTCAGATGGCCGGCCAATAATTGGCCTTTCTTCAATCCAGCTAGCAGACTTGGTTCTTAGTGCTAATCCCGAATGCTTAATTATCCCTGCACATATTTGGACTCCCTGGTTTTCTCTTTATGGATCTCGCTCCGGTTTTGACTCACTCCAGGAGTGTTTTGGCCAATACGCAAACAATATTTTCGCCATTGAAACCGGAATAAGCAGTGACCCAAAAATGAACTGGCCAATAAAAGATCTTGAAAACTTATCTATTTTAAGTTTTTCCGATGCCCATTCCCTGCCCAAAATCGGCCGGGAAGCAACTATTTTTAAAACCAAAAACAAAAAAGGTCTTGATTTTACTTATTCTGATCTAGCCTTAGCAGTAAAAAGAGACAAGGCCGCCCGATGGCATATTTCTTCAACCATAGAATTTTACCCTGAAGAAGGAAGGTATCATTATGACGGCCACCGTAAATGCAAAATAAGGCGCTCGCCTGAAGAAACCCGGAAAAAGGGCAATATTTGCCCTGTTTGCGCCAAGTCTCTAACTTTAGGAGTTGCTTATCAAGTGGCCAAAATAGCGAATTTGGGCGGATCAGCTTCTTTCCAAAAAAGACCTCCTTTTATCACTGTCATCCCTTTACTAGAAATCATTGCCGAGGTAGAGCAAGTGGGAGCAAACAGCAAGAGAGTAAAAGAAAAATATAGCCGAATGGTAAAATCATTAGGAAGCGAAATTGATGTTTTGCTTAATGTATCATTAGAAAAAATTAAGAACCTTTTTGGTTTAAGAATGAGCGAAGCAATTGAAAGAAACCGACTAGGCAAAATCAGCATTGACCCGGGATTTGATGGTCAGTTTGGGAAAGTTAATATTTGGCCAAAAAAAGGCGAGAGCCTAGCTGAAAAACAAATTGCTTTGTTTTAAATAAGATGTTTAAAAATCGCAATGATGCCGGGCAAAAACTGGCTTTAAAAATAAAAGAGGAGGAAAATTTAAATTTTTCCAACACCATTATTGTTTCCTTGCCTAGAGGGGGAACAGTTATCGGAGCCGCCTTGGCCGCCCTTTTGGACTTACCCCATTATCCTCTGGTCATCAGAAAAATTTCGCTTAAGCTTAATCCAGAATTAGCAATTGGAGCTATTGGCCAAACTCCAGACAGCCTTTTCTTAAATAAAAAGCTAATAAATGAATTAGGAGCAGACCAAGAGGAAGTAAATACAGCAATAAAAGCAGCCCAGAAGGAAATTAAAGAAATACAAGAAAGAACAAAATTTACCCAGTTGCCGGATTTAAAAAATAAAGAAGTAATTATCACTGATGACGGCGCGGCTACAGGAGCGACCTTGCTAAGTGCTTTGCGCCAGGTTAAAAAATTAAGAGCAAGAAAAACAATTATCGCCCTGCCCGTTGCTCCGGCTGATACAGTTTCTTTTCTTAAAAAAGAAACTGACAGGGTAATCGTCCTTCTCCAGCCAAAAATGTTTTTTAGCGTGTCTGAGTTTTACCAGGATTTTCCCCAAGTTTCTTGGGATGAGGTGGGAAATTTGTTAAAATTACAGGAGGGTTTACCTCGCCGATAAGGCGGGCTTGTAGGTAAATGGCATACCGTACCCTTCGCATGGGTATATTCCGGGTTCGACTCCCGGCAAGTCCACTCTTCGACTCCCCTGACGTCTATTGCTAGTTTTTGCCAAAATTGTTACGATACTCATAGAACAATGGGAACAACAAAAACTTTAAAGCTTTTAGATAACATTCAGTTTATTTATGAACTAGCGTTAGCAAGATTAGAGCTGCAATCTTTTAATCCCGATCTAAGGGTCACCAATGACTTCAGGGAATTTGAGCTAAAAGATGATGGGAATTTTGAGACACTCAAAAGAAGGCTCGCATATTTTAAGACGATAAACGGCAGTTACTCCGATTATTACTATCTACAAAAATACAATCAAACCAAATCAGTCAATCAATATCTAACCCACTGGATTTATCCATATAAGGGCAAATTCCACCCCCAAATGATTAGAGCCTTAATGAATATTATGAAAATCCAAAGAGGGGAAACATTATTTGATCCATTTGTTGGAAGCGGCACAGCTGTTTTGGAAGCCCAAATTTTGGGGATAAACGCAATAGGATTAGACATCAGCCCGCTTTGCGTTCTTATCTCAAAAGCAAAAACAGAATCTGTTGGTGTTCTTGATGAAATTAAAAAATATAAAGATTTTTATCTTTTCAAAAAAAGCGGAAAAGAAGCAAGCGATGAGAAAGTTAGAAATTTTTACAAAGTTGCCGAAATGATGGCCCATAGCGATCAATCAAGAAGAGGTAAAAATTTCCAGTCATCGTTTGTAAACGATGCCCTAAAAATGATTGCATCTGTTGAGGATTACAGCAACGCCATTAAAAAGCAAAATTTAAAAATAGGGAAGACAAAAATTATACAGGGCGATACTAGAAAAGTAAACCTGAAAGATGATTCTGTAGACGGAATTATTACATCCCCACCATACTCTATTGCTCTAAATTATGTGGCCAATGATGCCCACTCATTAGAAGCATTGGGTTATGATTTAGACAAGATAAAAGAAGACTTTATCGGAGTCCGTGGAACTGGATTAAATAAATTTGAGCTTTATGATAAAGATATGGAAAAGGCATATAGTGAAATGTTTAGGGTTTTGAAGAAAGATAAATATTGCGTGATAATCATAGGAAACGTAACATTCCAGGGCAAGGAAATAAATACAGCCCAGAATGTTATTGACTACTGCGAAAAAATAGGTTTTAAGACTATTAAAAAAATTGAGAAAATAATCTACGGACTTTATAACATTATGCAGAAAGAATATATTTTAATTTTTCAAAAATAATATGGATAAAAACAACTACATAAAACAATTAGAAGAGACTATCTCGAAATTTATAGAGCCATTAAAAAATATCCCCTTTCCTGTTGCAGTAAAAGCAATATCTGGCCACGGTGTTTTATCCTTTGATAAAAATAACCCTAAAGATAAAAAATTATTAGGCCGCCTAACAGAAGCAATGGACACAGCAATTAAAAATGCTTATGAAAAAGGAATTTCGACGGCCAGACCAAACGAAGTCGGTAATCATATAGAGCCATTCGTTAAAGATGCACTTAATAGCGTAGGATTAAAAGCCGAAATTCCTTTAACAACAAATGGCAAACACCAAAGCGCGGGCTATCCTGATATCTATATCGAGGATGCTGACCGAAGGAAGATTTACTTGGAATGCAAAACCTATAATAAGAAGAGTATTAAATCTTCTTTTAGAGCCTTCTATTTTCAACCTTCCAAAAGCTCTAAAATTACTTGTTCTGCAAAGAAATGTATAAATCAGAAGCACTATTGGCAGAAGGCGGAATCTAATATCTTGCAAAGGGGAGGGGAGTTGAATAGAATGGGATTGTTATGGCCAAATGAAAGTTATATACACAAAGCACCTATATCAAAAAATTGCCGAAAGAAAGTTTCCCATTGACTATCCTAAAAAAATTTATTACCGACCCGAAAATAAATTCTATGATTCCCAACTAGAGAATAACGTGTCGATTAAAGAAATGTTTTATAACTGTAGAAAAAGGCCAATCCAGTTATCGTGGGTATATGACAAAGATTCTCGATGTGTTAAAATGATTACAATTATGCCAGTTAGGCCTAGAAATCTGGCTAATAGAATAAAAACTGGAAGATGGGTTCCAAGATGAAAATAAGCAATAAATCAATAAAAAAAGCAAAAAGATATTATGACCCCGACAGTGATGTGCTTTGGATTATCACAAAAAGCGGTGAAGTAGAGGCTGTGGAAGAATTATCACCAGGGATAAATATTGAATTTGATAAAAATGGTTTATTGCTCGGAATTGAGGTTCTTAATTACTCCAAGCAGAAACAATTTGTTGATTATTCATTTAAAGCCATAAAGGTTAAGGATAGCTCAAGAGAGTTGAGTATTTTTCCTGATAAATATCGCAGTCCCATTGTCAGGGCTAATAATCCTTCTTCCTATTTCTCTAGCCTATGATTAAACACATCTGGTCAGTGATCTGCCAAAAGTCTTTAATAGATAAGGAAACTAATAATATAAGCTTAATTGAGGTTCTTGAAGAAGTTTCGGTAAATATCACTTCTCCTGGTGAAATTAATAAAAAGATCAACATTCCTTTTAAATATGAAGTAGTAAATTATTGGATGAAAAAGGGAAGAGTGAAAGACGTAGATATCAGGATACGCCTTGTTGATCCCGATCAAAAAGTAATAAAGAGCTTCATTAACAGGCTATCCATTCCACCGGACAAGGACAGAATGAGATCTCGATTAAGAATATTAGGTTTAGAATTAACCCGGTCAGGAAGCTATACTTTCTGGATAGAAATCAAAGAAGAAGGTAAAAAAACCTTCAAGCGAGTTGCCGAACTTCCTCTTGAAGTAAAACTAACTAAAAAAGCATTGCCGCTTGATCCACAAAAACTCAATTAACTCTTTGCTAGCTAAAAAACCTTGCAAAGGGGAGGGGAGTTGAATAGAATGGGCATATGCCAAACGGAGCAGAGCAGCAGCGGGTTTTTCATTTACCTCATTGGAAATATCCGGCTCGGCTGCCAGGACTAACCGGATTATATTTAAACAGTGTTTTTCGCACTTTGGCTCTAGGCTTAATCGGCATTTTTATTCCGGTCTTTGTTTTTCAAATTACTTCCGGCTGGTCAGGAGTTTTAAAGTTTTATCTTATTTCAGAGACAACAACACTTATTCTCTCTTCCCCAACAGCAATGTTAATAAAAAAGTGGGGTCCCGATTGGCTCGTTGGCTTGGGAGCTTTAACCTTAATTACAGCTTTGGGATTTCTTATCCTATCTCAAAATAATTTAGTTTTTATCTGGTGGGCGGCTCTTTTTTTAGGAATTACAGTTCCTTTCCACTGGCTGCCCTATCATCTTGCTTTTTGCCAGGAAAGTCAGCGCCACTGCCTTCACCGTCAGTTGGCAAATCGCAATATTTTAAACAAAATTTCTACGGCTGCCGCTCCTTTATTGGGCGGAATAATTGCCGCTAAACTCGGGTTCACTTCTCTTTATCTAATTGCTGGAATAGTGATCGCTCTTTCTTTAATACCCATTTTAATGGACCAGTACAACCAAAAAGGCAGAGCTCTTTCTTGGGAAAGGGTTAAAAAAACACTTAGAAAGCCCAATTTGCACTCAACCTGGCTCGGGTTTTTTGGCTGGGGAATAGAATCAGCCATTTATGCTATATTTTTACCTATTTACTTTTTTCAGTCACTAACTAATTTAGAAGAAATGGGTTCGCTTTTTACTCTTTCTTTATTGATTTCTCTTTTAGCCATTGCCTTTATCGGCAAAAAGTCAGCGGACAATGAGGGCAAAGTATTTGGCTTAGGAATGATTGGCAGCTTTCCTTTTTGGCTAATTGTTGCTAATTTTTCCTCATTCTTAGGCTTGGCTAGTGCTAATGCTTTTTACAATATAACTTCCCAAGCAATCTGGATTCCAGTAGAGGGAGTAGTTTACCGGCAGGGCAAAAAAGAGGGTAAGTCTTATTTTGTCCTTCGCAATACTTTCTTACGCCTCGGAATTATCAGCGCTCTTTTGATGGGTGGAGTATTAAAGCTCTTTAATTTTGGCTGGAATTATGTCTTTTTTGGAGGAGTAATCGGATTACTTATCGTTACGAACCTTAGCAAAGGATTTAAAAAATGCAGGGCTTGAAAAGCATTAAAGAGCTTTTAAAAGATCTGGACCTTAGTAAGCGCAAACGCTATATTAGCCAGGAGTTTCAGGCTTATGGACTATTGCTGGCCAAAGAACTTAAAGATTGGGAAAATCGGTCTCTTTATATTAAGCTAGCTAAAATTAATTCTCGGGACTTGCTGGAAAAAGCGCGTTGTTTTGTCAAAGATCAAGACGCCAAAATAATTAAAAGTCGGGCACGCCTTTTTATGTGGAAGCTAGGGGAATTAAAGAAGTCAGGTGGTAAGCAACGACAGAAGCAGCCACCAAAACATTAAGCGACCTATTAACTCCATAAAGAGGAATATTAATTATTTCGTCTGCTTGGTTAAGAATTTTTGTCGAAACTCCCTCGGTTTCATGCCCCACTGCCAAAGCGACAGGAAAGCGCGGTTTAATATCCAAATAACTTTTGCTATTTTTCGTCTGCTCAAGAGCAATAATCTGCCAGTTGTCTTTTTTTAATTTTTTTATTACCGGCACGGCAGAAGAGTGGTGCTCCCAGGGAACCCAGCGCCATAAACCCACGGAGGCCCGATGGATTTTCGGGTTCGGAGGGAGAACAACTTGTCCGGTTAAATAAATTTTTTGCGCACCCAGCGCATCAGCTAATCTAAAAAACGAACCAATGTTATAAGTGTCGGTAACATTATCCAAAATAAAAACCAGAGGATTAGCGTAAATTTCTTCCGGTTTTTTTGTCCCCAAAGAAACCCGAAGTTGTTTGGCATTAAGCTTGGTCATCAACAGCCGCCGCTGCTTCCGGCCGCAGTGTCTTCCAGTTTTTCTTGGCATTCTGGTGGTTGATTCTGCCACCCGGCACAAACAGCAGTTTTAAGTACCTCAGGAGAGCGGTACTGATCGGGAGTAAAAAAATCGCTGCCAATTTTCAAACTAACCGACCCTTCACTTTCACCCGGGTAAGCGTTATCCGGCGGAAATTTTAAATCATTGATAATAAAAGTAGGGGAAGCGCTGGCCTGATATTTCTCACTAACCGCAATCTCTTCATCCAATATCTTCTGGGCCCGGGCACTCAAACAGTTTTTTATTTCCTCAAGATTTAAGCCAGCACCCAGCGCTTGGCTCTCCCAACAGCTTTCTATATTGTCTGCAGCACAATTACTATTTACTTTATCCACAAAGTCCCACCAAGAACTTTTATCACTGCCCAAATTTTGATATGCACAAACTTCTCGAATGCCCTGTTTTAATTCGCCCAAGCCATGAAGTGAAGTATAGGCACTCTCACCAATTATCAAACCCTGGTCGTTCATGCACTCCTGCTTGTTAACATAAAGCTGAGCTTCGCAGCTTTGAGCATCAGGAAAATAACCCTTGGCCACATAATCAGCACAGCGATTGACTGTAAAAACTTGCTGATCACATCGGCTTTCAAAATCAGCCAAATTTACTTTGTTAAAAATATAATGCGGCGTCAATTCAAGATTAGTATCTTTTAAGAGATTAGCTACCGGCTTTAAAACTGTTTCTGCCTGATTGCCGTAGGGGCAAAAACTCATTACAAAAAATTGAAGATTAGAAGCTGTTTTAAGCTCAGGGACGAAAGTTACCACTCTTCCTTCAGCCCCTATAGACTGCTTGTTTCCAGAAATTTTAGAAGAAATCCGGCCCCCTAAAAAAGCAACTAAGACAATTGCCGATATTAATACAAAGGGTATAATCATTCCTCCTGGTTGCTTATTTTTAGCCATTTTATTAATTTTCTTTTGCGATTATTGCCTCAGTCGGGCAAATTTCTATTGCCTCTTTAACCTTGCTTAAGTTTTTAGGTTGTTTCTTAATGGCCGCTTTCCCTCGATCAAAATTAATTTCAAAATAATCGGGGCTAACAGCAGCACAAGATCCACAACCAAGACACTTTTTATTATTAATAGATATTTTCATCGCCCCTATTATCGTTAATCGGCTTAGTTTTGTCAATCACTTGGCCAGCCTGATTAATCGCCTCCAAAATCATTTCAATTGTTTCCCGAGCACCAAAAAAAGTCAGCTTGTTAAGATTAAAAGGGAAGTAGTGAAAAATTTGGTTCCGTCCTTGCCTCCAGGCTTCCCAAAGCTGAGAAGCTAAGTTGTTATTGTTCTGCTTTAAATTTTCTAGTCTGAGATAAACAGAAAAGCGCCGATGGGAAAGATTGGGATTTAAAACTTTACCTACTCGAAAATGATCGGAATTATAATCAGATTTGGTAATCAAATTTAATTTTAGAAAAAAATCTTTTAAGAAGCCTTCATAGGCCTTGGCAAAAGGGGCCACTAAAAAAGAGTAATCGGAAATAGTATCTAGCCCGCGTATTTCTATCTCCTCTAACAAATAAAGCCCGTCTTTAATCAAAGACTGCTGATCGGCGGATAAATATTTCCAATTAACGGATAAAGGCACCGGCTATTCCTCCAACTAAAAAAGCATAAGCTAACCAATAAATTTTCAGCCAAGAAACAGGAAGATGCAAGGAGGCTAAGGGAGAGCGGGCAAAAAGCCAATTTCTTAAGTGATTAGGATCTGCTTTTAGATCTTCACGTATATCTACTAATAAATGCAAATCAAGAGCCAAAACTAAACCTTTGCCAAAAACATTACTCGTTGAGGTAAAAATAAAAAAGGTTAAAACTAAAAGCAGAACCTGAAAAATAAAATGATGAAAAACAAGAGAAACATGATTTTTGTGATTTGCTTCAAGATGTTTAAGCAATCCCTTCCAATTCTTTTTTTGCCACAATTCTCTTGCTATTTTTGATTCTTCAAAATCAGGTTTTAGAAAGAACCAGTAAATCAGGTGATCTGCGTCTAATAAAAAGGTACCAATAATTAAACCCGAAGCAAAAATAAAAGCCTTTAAAATAGAAAAACTACCGGTAAAAAGCCAGATTATTTCGAGCAAAACAAAAGCCGCCAAACTAGCAATTAAATGACTATATACTTCTTTTTTAATCACAATATCTTTTCCAAAAAGTCTAAAGATTTTTTCACTTCCGGTTTTTGAAAATGCTCTCGGGCTGGAGCCAGTTTCTTAATTAACCAATCAGCCACCGCTTTTTTCAAGTCCTGCGGGTGAAGCTCGCCCTCTTTGTAGTCTTGTATCAATGTATCGATACATCGATACATTTTGTCGCCGCCGAACTTGGCCGGCCGCTTTATTTTAAGCTCACCTTCATTTTGCCCCCAGAAAACCAAATACTGGACCCAATTAATAACCGGGTTAAATTCAACTTCCCTGGGCGGACAGTAAGCTTTATTTATTTTCTCTTCAATAATTTTTGGTAAATCGTGAACAAAAATAGCCGAATTAGGTTTAGACTTGCTCATCTTCAAGCTAATCTCCAAATCTTGCCTGTCTTTTTTTAATTCATCTTTTTTCGGTCCTTCAAGGCCAGCAATAGTATTCTGATGAATAGCTGCCGGCGCGATAACCTCTCCTGATTTATTCTTTATTGGATTAATAGTCAGTTTCTTAGCTACTGATCGGGCCACCACATGGGCCTTGCGTTGATCAATCCCCGCATGAGCCAAATTCACTCCTAAAGTAAAAATATCCGCTACTTGAAGCGGGGGATAGAAAAGAGTGGCCATATTTACTTCCTTGCCCTGCTTTTTACCCATAATAGAAATAGAGCGCAAATTGCGGGCCAAAGTAACGTGCTGGCCGATTTCCATAAAAGTCTCCCAGTGAATTAAATTATTAGCATAAAGCTCTTTGCCGGTGACAAATTGAACTTGCTCTTTTTTGACCCCAAAGCACATTAAAGAAGCAATCAAGGCATTTTTAAAATAGCCCTCAGTGGCAATTCTAATATTTTCCCAATTGCCGCCCAGCTTATTATTTAAATATGAATGAAAATCCGCCAAAAAAATAGTACACTCCGCTCCGGCTTGAAGAAAGTCGGCAGTTTTCCCCATCGACATTAATCCCGTGCCCAAATGAACTTTGCCAGAAATCTCAAAGCCAATATAGTGTTTTAAAGGAGTTTTGGAAATTATTAATTCTTCTAGATCTTCTTTAGTTAAAACCTCTTCGCAGTTGCGAGTAATTAAATCAATTTTTTTCGCCGTATCCATCAAAATCTATTCTAGCAGGGGTTGCCCGGCAAGACAAGCAATAAGAATATACATTACCCCCAGGACTGGCTATATTTGTCAAGCTAATTGTAAAGGTTATTGTAAGACCAAAGAACTGTTTCGTGCCTAAGTTTGTCAAGTTTAGGCATAAGCTGTCAAAACTAGCTTTGTCCAAAGCCACAGACAGAGTTAGAACCTTTTATGGGAAAATTATATCTTTAAGTACTTATCGAAAAATTCAACTGAACGTTTTAGAGCTAAGGTGAGGTTGTTTGATAAATTATGATTATCGTTTTCGTAAACAAAAAGCTCTACTGGTTTATTAGCTTTTTTCAAAGCTTGCTCCAGTTCCTGGCTAAAAAGCAAGGGCACTTCAGCATCAGCGGTTCCGTGCTGGAGCTGAATTGGGCCGGAAATATCAGAAACAAAAGAAATAGGAGAAATTGATTGCCAAAATTGAGGATTTTGCTCAAAATCGCCGTATTGATCAATTAATTCCTGTCTGCCCGGCCGCTGAGCCGCCTGTTCTCTTTGTGAGGGAACCCAGGGTTGGGGATTGTGAACCGGATGATGCCAGTTTTTAGCTAAATCTTCGTAGGAAGCAACCACTCCCGCCCAAACTTCACCCACTTTAATGTCCTTGGTTACTGCCATTGATCTTAAGGTAATCATCCCTCCCATGGAATGACCCCACATTCCGATCTTTTCAGGATTAACTTCTTCGAAATTCTTTAAAGAAGAAACCGCATTTAAAACATCAATTGTATAAGCAGAAGAATAATAGGCTCCTTCTGGCTTACCCTCAGAATTACCGTGCCCCCGAAAATCAGGCTTAAAAACAATATATCCGTTTTTAGAAAAAGCGTCAGTATAGGCAAGGTATTTTTCCGTAGTACGGTATTGTTCGGGCTGAATATAACCATGGTTAAAAACAATAGCCGGCCAACCCCCCTCTGGTTTTTCTCCTAAGGGCACTGTCAGCAAAGCATAGATTTTTAAACCATCTGACCTATATGAGACAAGATAGCGATTGTAATTTGAACCAGGAGGAAGAGTTTGTTCAATCACAATTTCACTCCCCGGATATTCTTGCTGTCTCATGTATTCTATTGAAAGGGGAATCGGCTCATCAATTAGTCCACCCTGATCTTGCAAATCTATGGGGCTGAAAAGGTTTTTTGATGATCTATTTTTACCAACAACAATACCCCCTAGTATAAAAACGGCCAAAATGGAAATGATAAAAATGCGCTTAATCACTTATCCTAAAAAAGCATTGTATCAGATTACTCTGACAAAACTTAATTCCCCTTATAAATAATACAAAGAAAAGAGCAAATTAATTTCAACTATGCAAGCCGCAGTCCAGAGCCACGGAGAAAGTTCGAGCCTTTTTCAGAAGAAATTATATGCTCTTTAAACCTAGCTATTCTACTTCTCTTGCCTTTGAAAAAATAGTCTCTGCTATATTTTAGTAATGATAAAATAACTAGCTAGAGAAACTGAGGCTCCTAAGACTGTTCCCCAAACTATGTCTACAATTGTGACAATCAGCGGCCAGTCTTTAATCGTAGCAAGATTTGTCAAATCATAGGTAGCATAAGAAATAAGTCCAAGTAAGGCTCCCAAAAAAAGGGCTTGGGTCCAAGAGTTTTTCTCCAAGGCTGGTAAAACCGAAAAAACTACCAACCCAACTACAAAGAGTAAGTAAAATAAACCAGCGGCTGCAAAATTAACATTTGTCTTCATTAAATAGCCTAGGTATTTAGCATAAAAATTTTTGGCAATTAAAGTAAGCCAAACAAAATCAATTGCTAAAAAAACCGGCAGGGTAATTAAATAGGCTTTAATAAACATCTTAACGATTTAAATAAGTAATGGTTAATTGTAATACAGTTGCAAAGCTAACCCACAATAAATAGGGGATTTGTATAAAGGCAATCCATTTATGATGGGGATAAATAGCAACCATTGCCCAAATAAGGGTGACCAAGACGAGAAGGATGTCAATTGCCGCTAGTAAATTATTTCTTAATCCAAATTGCAGGGGAGTAAAGGCAAAGTTAAAAACAAGATTAAGGATAAATGGGAGCGCAATCAAAAAAGAAATTCGCTTCTGAAAGGTTAATTGAAATACCTTGAAAAAGGAAATTGCAATCAAAACATAAAGAAAAGTCCAAACTGGACCGAAAAGCCAAGATGGTGGTGACCATGAGGGCCTAACCAGTTGTTGATACCAATTACTACTCTCCATTGTATTAACTATAACAGATATTTAAAATCCATTCTACAAAGGAGAAAACGACTTATTCAAATAAACTAAAAGAAATTCATAGAAAACCTGAGTCCAGAACTACGGACAGAGTTCGAACCCTTTTTAGGGGAAAATTATATCCTCGAAAACAAAAATACTTACCTAAATTTATAAATACCTTTTTGAAGAGTAAATAGTATTTTGATTATTTTGCCTGTTGGCCACCAGAATGAAGTCAAAAAAAACCATTTTTTTTACTTTTTCTAATTCTTTCATTGCTTTTTCCTGGTTTTCTTTAGAAACAAACCAAACTACTTTCGTATAGTAAGTGGCTATCACTCCTTTTGAAAAAAAATGAGAAGCTAGCTTTCTTATTTTTTCTGTTTGTTTAAGGTCAAATGACAAGGCTAGATGTTTTTCATCCTTAACAGTCACTCCCGAAGTTTTAATCTTAAAAGGAAGATAAGGCTTTAATTCTCTTAGCAGGTCCAAATAATTAGGCATTTCCCCAACCGGAACATCATTATTAATAACTAAAGATAAATGATTAAAAATGCCATTAGCGTCACTATTTTTCGGTCTTTTACTAAACTTTGATTCTAATTTAGCAAAATACTTTTCTTGCTCCGGCTTCAGTCTTCCAAAAATGCCCAGAGCGTTAATAGTATTTGAGGTTGAAGAAAGTGCCATGGCTTATTCTACCAAAAAACTCTCTCCATCTTTTAATTCTATCAAAAAATAGCCTATTTAATAAATTAGAAGAAATCCATAGAAAACCGTAGTCCAGGGGGTAAGATTCCCAACTTCGCTAAAGCTTCGTAGGGCAAGCCAGTTAAACGAAAAATCTCTTGCGCATAAAGGCAATACCTGATCCAGATTTCAGATATCTCTCAAACGAAACCGCTTGCTCCCTTGTTCTGAAAACACAATACCACTTTAATTTATAATTTAAATTTGATTTTGTACTTTTTACTTCACCAGAAAAGTGTTTATTTAAACGATTTTTCAAGTCTTTTGTCGAACCAATGTAATATCTTCCAGTTTTCGAGTTTTTTAGTATATAAGTATAAAACATGGCCTGCTATCTGTAGCTTTAGCGAAAGATAGTCCAGGGGGTAAGATTCGAACCTACGTAGGGATAATCCCGCGGGTTTTACAGACCCGTGCGTTTGACCACTCCGCCACCCCTGGTGATTGGTATTTTACCGTTATTCTAGAATTGTTTCAAACTAAAGCGGACTTTTAAGAGGTTAGAAAAATATTATCCCAAAAACTAGCTAGATTTAAAGTTCTAATAATTCTTTCTTTTGCTCTCTTTTGTTCTTTTTTTTCTAATGTTTCTAGGTACCTATATATAGTATATTTTCAATAATCGGCTCTTTTTATCTTCTTTTAAGAGAGTTGCATATTCTTTGTTGCTTTTTTTATTAAGCTTTTGCACTTCAAGAATCGCCTTTACTATTTCTTTTTTATCCTTGGTTTTTATTTTTACTTTAAATTTCTTTTCAAAATTTTCTAAATTAGCTAGTTCTCCTAAAACCAGGGTAGAGAAGAGGGGAGTGATAAAATTTTTAATAGCGATTATAAGGTTTGAATGATACTCGGCAAGGGCACCGTCAACTCCTAATTCTTTTTTAAATTCATCCAAAAAATCAGTTGCTTTTTTATCTTTCTTAAAGATAGCATTAGATATTCGGGAGGTGAGATAATCATAAAGCCCGTTCCAATAGTATTGAGCATAGGCAAAATACAAAAGTTTTTCCCGATTATCTTTGGAAAGCTTGAGCATTTCCTTAACTCTGGGATTATTTTTTTTCTTTTTGGGATTTTTAAAACAAGCAACTAGATCCTGGGCTAGGGCAGCATCATTATAAGCATTTAGAAAGTAAAGATAGGGCTTGGGTCTCATTGCAAATCTTTTAAAGTTTTAAGAACCAGTTTGTACTGACCAGGAAAATTAAAGTGTTTTTTAAATTCAGCTTTCTTAATCCATTTTATTTTTTTAATCTCCCTGGGGTTTATTTTGATCTCGTTTTTATTTCCCGCAAATCTGACTAAGTATTGATCCTGCTCCTGTCCTTTCCAAGTTTTTCCTAGCCTTTGCAAGGTATTAGCAACTACTTTTTGAGGCCAAGGGAATTTATTAACCATCTTGCTTTTTTTAATAATCTTAAATTGGTCGGTTCCCAGCTCTTCTTTTAATTCCCGAAGTAAAGCTTTTTTAGAAGTTTCGTTATTTTTAATTCCTCCGCTCGGAAACTTCCAGTCCTTGTAAGAATAAGAAGATCCTTGAACAATCAAGTAATTGTTGTCTTGATCAATAATTATTCCTATTACTCCCTCTCTGTAGGAAAGATTATCTTTAGTCTTGAGGGCTTTATCAATTTTCATCTAATAGCATTATTATACTACGCCTAATTCCCAGCAATGATGATCCTAGAAGTTAGAATTCTTTAGATCTTGATATAATAGGCAATGCTTATTACTAAAGTAAACATTGTTTTTAAGGCAGGGGATGGGGGAGACGGCATGGTTGCCTTCTACAAATACCGCAAAGGCCCCAGCGGGGGAAACGGAGAAAGAGGAGGAAGCATCTACCTTTCTCCCACTACCAATATCTATGCCCTAAACTCACTGGCCAGAGCCCAAAAAATTGAGGCCCCAAAAGGGGGAAAAGGAATGATCGAGTGCAGAGACGGAAGAGCGGCCAAGGACTTGGAAATAAAACTCCCTGTTGGCACAATGATTACTGATAAAAACTCCAGGGAAGTGTGGGAAATAACTAATGAAACAAAGCGTTTTTTGTTTTGCAAGGGAGGGGCAGGAGGAAGGGGTAATTATGAGTTGCGCTCCAGCACCAATGCCACTCCCCAAAATGCGGAAAAAGGAAAAGCGGGACAAGAGAGGGATTTGGAAATTAATCTTAAACTGATTGCTCAGTACGGGCTAATTGGTTTTCCCAATGCCGGGAAAAGCAGCCTTCTTAAGGAATTAACCGAGGCTCATCCAAAAATAGCCAGCTATCCTTTTACCACCTTAGAGCCTAATTTAGGAGAAATAAACGGGAAAGTTATTGCCGATATTCCCGGACTGATTAAAGGAGCTTCCGAAGGAAAAGGGTTGGGGATTAAGTTCTTGAAGCATATTGAGAAAGTTTCTCTTTTACTGCATTGTATTTCCTGTGAAGAGGAAGACTTGAGAGCCGCTTACCAGACAATAAGAAACGAGCTTAAAAAGTATAATCCTCAATTATTAAAACTTCCGGAAGTTATTTTACTAACCAAAACCGATTTAAAACCAAAAGCAGAAATTACCTCCTTGCTTAAAAAACTAAAAAGCCTAAAAAAAGAGGTAATTCCTGTCTCAATTCATAACCGGGAAAGTATTGAAAAGCTAAAAAAGCTTTTTGCTAAAAAAGGAAAAAGTGGTAAAGTAGATTAGGTTATTATTAATTGTTATCAATTATTTAAAAGAAAGATAAGAAAATGGCTAAAACAAAGAAAAAAGAAACTTTTCGAGTAAACGGCGAGGAGCTAGTTAAAAAAGTTAAAGAACTGGTAAAAGAGGGGAATGTTCGCAAAGTAACTATTTCTGACAAAAAAGGAAATGAGCTTCTTAGTTTTCCTTTAACTATCGGTGTCGTAGGCACTCTTTTGGCTCCGGTTTTAGCGGGGCTGGGAGCTATTGCCGCTCTAATAGGGGAGTGCACCATTTCGGTGGAAAGAGTTTCGGTAAAAAAGAAAAGCTAAAATGCTCCTCCTGGAGCCTTTTTTACGCTCGAAATTTGACTGATTTTACAGTATAATATAATGTATATTACGAACATAAAACTTCTTTGGGCAGGCCCCATATCGCTCTGGCACGGGGCAGGGAAGTGCTAAGTTAAAATAAATGAATAAGTCACAATATACCGGTGAACAGATTGTAGTGCTGGAAGGGCTTTCTCCAGTACGTAAAAGGCCAGCCATGTATATTGGCTCAACTGACACCAACGGCCTTCATCATTGCGTTAATGAGATTATTGACAATTCAATTGATGAAGCTTTGGCTGGCTTTGCCACCGATATTTGGGTAGTCTTAAACAAAGATGGGTCGGTTACTATTGGCGATAACGGCCGGGGCATTCCGGTAGACATTCTACCCAAGTATAAGGTTAGCGCCCTGGAAATTGTGATGACCAAACTCCACGCTGGCGGTAAATTTGACGGCAAAGCCTATAAAGTTTCCGGAGGATTGCACGGCGTAGGGTCAAGTGTGGTCAATGCCCTGTCTTCCTTTTTAAAAGTCGAAAGTCACCGAGACGGCAAAATTTATTTCCAGGAATATAACGAGGGGGTGCCCAAGAAGGCTGTTTCTGTAGCCAAAAAAAGTCATGCTCGGTTTTTGGAAAACTTTTTTCCGGCGAAATACACCGGAACTATCACCACCTTTAAACCCGACCCAAAGATTTTTAAAGAAACTACTAAATTTAGCTCTAAGCGGATTAAGCAGGCTTTGCGGCAAAGAGCCTACTTAGTGCCCAAGATTCATTTTCATTTTTATAATCTCAAAAAAGGGAGCGAGTATCATTTTTACTTTGAAGGCGGACTAATTTCTTTATTGAATAGCCTTAACCGACACACCGAAACCCTACATGAACCAATTCTTATTCGGGCCGAAGAAAACGAGAAAGAAATAGAGGTTGCCCTGCAATATACTACCTCCACCAAAGAAAGCATTCACTCTTATGTTAATGTGATAAATACGACCGAGGGAGGAACGCATGTGGCTGGCTTCAGGACCGCCATCACTCGCTCTTTAAAAGAATATGCCCAGAAAATAGAGAACTTAAAAGAAAAAGAAGACCTAACCGGAGACGACACTCGAGAAGGAATTACAGCCGTAGTCTCGGTAAAAATGTCTTCTCGCGACCTGCAGTTCGAGGGCCAAACCAAAGGCAAACTAGGCAACAGCGAAATTCAGCCTTTAGTAGCTAAGGTAGTCAAAGAACAGCTTGATATGTATTTAGAAGAGCACCCGGCAGATGCCCGAGCCATCTTAGGCAAGGCCATGCTTGCTCTAAAAGCGCGAAAAGCAGCCAAGGCGGCCAAAGACTCTATTATGCGCAAAGGCGTGTTTGATTCTTTAGGCCTTCCTGGAAAGCTGGCCGACTGCCAAAGCAAACAACCTTCTGAAAGCGAGATTTTCATCGTTGAGGGCCCATCAGCTGGCGGAAGCGCCAAGCAAGGGAGAGATAGAAAATTTCAAGCCATTCTGCCTCTGGGCGGAAAAATCTTAAATACTGAGAAGGCCAGGCTAGACAGAATTATTGAATTTGAAGAACTTAAAGACCTTATTACCGCTTTAGGCATGGGTATTGGCGAGGCGGTTGATAAAAGCAAGCTTCGCTACCACCACGTTATTATTATGACTGATGCTGACGTTGACGGCGCCCACATCTGCACACTCCTTTTAACCTTTTTTTATCGACATCTGCCTGCTGTTATCGAAGGGGGCTATCTTTATATTGCCCAACCTCCCCTTTATAAAATTAGTAATCGTAAAGAAGAGCACTATGTTTTCACAGACAAGGAGAGAGAAGAGGTTCTGGCGAAAATTGGGGAAAGCGCTACCATTCAGCGCTATAAGGGCTTAGGCGAGATGAATCCCGAGCAACTTTGGGAAACAACCATGAACCCCAAAAATCGCATTTTAAAAAAGGTCAACGTGGAGGATGCGCAAAAAGCCGATCAGGTTTTTCAAACTCTTATGGGCAGTGAAGTTCCCCCCCGAAAGAAATTTATTCAAGTAAACGCCAAAATGGCTACTTTAGATATTTAAAATGAAAAAAGAAAAAACTATTTTACAAGAGAACGAAAAAAATACGAGAAAAGGCAGAATCAGAACTGTTGGAATTGTGCCCGAGATGGAAAAGTCCTATTTAGACTACGCGATGAGCGTTATTGTGCAACGGGCTTTGCCCGAGGTGCGCGACGGGCTTAAGCCAGTTCACCGCCGGATCTTATATGCCATGCACCAGATGGGCTTAACTTATGGCTCCAGGCACTCCAAGTCCGCCAAAATTGTCGGAGAGGTTTTGGGAAAATATCACCCTCATGGAGATATGGCCGTCTACGAATCTTTGGTCAGAATGGCCCAAAATTTTTCTTTGCGCTACCCATTAATTGATGGCCAAGGAAATTTTGGCTCCATTGATAATGATCCCCAAGCAGCTATGCGCTACACCGAAGCCCGAATGGCTAAAATCAGCGCCGAAATGCTATCAGATATTAAAAAAGAAACTGTAGAATTCACTCCTAATTTTGATAATAGCTTAGACGAACCACTGGTGCTGCCTACTAAGTTGCCTAACCTCCTTTTAAACGGAGGCGATGGCATTGCTGTAGGCATGGCCACCAAAATTCCACCTCATAATTTGGAAGAAGTAGTCAGTGCCTGCATTGCCGTCTTAGAAGCAGGAAAACTGGAAAAACAGGAAGCTGAAGAAGAAAGCACAGAATTCCAAAAAATTGATCTCGTTCCCCAGGACGAAAAAGAAATAATCTTTAAAGAGGTTACTAAGCTTGAAAAAGAAAGGCTTGAATTTGAAACAGAGAGAACTTCTCAAGAATTACTAAAATATATTAAGGGCCCGGATTTTCCTACCGGCGGCCAAATCTTTGACAAAGAGGCAATTTCCGAGATTTACACTACTGGCCGAGGCAAAGTCATTATTCGGGGAAAGGCAGAAATAGAAGAAGCTAAAGGAGGAAAATTTCAAATTATTATTTCGGAAGTTCCTTACCAAGTCAACAAAGCCCAAATGGTCGCTAAAATCGCTGATTTAGCTAAGGAAAAAAAGATTGTGGGAATTGCCGACCTTCGTGATGAATCTGACCAGAGAGGGATTCGGGTTGTGGTTGAGCTAAGAAAAACCTCCATGCCCAGATCTGTTTTAAACAAACTCTATAAACTGACTCCTTTGCAAACCAGCTATCCGGCTAATGTTGTCGCTTTAGTTGACGGAATTCCTCAAACCTTAAATTTGCGCCAAATTTTGCTTCTCTTTATTCGCCACCGCCACCAAGTAATTCGGCGGCGAACTATTTTTGACCTTAAAGAAGCCAAGCTGCGCTCCCATATCCTGGAAGGATTAAAAATTGCTCTAGATAATCTAGATGCGGTCATTGAAACTATTAAAAAATCTAAAGATTCGGAAGCAGCCAAGATTAATTTGATGGAAAAGTTTAAATTAACTTCACTCCAGGCAACAGCTATTCTAGACATGCAGCTTCGCCGTTTAGCGGCCTTGGAAAGGCAGAAAATTGAAGACGAATATCAAGAAATTAAAAAATTTATGGACCTGCTTATCGCCATTCTAACCAAGCCTGAAAAAATGCTCGGGGTAATCAAAGACGAATTGCAACAGATCAAGGAAAAATATAAAGACAAAAGACGAACTAAAGTATTCTCCCAAAAAATAGGGAATTTTTCTGAAGAGGATCTAATACCAGACAAAAAAACAATTATAACCATTACTAAAACCGGCTATGTTAAGAGACTGCCGCCTTCCACTTTCCGCAGCCAGAGAAGGGGAGGGAAAGGAATAATGGGCATGACTAAAAAAGAAGAAGATGAAATTGAGCACTTTCTTTTTGCTCAAACCCATGATGAAATTTTCTTTTTTACGGACAAGGGCAGGGTTTTCAAGCTCAGAGTTTGGGATATTCCCGAAGGGTCACGCCAGTCTAAAGGGCAGGCAATTATTAACTTGATTAACATTGAGCAAAAGGAAAAAGTTCAAGCTGTTTTAACCGCAAAAAAGGACACCAAGGGTTACATTGCCATTGTCACCAAAAACGGACAGATTAAAAAAACTGACTTAAAAAAGTTTGACAATATCCGAGTTTCGGGAATTATTGCTATCAGCTTAAAAAGCAATGACCAGGTGGTGGATGTCAAGCTTACGCAAGGAAATGATCAAATATTTATCGTCACTCAAAGCGGGAAATGCATTCGTTTTCCCGAAAGAGACGTTCGGCCCATGGGCCGGGATGTTCAGGGCGTAAAGGGAATTTCCTTAAAGGATCGCGACAAAGTAATTACCATGGACATTATCCCTGAAAAACTTCCTGAGCCGGAAGACAAGCGAAAAAAAGTTTACCGACACCTGTTGGTGGTGATGGAAAACGGAATCGGAAAAAGAACAGATGTTTATGATTATCCCTTGCAAAAGAGGGGCGGGGTGGGAGTAAAAGTAGCAAACATTACGGCAAAAACCGGCCAGGTTTCCTGCGCCAAAGTAATTTCGGAAAAAGATGCCCAAGCAGTTTTAACTTCACGGCAAGCACAAGTTATTAAGCTTCCGATTAAAAATATTCCGGTTCTTTCTCGGGCTACCCAAGGAGTTATTTTAATGAGGCTAAAAAAAGAAAAAGGCAAAACAACCGATAAGCTGGCAGACATCACTTGTTTAAAGAAAGCCTAAGATTTTTTATTCCCGCTGTGATATTTGTCGTGAATTTCTTTTAGCCTTTTGTCTGTTACGTGAGTATAAATCTGGGTAGTGACAATGCTTTGGTGGCCCAAAAGTTCTTGCACTGATCTTAGGTCCGCCCCGGACGAAAGCAGATCAGTGGCAAAACTATGACGCAAAACATGAGGTGTCACTCTTATTACTAATCCCGCCTTTCTTTGATACTTCTTAACCATTCTTTGAATGGAGCGCACTGATAATCGCAAAACTTCACCCTTGGTGCTCGGGTCGCTTTTTTTGCCTGAATAGCGAATAAATAAAGGCTGGTAGTGGTCATTACGAGCAACCAAATAGCGATCCAGCCATTTTTTGGCCCTGTGAGAAATAAATATTACCCTTTGGCGCCCACCTTTTCCAATCACGCCTACCTCGCGAGAATCTAAGTTAATTTGATCACGGTTAAGACCAACCAGCTCGGAAACCCGCAGTCCTGAGGAAAAAAGAAGCTCTAAAACAGCTTTGTCTCTTAAGCCAATGATCGTAGAAATCGTAGGCTGGCCAAGCAGTCTTTCTGCCTCTTTAGCACTCAAAAACTTAACCCCGCTTTTTTCTCCCCGAGGAAGCTCAATTTTATCGGGCGAAAGGGCCTCGTAGTCATTTTTAATGAGCCACCGCAAAAAAGACCTTAAGGCAACAATATAATATCCTTGTGTTTTCTTTTTTAAATAAGTGCCCTTCTTTGTTTTTTTATTACTAAGCAGTTTCCTAAACTGGCGAATATTTGGCCCATTAAGGTCCAATAGGGTAGGGGACTTATTCTTTTTAGAAACGAAATCTAAAAAACTAATTAAATACTGGTGGTAATTGCGAATCGTCAGGGGAGAGCGGTTTTTTTCAATTTCTAAATATTCTAAAAAATTAAAAATTAATTTAGACAAATCGTTATTCTCGGTCATCTTCAATAGCATAATCTTATTATTTTCTTTTGTCAAGATTGTGCGACGTTATAGTTATTTGACTTCTCGCCTGCCGCCTTCTTCAATAAATATTAAATATTTAATTAATGTATTTATTCTCTTTTTACTTATGAAAATAACTCAGGCAATCTAGACAAGCTTAAAAGCAAAAGTAAAAAAACAAAAAGATAAAAAATAAGAAGCATTTACTCAAAACCAAAATATTTAAGTTTTTTAAAGAGGCAATAAGATACTGGTTCGTCTAAAAAAAGGGCTCTGGCGGGCGCTAAAAAAGAGGCTTATTCTGAAAAAAAAGGTCTGTTTTTAAAATGGGGGAAGAGCTAGAATTTTAGCTTAAAACAAAAAATAACAAAACAACTTAATAAAACAACAGTCTGATTTTAAATTATATAACTAATTATTTTCTTAATAAATAAAAATTAAAATTAAAATTATAAACATTCAAAAAAAGCACTTCTTTACTCCTTTGCTTTTCCTCCTGTTCGTAAAAGATATATTGTGCGTCATTATTAAAAGGGAAACAATCTCGTAAGGGGAAGCAAATTTATCTAAAATACTTTTTCTTTTCCCTTTTTTTAGTGTTCTACTCAACAATTTAATAAGCCTAAGTCAGTTTTAAACTCCTTCCCCTTTAAGCAGTCAAGCAAGAATGCAAGAGAGCCATAATATACTTTTCCACAACTAATAGCTAAGAAAGAGATATTAGTATCAAACTATATCAAATTTATCTGTTTATATTTTCCCTATCTATAGGAGAGATATTTAGATAAAGAGCTATCTAGCACTCTAGTTATATATTTGCTAATAATCTGCTAACCGTGAAAATAACCCCATAGTAATAGTGAAAAGGTCTATGGGTTATAGGACTTAAGCATATTGCTATAGGATATTAGCCTCTTCCCTCTCCCCTGTTTTGACCTTGACCTAAGTTTCTTATAGTTATGACGAAGAAAAAATCAAGGCAAGTAAAGATGCCATTCCTATAAAAATATATTCTCTTAATATTTTAGGGAAAAGGCGCTCTCTCAAATGAGACTGAAACACTCCCCCGAAAACATAAAACCAGCTTACCAAATAAATTGCTTTTAGCGTTGCCGATAAGGGCCAAAAAGAGAGAATCAAGGCTAGCTGGCCGCTTATCAAAGCAGGAATTAGTGAATAAAGCCAGAGATTTGCTTTTTGTGATTCTGTAATCACCACTGACCAGAAAAGATGATAAAAAAGAAGAAAATAGATTAAGCTAACCAACGCCGCATTGGCCCAAGGATAATATTCTAAGGAAAAAAGGGCGCCAAGCAAGAGCAAACAAATCAACAAACTAAAAGCAAAGCCGGTCACAAAGGCCGTGCGGTAAAGAGGAACGGCCTTATAATGCTTTGAGAAAATAAATAGATTTTCAGTCAAAAGAACTAGGTAAAAACTTATTATTAAAATTGCTGTTGCAATAAGCTGCCAACCAAAAGTTGGCGAAAGCAAAGGAGTAAACCAGCTAAAGCCAATACTTAAAAATACCGGAAGAACTATTATAGGCAAAAAATCTTTTGGATTAGATACCTGGCGGTGGAAAAGAAAATACAAAATAATCGCCGAGAAAAAAGCCAAAACTAAACCATTAAGCCAAAAAACCGAGCTTTGCGACCAAGAAGCGAGCCAGTTAGTAGCCCAAAAGCCCAAGCCCATCAGCAGCGAAGCAATAACAAAGTTCTTTCTTTTATTCACAATTAGTGAAAACAGCTATTGTGTCCTCGTTATCTTCCAGCTCGTTTAAAAATTTCCCGACCTCTTCTTGGCTATCTACTTTTATAAGATTTTTGGGCCGCATTATCCAATCCTCAGAAATAATTTTTATTTTTGCTTTATTCAATCCTTCTTTAAAAGAGGTGAGCTTTTCGGCTGATAAATAAAAAACAACTTTTCCTTTCTCTTGTTTAAAATCAGCTGCTCCCCAATCGCCCGCTTGTAAAATCTTCTCTTCGTCAAGAGCAGGGGTTTCAATAACCACCTGCCTTTGAAATTGAAAAGAAACTGCCCCCGGCTCAGCCAGACTACCCCGATACCGGCGAAAAATACTTTTAATCTCCTGAGTAGTTCTTTGCCGATTATCAGTTGCCATTTGAATCATAACCGCTAAACCACAAGGACCATAACCTTCTAAAAAAAAGTTTTCCAGTTCTTTTTGGGCATTGCCTTTTTGCAAAAGCCTATCAATGTTGCTTTTGGGCATGTTTGCCGCCTTGGCCTCATCAATAATTGCCCTAAGCCGAGCATTATTTTCCGGCTCGGATGATCCACCTTCTTTAATGGCCGCCAAGATTAGATTTGCATACCGGCTAAAAACCTGGCCCCTTTTCTTATCTTCTGCTCCTTTTCTTCTTTTTATGTTCTCCCACTTTGAATGTCCGGACATGATTTATTTTACCGTATTTGGAAAAAGTTTTCTCCCAAATAAATATTAATTTGGGTTGGGTCCTTAAACTCATCGCCCGAAAGAACCTGCTCCCGGCAAGGAGAAATTACATTAACCAGTCGTTTATAAGTCCAGCTGCCCTTTTGACTAGCTGAGTCTAAACCGAGCAAACAAGATTCCTCTTCTCTTGAGCTATCTTTAACCACTACCACGCTCATCCCCATATTGGTCAATACTCTTTCCAGTTTTCCTCCCCAGCCCTCCACACTTGTTGTGTTGTAAATAGCAATAGGAATCTTCTCTTTTTTTAACACCGGGTCTGCCAAATAAACACTGGCCCAGGTATCCCAAGTTTCTTGATTTAATTTTAATATCTCTCCTTCCTTCGTGCTAAACTCCCTCTGCCCCTCTTTGCTTTCCCAAACAAGGTGACCCTGGCCCAAAAAGCGACTAACTTTTAAAAGATTAATTCTTTCAGAAAAAGATAAGTGTTTGCCAAGGATAGCTAATTTATTTAGCTGGCCCCTTACAAAACCTAGCCTATCCCCCACCCAGTCCTGGTTATGGGAAACCCAAAGATCAACCGCTAAGCCAAAATTATATTCAATAGTTTTAGGAACAATTCCTGGCTCTTTTTCCTGCAGCGCCAGACCAGTTAGTTTGCTTATTTTAAATTCACCATACTGGCCAAACGACTCTACTGAAAGATCAAGAGGAAATGAGACAAAAAAACTAGTTTCATTTACCGGATCGCAGGATAGCAAAACAAGATCTTTTGTTCCTAAAAGAACCAAATTATATTGTCTTTGCGAAGACCAAAGCTGAGGGGCTATTGCTTTAAACCAATAAAAAACAAAAGCAATAATAACCAAGCAAAGAAAAAATACTATTTTTCTTTTCATTATTTCTTTTCTTTTAATTTAGCCAGAATACTTACTAATTCGTAAGGAATCGGACTATTAATAGATATAATTTTCTCTGTCTGAGGGTGTTTAAAGCTCAAGAAGCTAGCATGTAAAAAAAGGCGGGGAAAAAGCTTTTTATCTTTTGAAGAGGAATAAAGTTGGTCTCCGGCTAGGGGAAAGCCTAAATATTTTAAATGAACCCGAATCTGATGGGTGCGTCCGGTTTCGGGTTTGACCTTAAGTAAAGAATATGCTTGGCCGCCATCAATATAAATATTAAGCCGCTCATAGCTGGTTTTCGCACTTTTACCCATCGGATAAACTCTCCATTTGTTTTTGTAGTTTTTTTGCCTTTTAATCGGAGCCTGGATAATCCCCTCTTTTGTTGTTTCGCCTTTAGCCAAAGCAAAATATTCCTTTTTTACCTGTCGATTGGCAAATTGCTCCTGTAAATCTTTAAAGTCTTTGCTATTCTTGGCGACCAAAAGCAGGCCGGAGGTTTCTTTATCAAGCCGGTGAACAATGCCGCTCCTTCTTTTAAAAATCCCCTTCTCTTCGGCAAAAAATACTTCTTTTTCCAGCCACTTTTGTAGTTCAGTTTTTTCTCGCAAATCACGAAGAGTTGCCCAAAAATAAGGCTTATCTATTACCAGAAGCCGGGAGTCTTCAAAGATAATCTTAGGAAGATTTTCTTGTCTTTTTTTTCTGAACACATTTAACACATATTGTCGCTTCCGGAAAAACCATTAGTCTTTCTGTATCTATAAACTCGCCGCAAGCCTCACAGGTGCCATAACGCCCTATTTTTATTCTGGATAAGGCCTTGCGGACCTGAACTATCCTTTTATCTAAAAGCTTTTTAATCGCCTCGGCCTGAGCATGACCAAATTGTTCGGCCGCCTCTGCATCTTCAGCTGCATTATCATTGGTGCGAGAAGGGTCGGAAAAGGGATCAGACTTCTCCACCGCTTTTCGCCGCTTTAAAAGCTTTTTCAGTTCTTTGGTTAAAAAATCGTTAACCGGCTTGAGAACTTTTGCCGGGAAAACAAAAACAGACCTGGTTTTTTTCTTTTTCATTTTTTAATATTTCTTGCTCTATAAAACAGTAACACGCTGCCTGCCGTGGCCCCTGCTGCGGATAATAAACTCCGCCAGTATAAACCATTACTCAAACTAAAATCAAGTCCAGCTTCTAAGACTAAAATAATAGATAAAGGAAGCAAAAACAAAAAGCCGGCTTTGCCCGAACGGTACCAGTTAAAGGAACGATACCCTTTCGCTAATTTTACTGATAAATAAGCAATAAGAAAAAACAATGTTTGAATAAAATAAGAAACCCTGCCAAAGGTTATGCTCATTCCCAAAAGGATGATTCCTGAAAGAAACAATATAGCTGGCGTAATGCTTTCCAGCATATACCAAATATTCCATTTATTTTGCCAAGAAGCAATAATTGAAGAGACTATCACCCCGCTTAAGCCAACGGCTAAAAAATATTCTTTTTGGCCCAAAAAATAAGGTAAAAGCGCAAAAAGAGCAAAAAACAATAAGGTAAACAAGCTATAGCTAATAATCATTTTCTCTGGATATTCGCCCTTAAATTTGGCCCAGAGAGAAAATAAATAAATTATTACCCCTAAAGGAAAAAAGAGAAAAAGTAAAGAAAAATTAATCCCATAAAAATTCCAAACTAAAGGACTAAATAATGTCTTTTCCATCTAGCTTATGATACCATAAATAAAGAAAATAGCCGTGGTGCTGGAACTGGCAGACAGGTAGGTCTCAAAAACCTATGGTAGCTAACTACCGTGTGGGTTCAACTCCCACCCACGGCACCACGTAATCCCGAAATATCGGAAAACGTGGTGCGCCTTCTTCACTCACTCTTTTTCTGCTCCAGATCAAAAAAGCTAATAAATTTAGAATTAAAATACATCCCAAATTTATCCACCGGGCCATTGCGATGTTTAGCTACTTCGCAAGTTACCGTTTCCCTGTTATCTTCGTCCTCCCGATAAAGAAACACCACTACATCTGAATCTTGCTCAATTCCCCCTGATTCCCTTAAATCAGCCAGCCTAGGCCGCTGGGTTCCCCGCGCCTCCACCGCCCGGTTTAGTTGAGATAAAGCCAGCACCGGAACCTTCAACTCCCGAGCCATATTTTTTAACCCCTGAGAGATCTCTGACACTTCTTGAGCCCTATTTTCCAATCCCCTGCCGGCAATTAACTGCATATAGTCAATAATTACTAATTCTAATCCGTTTTCAGACTGAAGCCTTCTGGCCTTGGTGCGCATTTCTAAAACGGAAAGAGCAGGAGTGTCATCAATATATAAGGGAGCCTCGGCCAAAACTCCCATTGCTTCGGATAAATTATTAAAATCTCCTTCATCCAGCCGGCCGGTTTTCATTTTCCAAGAATCAATCTGTGCCTGGCGAACAAGCAAACGGTCAACAAGTTCCTCCTTGCTCATTTCTAAGGAAAAAAAACAAACTGGAAGTTTACTATCAACAGAGACAAAGCGACCAATGCTCAAGGCAAAAGCTGTTTTCCCAATTCCGGGCCGAGAGGCCAAAACAATCATATTGCTTTTTTGCATGCCAGCCAGCAAATTATCAAGATCAGTAAATCCGGTCGGAATCCCTCTAATCCCCCCTCCTCTTTTTTGAAGCTCATCCAGCCGGTCAAAGCTTTCGGCTAAAGCATCTCGCAAAGAAACGAGCGTCCCTCTTAGGTTATGCTGGGCCAGGGAAAAAAGCAGTTTTTCAGACTTATCCAAAGCCTCATCAGAACCCAAGCCTTCATCAAAGGCGGCCGTATTAATTTCTCCGGCAATAGAAATTAATTCCCTTTTAATATATAAGTTTTTAATGATTTTGGCATAGTGAAGTGCATGAGAGGAGGTGGGAACAGAATTAGCTAAGCTTATTAATTGAGAGCGGCCACCGATTTTTTTCAATACTTTCTTCTTTTTCAGCTTTTCGGCCACTGTAATCAGATCAATAGGCGTTCCCTCTTCGTACAAAGAAATTATCGCCTCATAAATACTGGCATAATTGGGGTTGTAAAAATGTGTCGGTCTTAAAATTTCGGCTGTAGCTAAAACCGCATCCTTATCAATAAGCATAGCACCCAAAACAGAGACTTCTGCTTCTTCTGACTGGGGTGGCAATTTTATTTCGGAATTTCTTTTGTTAGATTCAGCCATCCCTAAATTTTGGGCTCTAATAAAACGATCCTTGATTCTTCGCTCCCTATCTCTTCCTGGCCAATCACCAGCTTTTCCTGAGCCTTGACATCCTCCTGATCAAGAGCATCCAAAAAAGGCTTAGCCCAAATTCCATTTTTCAGCTCGACTAAGGGAATGTTTTCTGAACAAAAAGGAATAATAATTTCCGGAGAAATCTTTTGGCTGATTTCTTTTACCCGCCGGGCAAAATTACCACTGCTTTGATCTACTTTTAAAAATAGGATATTAACATTAGGAAAGTCTTGAACAAGGTCTTTAGTCTCGTCTGATTTAAGACTCCACCAGAAAGCGAGCCGAAAATTATTTATTCTAAACCAATAGCCCGAATGATAACCCCGAATATCAACACCCGCCACTTCGTACTCCCCGGGTCCCTTTGGCCAAAATGGCTTTTTGCGAGTGACTCCTTCAATTCTTTTGGCTAAATCTGCTTTGGTTTTTCTATTTTGAAAAACTAAATCCGCTTTACTTTTAGGAAAAAGCATTTTAGTTTGAGCCAAAGAATAGGGTTGAGTTAAAACTATTTGTTTTTTTTCTGAAATACGAAAGCTTTGCCAGCCCAAATACTTAATTTCCATTAATAGAAATATAACACGAGGCAAAAAACTTCACAACTTTTTTAAAATGGTCTTCTTGACACTCGGGCTTAATCTGAGTTATAGTAACTTTATAATTT
>JBDRHA010000004.1:0-2213 GCA_043817235.1 Candidatus Shapirobacteria bacterium
GTATTCTGCGCGAAAAAGCCTTTTTTTTCTTTTAACAGTGTCTCAAGTTTCTCCTTATCGGTTTTTAAGCTTTCTAGTAAAGCTTGCTTTTCCATCCAAAGCTCTTCAGCTTTTTTTCCTCTTAGATCACTTACAGAGACACCAGTTGCTTCATCCACTGCGTCCTCTTTTAATTCTCCTCCATTTAACCAGGCCAAAAAGTTTGCAACATTGCTGAGAAGGCTAGGGGCTTTATCTACAAGAGAGGAAGTGTCAACTTTGTAGCCTTTAATCGGGATCTGGCTTAAGAAGCCCATGGTGGCTAAAAAGCTCTGGAGCTGCTTCGCGTCTAATTCTTTATTGCCGTTGTAATTTCCTCCACCCAGGATATTAGCTATGACCCTTCTAGCGGTTGCCCGATTAGCTTTGCTAACATGTTTGTGAACAAGTTCTTCAGCAGTGATTTCTGTGTTTTTTCCCATCAGCTTCTTGGATGCTTCTTTAGCCGGAACCAGGATATACCCGGTAGCCTGAAAATATTTTTTTACAGCGGCTTTTTTATCTGCTTCAGATAACCCTTTAGTTGCTTCATCGATATGCTCGGCGCGGGTGGTTTTAATATCTTTTGCGGTCATCCCTTCATCTCCTGTGCTGTAAACATTACCACCGCTGCTGAAGAAATTATAGGCTACGCCAGTAAGGCCGAGGTGCTTGGCTTCGTTTCTGCCTATCCCGTCATTGAGATCAATTTCTTTCCCATTATATTTGAATTTTCCATCATCTGTAACATCAGATATTTTTACGCCGCCATTTTCAAAAACAGATGTTCCAGTTGATAGCACATAAATATATTGGGTATATTTTGAAGGGGATTTTCCTTTTGTTGCTTGCCCAGCCGGATCTGTGGGCGCAATTGCGCGCTTTTTCTCCTCCGCGGCAATAGCGTCTTTTTCGTCGGCTACAATATCTTCAGCAGGTTTTATTACATAGCGGGTGTCTGCTGGGGTTGCATTTTTGCGCTCTTCAGCAGTTAAAGCAACCAAGGCTGTTTTTATTTTATAGGCAGCTACAGGTTTCTTCTCAGGAGTCGCAGCCTTGTGTTTAGCTGTGGCATCAAGAATGTTCCTCATTTTAGCGGTAAATTTTAAGTTTCCAAGGGTAACAACCTGATTTAATTTAACGGGATCAACTTCGTTTTGTGCTTTTTCACCAACAACTTTTAAAACCATTGTTTTAACTGGCACTGGGAGGGTTTCGAAGACACGGCTGAACTGCAGGGTAAGGAGTTTTGCTAAGACAGCTTCGAAATGGCGGGGAAAATAGGTCGGTTTTTCCCCTTCCTTAGTAAATTGTTCTGCTGAAACTTCATGAACGTCTTTATCTGATTTCCCTTTAATTTTTCCGTTTTCTATTTCGTAGATGGTGATCTTTCCATCCTCATTTTTAAGCAAGTATTTGCCAATGCGGATCTGCAGATCCGGGTTTTGTTTGAAGAAATCAATTAAAAGTGCAATTGACGGTTTAAAGGGGGAGGTGTCGGGGATCTCTACGCTTTTCTCAAATGAAACTTTAATTGGTTTTTCGTCCTTAACAGCTTGGGTCGTTTTATCAATATCGGCCTGAGTAAATTTATCTGGATGGTCATAATTAACCAATACCGCGAGATCAATGGCTGCTTCATCCTTGAGTTCCAGCTGCCCCCTATTGATCCGCGTATTAAGGCTAAATAAGCCGTTATCAAGTTTAGAGGGGATTTTGTGTTCTCCGTGGACTTCTTCAGAAACTTCTTGAATATTTTTGGGGGTTCCATTTTCATCTACGGCCTCTTTCCATTCCCTGCCGTTTATTCTGCTATAGATCTTAATTTTCTGAAATGACCCGTCTGTTACCACTTTGGCTTTGTATTCTTTGCCGCTAGAGCTTTTTCCGATGATAATTGTTAATTCCGGGTATTTCTCGAATAGTTTATCTATTCGCCTGGCTTCACTAAGATATTTATCACCGCTTAATTCTACGTCAAAGCTGACGATTCCCCTTTGGATGTCGTCAATAGTAGTTTGAGTTTGACTTTGTCCAATTTGAAGCAATGGAACACTCATTTATCTTTTTCCTCCTAAACAAAAAAACCACGTATTTCGACAGGCTCAATACAAGCCTATTATCGTGGTTCACTCAATAACAGGCTTTTATAGTATCTCTACCTATAATATCGTAACAACTTGCCTAAAACTTGC
>JBDRHA010000005.1:0-41594 GCA_043817235.1 Candidatus Shapirobacteria bacterium
TTACTTAGAGGAAGAACAGGGAGAAAGAAGAACTTGCAATACTTCGATGGAGGTATGTGTGAATTCTCCGGCGGCAACTAATACGCCTACGCCAACCAATACTCCAAGCCCGACGATTACCCCGACTCCGCCGCCCGGAGCTACAAATACGCCCATACCAACAGCTACACCAACCTCTCCGCCAGCGGCAACTAATACTCCCACTCCGACCAATACCCCGACGCCTGCAGTGGCTTTAACGTGCACGATTACCGGGGACTTGAGTATTGCTGTGGGCCAAACTAAAACTTATACAGCCAATGTTCAAAATAATCAAACCTCTATGAACTTTACTTTTTCCCAAAGTTTAGGAACTGGCACTTTTACGCCACAAACTTATTTAGAAGATTGGCATGCTTCCCGTACTACCAATTGGCGCTTGACTAGTGCTCCTTCTTCACCAATTGATGTTCAATTATCTATAGTAGAAACCAGATCCCCGTTTAGAACCGCTAATTGTTCACTGCCGGTAAATATTATTGCGCCAACACCAACGCCAACCAGCACCCCAACAAGTGCTCCAACGCCCACACCGCAGGGAACTTTGGAAGGCCGGGTTTGGGAAGATACGGCCAATAATGCAGTTTGCGACGCCGCCGATGATCCGGGCATTGGCGGACTGGAAATTTCCTGGTCAGACGCTTTTGGCGGGTCCGGGTCTTATACTACCGATAGCGGCGGAAATTGCTCTGAAAATAATTATTCTTTTATAGTTCCTGCTAATCGCTCGTTATCAGTAAGCTATGATTTAGCTGACTTGCTCGCTTTAGATGAGGATTATGCCGCGGTTGAAGATCCTTTGCAAACAGTGGTTGTTTCTCCCGATAGCACGGAAACAGTAAACTTTCGGGTGACGAAGCTGAAGCCGGTTTGGTTTCAAATAGCCGGCGGCGGCGCCCAATTTGGAGCGGAACTTTCGGTTGATTTGGGAGGCAATGATTTTATTGTGAGCAATGCCTACGGTCCGGCCGGAGCGCTGGTCGTGGCCGATGAAAATGTTTCTGATTACAGCGGCACGATTAGTAATTTAGGCTGGGGAGTAGCTGACTGGAGCTATACCGGTTTAACTTATAACTTGGACTTTTTTACTCCTCGCCTTAGCTCACTTAGCGAAAGCAGCGTTTTGACCACGACGACGACCCAAAATTTTTCCGACTTGGCCATTAGCGTAAACGGGCTAAGCTGTGATTCGCAAACCTGCACGCTCGGGGCTAACTTGCAAAGGATTATCCGCTATACTGGCACAATTGATCTTGTTCTTAATCGGAATATTATAGTTCCCTCGGGAAGCTTTTTGGCAGTACTTAGCAAAGGGGATTTCCTTGTGGAGTCGGAAGTTACCCGGTTAGATGGTATTTATTTAACTGAAAAGGGGCTTCAGGTTGAAGGCGATGATGATGATAGCCAATTGGTGGTTAACGGGATAGTGGCAGTGGATGTTGATTTTTCTGGTGATACTATGATCTTAGAGCGCAATTTAGATCTTGATAATACTACCACCCCGGCTGTGGTTTTTAATTATCGGCCGGATCTGATTATCAATATGCCAGCTTCACTTTGGAAGCCAAAGTACAATATGGAGGAACTGCTACCATGAAAAATGACAGACAACGGGGTCAAGCGACGATTATTATTTTAACAATGATGGTAGCCGCGGCCGGAGTAGCCTTGTTTTTGACGCGGGGAGTGCAAATAGATTTGCAGATAACCAAGGTTCAGGAAGAATCAGCCCGGGCTTTTTCTGCGGCAGAAGCGGGTATTGAGTCGGCCCTTTATGATTGGCAGCCCGGAGCAACTACTATTCCCTTGCAAACAGGGACAGTGACTACGGTTTCTTCTAATTTAGGAGAGGGAGAGACTAGCTTTGTTTTGCCGGGAATTGTTCGGGCCGGAGATTTCGGCGTTGTTTGGCTGGCGGCTCACGATGAAGACGGCCAGATTGATGAAACCGGATATTACAATAGTCCGGTTCAAGCCGTATCGGTTTGTTTTGCCAATGATTCAGCCATAGAACTGGTTTTGTTTTATAAGCTTGGTGGTGATTATTTTACTGTGCGGGAAGCTTATGATGCCAATGAGGCAAGAAGAGAGGAAAATAGCTTTTCCGCTCCTACTTTAGAAAATTGTGCCGGCTTGAGCTGGTCCGGAAACATTAGTTATCCGGCGGGAGCTATTCCCTTGTTTATGGCCGCCAAAGTGTATTACGAAAATACTAGTTTGGGAGCAAAAGGTATTGGCGAGGGAGCAAGCTTTCCTTCCCAGGGAAAATTAGTTACTTCTGCCGGTCAAGTGGACAGCCTGAGCAATAAAATAGTTTCCCGCCGGTTGAAAGTTTTGCAAAGCTGGGATATTCCGCCTTTAATCTTTTTGGATCCTCTTTTTGCCGGATCTGGCGGCCAGGCTTTCTAATTAGCACCCGTTCCACGCAGGTATACTGCTTGCCAGGGGCGGTACGCAGAATAAAAGGTTTGCTTGTTGACGATTTCTCCATTTTTTTCTACTTTCCAGTCAAATGAGGCCTTGGCTCCACCGGCGGCAAAATCAATTTGTTTTAGGGTTCCGGCCGGCAGAGCAGGATCATCAACATATGAAGCTGGAGGAGGGGAAACAACATCCCAGGTTTTAAAATTGTCTAAGGTAACTATTCTTTCATCCGGGCAGCCATAAAGATTAAAAGCCAAATAAGAAGAAGCAGGGTCAAATTCAGTTTGAATGAGGAGGTGGCAGGGGTAGTTATTTTTAAATCTTAAGTCTACGCTGGGCGAAAAAACCGTGGCGTCAATGCCCAGCTTGGAATTTTCTTCATAATAAGAAACTCGGTAAGCATGGGCGTGGCGCTCTAAAATCGGAAGCCCGGCTTTTAGGGCCGCCCGAAATAAAGTAGTGGAAATTTGGCAGACTCCGCCGCCGTCACCCAAAACTGTTCGCCCTTCTTTAATAATCCAAGCTTGCTGATACCCAGTTTTGGCGGAAATTTCGCCGATTGCTTTATTAAAAGAAAACTCTTCCCCGGGTTTAATTAAAATTCCATTTAAGCGTTCTGTTCCGGTTTGGATATTGTGAATGCGAGAAGCAATAGAGTGAAAAAACCAGGATTCGCCTTTGGCTGTTAAGCCGGTAATCCCTAGATTGTTGGCCTGATTGGTAGTTATTTCCGGCTCTATTTTTTCCAACGGCAATTCCAAAACCGCTTGTGCGCTGGAGCCGGCGAGCATGTTGCTTAAGGTGCGCAAGATCAAGCTGGCAGTCTGCTCTTGACTAAGCCTAAAGCCCGCCGCGGCGGGCTTAAATTCCGTTACTCGGTTATTTTCAAACTGAAAAAGAGCGTTTTGCGGTTCTTTTTCTAAGCCGACAGCTAAAGATTCCGCCCAGGCTTTAATCTTTTCTTTTTGCCAGCCCTGGTTAAAATCCAAAAACTCCACTAACTCTTTGTCCGGTAAAATAAAGTTTTGACTGGAAGAAGAAAGAATAATGCTTTTGCCTTTAAGCTTTAGAGCTTCGTTTTTGGTGTTCTCAATCTGCCTTTGGTCCGGAAGCCAGCCGGTAATTTTAAAAGAAAGATCAATCGGTTCTTGCCAGGAGCCAGCGGATAATTTTTGGTCAATTATTTTTTTTAAGTCTAAAATATCCAGCTCTAAGCCCAGCTGGCCCTCCCTTACTTGAAGATCCTCATTTTCTAAGCTTAGGACAGTGGGTACGAAAGGCTGGTTAACTTGGGCAGAAATAGTTGCTATGGCCGCTTTAAACTGAGCTTGGTCAAAATCAAAAACCAGAGGGATTTTCTGCTCTTGCCGGAAAGCAGTATATTGTTTTTCGATATTTTTTAAAAAATTGTTTTCTCTTCCCCAAGAATAAGCCAATAAAGCGGTTTTTTGGGGGAAAAAACGCAAGCCCAGCTTTTCCAGGTCCAACTCGTATTTTTCCTGCTCATTTTTTAGGCTGATGATAAAGCTTTGCTCTTGAACTTTTTGAGTGAGGAGATTTTCTGCTTCGGTCAGACTAAGTTTATTTAAGCTCCACAGTCCGGCATTTAGCCCGGGGTAAATTTTTTCCTGATAAGCCAGCTTAAATCCAATCACTGAAAACAAGGGAGCAAAAAGAACACTGATAAAAAAGACGAAAATCACCATCTTTCCTATCTGGATTGCCAAGGCAATGGATTTTTTCTTTTCCATTAGTTAATATAATAGTATCATGGAAAATTATTTTTCTTCTGGACAATTAAGTCTTAACTCTAGTCTAGCCGGCATTGACTCAAGGCTTATGGGGAAATGTAATTTTAATGTTAGTCTTGGAAAGGAGGTGAGTCGTTAAAGAATGACTTCTAAAGAATTTTCTTCTAAAGATATTATCCCTGAGCCTATTATGCCTAAGCGAGAAGAAAAGGATGTTTACATTGCTCCTAAAATAACTGATTTGCCTGTTAAGGATGTTCGTCGTATAGGCTTGTGTTCTTGCAAAGCTGGGGAAGATAATCCTTACTAGTGCTTTATGAAGGGAAAGATTGAGCTTTACAAGCAGCTAAGTAACTTTAATGAGCCTTCTTGGCTTAAATTTTATTATTCCTCTCTGGAAAAAAAGGGATTTTGGCTGGAAGTAATTTCTTCAGACGATGATTTTTCCGAATATGTTAGCTATGTTCTAGACAATAAAAAAAGCTTAAGGCCAGAAAGCAAATATATCAAAAATAATTTACTAAAAGGAGATTCTTGGGGAGAAATTCTAATTCTCAAGCAAAAAAATAGAATTGTGGCTAGCTTCGGTCCTAATCGGATAGAGAAAGATCAGAAAGGAAAAAAAAGAGCTAGGCCAGGCTATTTTAGCGTTCTACCTAAATTTAGGGGCCAGAAAATAGGAACAGTGCTTTGGTGGTGGGGAATGAGACGATTGGGGAAGCGCGGAGCAGAATATGTCCAGTGCTTAGTTGAGAAGAAAAACCTAGCTGCCCTGGCTATCTATCTTAATTTTGGAATGAAACCAGTAAAAAAGCTCTCAAGGTGAGGAAAATAATTAATAATTTAACCCAAAGATTTATTTTAAGGGAAATTGGCGGCAAAGGTCTTCTGGTTTCCTTAAAGGAAATTTCCCCCAGTTTAATTTTTCTTAATTCTACCGCCGTTTTAGTCTGGAAAACACTTTCTGCTGATTCCTCGGTTAAGCACTGTGCTCAAATGTTGGAAAAAAAATATGATGTTCCCAAAGAAGTGGCAAAAAAGACATAGAAAACCTTTTTAAGGAAATCGAAAGAAGACGGAAGGACAAAGTTAAGATAAAAAATTTCGAGCAGGACCTAAAAGCTCAAAATATTCCAATTCAAGGAAGTTTTGAACTGACAGGCCAATGTAATTTAAATTGCTCTCACTGTTATGCTCAAGAAGAAAGAAAAAAAGCAAACCTTTCTTTAAGAAAGGTTAAAAATATTATTGACCAGTTAGTTGAGAATGGCTGTTTATTTTTGCAATTAACTGGAGGAGAGTGTTTAGTAAGAAAAGACTTTAAGGAAATTTATCTCTATTTAAAACAAGTGGGGATTATTCCCTCTGTTTCAACTAATGCTACTCTTTTAAATAATGATTTAATTAGGGTTTTTGAACGATATCCTCCTTACCAGATAATTGTGAGCCTTTACGGATCAACTGGCTCTGTTCATGACCAAATCACTCGGGTTGATGGGTCTTTCCGAAAGACCTTAATTAATGTTCATAAGCTTAAAAAGGCCAGTCTTTTTGTTTGGTTTTCGGCGATAGTGATGAAAGAGAATTTTACCCAAGTTGGGGCAATGGAAAAACTGGCTGAGCGAAATAAAATTCCTATTATTTTTTATCCCTTTTTAATTCCTAGGCTCAATAAAGATCAAAGTCCTCTGGCTCATTCTCTTAGTGATAAACGATGTGTCTGGATCCTCGGAGTGAGTAAAAAGAATAAGTCTTTTAGACAAACAAAATTACCAAAAAGAACCCCAGAAGAACTTCTATATCCTTGTAATGCTGGCTGGCACAGTTTTCATATCAATGCTGAAGGCAAAATTTATATTTGTAAAATGGAAAGAGATCTTGGTTATTCTTTGATTAAGAATTCTTTTAAATATTCTTGGCCAAGGTTGATTAAAATCAGGAATTTAAAATTGCGTCTTCCCAAAATGTGTCTTGATTGCCAGGAGAAAAAAGAATGCCGAGTTTGTCCGCCCTTGATTAGGCTGTATCTGTCTTCGAAAACGGGGCCAGTTTTTTGTCGAAGAGTAAAATTAAAACAAAGAGCGGTTAAAAGTGAAATGCCTTCCGGCTTTTAGAAAACTTGGTTTAGCCTGTTTAATAAAAAGTTTTTCTGCTTGTTGAGAGCTTGCTGATTGGGTAAATAAAGGCTAACTCTGATAATCGGGATGAGTTTTGTCCTGAAAAGTAAGTTAGGAAATAAAAACCAGCGTTGATAGAGCTAAAAAAGCAATGGATTTTTTCTTTTCCATTAGTTAATATAATAGTATCATGGAAAAGAAAAAGCTTATTTTGGTTATTTTCGGGATTATCTTGCTTGGCTTGTTGGCCTTCGGCGTTTATCAAATTATTTTTAAGAAAAAAGTGCCGGTTTTGCCGAAAGGCGAAGAAGTTACGCTAACTTATTGGGGCTTATGGGAGCCGTCGCCGGTAATTAATGCGGTGATTGCTTCTTTTGAAAAAGATCATCCGGGAATTAAAGTGGATTACAAGATGCAATCTAGCCAAGATTATAAAGCGAGACTCCAAAATGCGCTTGCTTCGGGCCAGGGTCCGGATATTTTTCGCCTTCACCAAACTTGGGTGCCGATCATGCAAAAGCAACTAGCTCCGGTTCCGGACACCCTGAGCCAAACTTTAGGATTGGAAAATAATTATTTTCCGGTGATCAGCAAAGCTATTTCCCGAAGCGGCCGCTATTATGCGCTTCCTTTGGAAATAGATACTTTGGCTCTTTACTATAATAAGGATTTATTAGCCGTGGCCGGCGGTCAGCTGCCGCGGACTTGGTGGGGACTGCAACAGCTGGCAAAGCAAATTACTCAGAAAACCGCTGACGGCCGGATTATTACTGCCGGGGTAGCCCTGGGAACAACGAACAATGTTGACCATTTTTCCGATATTATTGGCTTAATGCTTTTGCAAAACGACGCTGATCCGGCCGAGCCTAATGCTCTTACTCTAGACGTTTTGCAATATTATTTACTTTTTGCCAATAAAGAGGGTGTTTGGGATAAAACCCTTCCTTCTTCCACGCTTCAGTTTGCTTCCGGCAAACTGGGTTTTTATTTTGCTCCTTCTTGGCGCTATTTTGAAATTAAAAAAGCCAACCCGGGCTTGAATTTTGGAATTGCTCCTGTGCCTCAATTGCCGGAATCTCGGGAAATTGACTGGGAGGCGGCGGAAGCCGGGGAAGGCGAACTGACTAATATTACTTGGGCTTCCTTTTGGGTGGAGGGGGTATCCGCTGTCTCTAAAAACCAAGAGGCGGCTTTTGAATTTTTAGGTTATTTGGCCTCTGCTGAAGGGCTTCGCCAGTTTTACCAAGCGGCTTCCCAAACTCGGGATTTTGGGGAAATTTATCCGCTGACCAATTTAGCTAATGAATTAACGACCATTCCCTATTTGGCTGCCTTTGTTCAACAGGCGCCAATGGCGGACTACTGGTATTTGTGTTCGGAAACTCATGATTCTTCTTTAAATGATCTGATGATTAAGTACTATGAAGATAGCTTAAACGCTCTTTCTGGCACAGGGTCAAATGATGAAGCAGTGCTGGAAACGCTCCAATCCGGCATTTCCCAAGTCCTTTCCCAATACCAGCTTTGAGACAATAATTTCTAAATCCTAATTTTCAGAATATTCGAGTTTGATAAATCAAACCCCTACAAAAAAGAAAATTTATAATAATCCTTGCATTCTGTAGGGGCTTAATTTATTTTGCGAGCGGGAAAACCCCGGAGCTTGCTCCGTGGATGAAAGCTATAATCCTCGCAAAGCAAGCAAAAGAGGAAACTGCGCAAGCAAGCTGCGCAGAGGCTTCATTAAGCCCGAAAATGTCATTGCCAGAAACAACGTCATCTCGAGCGTAGCCCCGCGAGTCGCGGGGCGCAGTCGAGAGATCTTCGGAATTAAAAGATCCTTCGGCTTCGCTCAGGATGACATTGAGAACAGATCCCCGCTTTCGCTCAGGATGACAATAGCCTTCGCAATAGCAACAGATCCCTTATTTTCCTTCCGATCGTGAAGAAAAGGAGTGAATTTCATGTTTTGTTTCAATGTATCGATACATTGAAACAGAGGATAATTTTGTGCAATTGTCCCATTCTGCTTGAAGAAAAGCTATTTTAAGGCTATAATTATCCTGTAAGTAGATCTAGCGCACTTTAAAAGTGATTCCCCTGTCAATTGCGGCAGGTTAAGAATCTTTTTTTCGGCCAGGCTGGAAAAAGGTTAGAGTTGAACTTTGGCTCCTTAAGCTATTTGGTAGACTAATACTTGAGCCAATAGAGAGTCGCCCAAAGCCAGAGAACTAAGAGAACGCTATGGCATTCCCGACTACAAGGACGTGTATGTCGGGCTGGACGGAGTGGTCAGAACTACTCCCGGAGAAGCCATAAGGTCGAGTCAGGCACTCGAAGGTGACTTTAGCCGTGGGGCGAGTGGGGGTTGCTCACAAGACGCTGAGCAAGCGACGGGCAAGCCCTGAGAAACGGAACCAAAACCGAATAAGTGACTAGATCTTAGGGGAAAGGGTGCTCTCGCAGGAGAGATAAAGCGTATGAGTCACTACGCAAAAGCGGTATGCTTCACCCTTTCTTTTTTTGTATTCTAAAAAATGAACTAGGGGTTAATTTAGAACAATTATGGTAAAGAAACAGAATTTTAGAAAAGTGAATTTGAAAGGATCAGTCTCCGACCTGTATGAAAAAGCCTTAGTTGGCTTTTTCAGGTTATTGCCGCCTGATTTGATTCCTCGGCTGCATCATGAAATCTTTAAAGCCCCATTTTTTCAACGAACAAAAATCTGGCAAGATTGGAATCTGCCAATTAAAATAATTGAAAAGAAGTTTGTCCAGCTGACTATGGCGCGCCAGCAACTTGCCAAAAAACAAGGATATTCTTCTTTTCTTCAATTGATTTTAGAAAAACATAAAATACCCCGGAGAGACTATGACGCTTTTATCAAAAGTATTGATCGCCAAATTCTAGTTTTTAATAAACAATTATCGAATAGCAAGCCGTTTCCTTCTTGGTATTATTCCAAATTTGGCCGGCCTTGCGCAATTTGTTTAGCCAAATCTTTTCCCTTTAATAATTTAAATGAAGTGCTGGATTCAGTGATTGAGAAAGAAAGAATTTTGAAGAAATTTGAAAGTCAGATTAAGATTAACTTAGGGAAAAATTCAGCAGTTAATTACAAAAATAAGGCAAATATCTTTGCAATTACTATCGACAAAAATCTTAATAACCGCCATCAGATGGCTGATTTGATTCATGAGCTTAGTCATGTCGTGGCCGCCTTAAATAGTTTTCAAAAAAAAGTTGATTATTTCCAAAAAGGAGCTTACTGGCGGGAAAAAGAAGCGTTGAAAGTCGAAATGAGGGTCTTAAAAAAACAACAGGATATTTTCTGGCAGAATCTTATTATCGAATGCTTACTTGTTTGGCGAAGAGAATTATTTGAAATTGAACTTTACCGGGATCCTAATCAGGATTTAAGCAAACTTTATGCTCAAACTTTTAATCGTTGTTTTCCAGGGGCAAAGCAAAAAAGCAATCCTTTATATCTCTTAGACGAAAGAATTATTCTTGCGCCCTTTTCTTCCTTACCTCATGCCCTGGCTCAATTTCAGGTATTCGTATCAAGTTAATGTAAGACCTTACCTCATTTTCTTCACGATCGGAACAAGACCGATGCAAATGATCCCATTCTTTATGCAATTCAGGAACGATCTGGGTTGTTTTTCTTGTTCGTTTGCTTTCGAAGATAATTAAAATATTTTTCCAGCTCTTGACCAGCTAAATATTTTTCCGCGTTATCCCAAAATTCTTTAAACCAATTGGCCGGATAACCTTCTTTCTCATACTCTAATGACTCTAATGACTGAATAGCCATTTCTAGTTTATCAAGTTGCTTGATGATTTTTGCTTCTTTAGTTCGCCCGGCGTTAAATTCTTCCCAAAGACGAAAATACTCTTGGAATTTAGGATTATCGGCAAACATTTTCTTAAGAACTTGGCGTTCGTCTTGGTGTTTTTTCTTTTGTGAGCCAATAACTTTTTTCCCAGACTCCCATTTGATATCGCCAATACCAATTTCGCCTAAATCATGAATTAGGGCCATTTTTACCATTTTCAAAGGATCCAGTTTTAGTTGGGGAGCAAACATTAGCGCCAGCATGGCTACTCGCCAAGTATGCTCGGCGACTGATTCAACATCTTTAACCCCTTTTAAAACCCAGCCGGTGCGTTGAATCTTTTTTAATAGACCAATTTCCAAGCTTAAATTCGTTAACTCTTCAGGCGAGATCATTTTTTAATTTTCCTTTCTATAGCACTGACTCTTTTTAAGATCAGGTCTAATTTAGCCTTAATTTCCCTAGCTTGCTTGTCTTCAAAACTAGATTCTTCTAAAAATTCTTCAGTTGGTCTTTGGGTGATTTGGGCAATTTTTTGGAGGGTGGGCAAAGGAGGGATGGCTCGGCCAAGCTCGTAAGCGCTAATAGTTTTATCAGAAAGATTCAATTTTGCCCCCAACTCTTTTTGGGAAAAGCCAGCTAAAATTCTTGACTTTTTTATTTTTTGGGATAATTCAAAGAGGTGTTTCATCAGATTTTCATTATAGCAAATCTATTTTTATTAGAAAAACTCTTGACAACGATATAATAATGGTGTACTAATTCTAATAAGACTAGATAGACGAGTCTGGCACTTTAACGAAAAGTGGGCGGAGAGAGTAATCCTTTTTAATCGCGAAAAGGAATAACTCTCTGGAGTATAGACTAAGGAGGTGTGAGTTGAGCAGAGAGATTGATCTTTTCTCTCGCGATCATTTCTCCGGGGCAGAAGGGCATGGAGGTGCCATCGGCTTTGAAGATGATGGAAGCGCCCATGTCACTCATTGGGGGCAGTACGAAGATCATGCTGATGTTAGTATCTTTATGATAGACGAAAAGCAGTGAAAAAAACCAAAATTATTCCAAATATGGAAGCTGGTGTGGTGCGAAAATATTTTAGCTTAGCCCAAGTGGACAAAAAGAAAGCTAATTACGAAGATTATAAACTAGTTTTTATGCTGGCTTTGGATGATTTTTTCAATGATAAGTTAAAAGTTGACGATCTAGAGGACTTGGCTGGAGCAATCTATTATAGTACTCGAGAACGATCTCCTGTTTGGTTTGATAGTTTTCCTGATCGAATTGGCAATGCTCTTTATTGGGCTTCAGATTTGTCTTACTATTACCACAAAGGAAAGAGAGATAAAGAAACTAATCGTAAATATCAGGATTATTTAAAGGAAGTTAAAGAGTATTATGAAGCGAATACAAGCTGGCTGAGAAGAAGATTGGAAAAATGAAGATATTTCGCATCATTTTTTTCACGATCGTAACAAGATTGATGCAAGTTTTATTTTGCGAGCGGAAAACCCCGGAACTCGCTTTGTGGATGAAAGCTATAAATCCTTGTAAAGCCAGGTATCAGATGGTACTTGGCAAAGCGAGCAAAAGAAGAAACTGCTAGCTTGCTGCGCAGAGACTTCGTTTTTATAGATCCCCGCCTTCGCTCAGGATGACAATAGCTTTCGCAATGACAGCAATTCCCTCGTTTTTCTTCCGATCGTGAAGAAAACGAGGTAAGCTTTATCTTTTCTGACCCAATCTATTCACGATCGTGAACGAAATGAGTCTGATTTGTCTTAATGTTTTAAAACATTGAGACAAGAAAAAGCATTTTTTCTTGACTTTTTATTTAATAAGGTTATATAAAGAGAGGTGAATGGAGAGATCAAAGAAGAGCGGAGAAGAAAATGAGCCATCCATTGGTTCCCTCTCGCCAGAGGCAATAGAAAAAATTTTTGAAGTTGCTGACCGCTGTCGGCGAGACTCGGACTTTAATGCTTTATATGAGACTTTGAGAGAAGAGGGCTCATGTTGGTCTAAAAGACGTCGCGATTGTGGTTTAAGTCGCTCTGATGTGGCCAAGCGGTTAGGAATTGAACGGGAAAAGCTTCTTTTATTCGAGGGTGGTTTTCTTAGCCCAGAAGAGATGCCTCCTGATTTTCTTTCCCAGCTGGCGGGAATTCTAGGACTCAACTAAAAAAGGCGCGAGAACTCGCGCCTTTCTGAATTTCTTTTCTGGCTTTAAGCTTTTCGCTTTTAGCTTTATGCTATTTTTACATCTCTCCCATGCCGCCCATACCACCCATACCGCCCATACCGCCGGGCATTCCTCCGGGCATTCCGCCCGAACTTTTCTCTTCTTCCTTTTCCGGAATGTCGGCAATCAGAACCTCGGTTGTTAAAACCATGGCCGCGACTGAGGCGGCATTTTGCAAAGCGGATCGGGAAACTTTGACCGGATCCAAAACCCCGCTTTTAACTAAGCTTTCAAACTGGTCAGTTAGGGCATTATAGCCAAAATCCGGACTGGCTTTAATTTTTTCCTCAATTTTATTTAGAATAAAACCGTCGTCTCTGCCGGAATTTTTGGCTAACCAGCGGGTGGGCTGTTCTAGAGCCAGGCGAACAATGTCAAAGCCGATTTTTTCTTCAGCGTTTTGGGCTTTTAAGTCGATCAGCGCTTTTTTAGCCTTTAAGAAAGACACGCCGCCGCCAGGCAAGATTCCCTCTTCAACCGCCGCTTTGGTAGCTTCCACCGCGTCTTTGACCCGCTCCTGCTTTTCTTTAAGCTCTACCTCGGTGGCCGCGCCAACATTAATGACCGCCACTCCGCCGGAAAGTTTGGCCAAACGCTCTTGTAGTTTTTCTTTGTCATAGTCTGAGTCCGCAAGCTCAACTGCTCTTTTAATTTGGGCGATTCTTCCCTTTATTTCCCCTTTACTGCCTAAGCCGCCGATAATTTGGGTATTATCTTTGTCCGAAATTACTCTTTCGGCCTGCCCGCAGTCGGTAACCTCGACGGATTCCAGCTTTTGGCCGGTGTCTTCGGAAATTACTTTGCCGCCGGTTAAAACCGCAATATCTTCCAGCACTTCTTTTCTCCGGTCACCAAAGCCAGGCGCTTTGATGGCCAGACAATTGAAAGTGCCTCGCAATTTATTGACGACCAGGGTAGCTAAAGCCTCGCCCTCAATTTCTTCGGCAATAATGACAAAGTTTTTAGTTACTTTGACCAGATTTTCCAAAAAGGGGAGAATTTCCTGAACAGAGGAAATCTTCTTATCGGTAATTAAAATATAAGGTTTTTCCGAAACTGCTTCCATAGATTCCGGGTCGGTGACAAAGTAAGGGGAGGCAAAACCCTGATCAAATTCCATCCCTTCCTTATAGTCAATTTCCAGCTCCAGCCCGCGGCCTTCTTCTACGGTAATCACGCCATCCCGGCCGACTTTTTCTAAGGCTTCGGCAATTTTAGAGCCAATTTGAGAATCAGCTGCGGAAATTGTGGCTACTTGAGCAATCTCTTTTTCTCCCTTAATGGGCTTGGCTAGTCTTTTTAGCTCCTCAACAACAGCTGCCGTGGCTTTTTCAATGCCTTTTTTAATAAGCATTGGGTTAGCGCCGGCCGTGACGTTTTTTAAGCCGTTGCTGATCATGGACCAAGCAAGCAAAGTAGCGGTTGTAGTTCCGTCGCCGGCTACGTCATTGGTCTGGGAAGCTGCTTCCTTAACCAGCTGAGCACCCATATTTTCCCAAGGATCAGAAAGTTCAATTTCTTTAGCTACTGTTACTCCGTCGTGTACCACATTTGGAGAGCCCCATTTGCGCTCCAAAGCAACGTTGCGACCGCGAGGGCCCAAGGTAGTGACTACGGCTTTAGATAAAGTTTCTGCACCTTTTAAGATTTTTTGCCTGGCTTGTTCGCCAAAAAGTAGTTGTTTTGCCATTTTATTTATTGCTCCTTTTTTAAATAATTATTATTTTATAACTGCTAAAACTTCGTCAAATTTGACAAAAAGAAATTCGTTTTCTTCCCCTTCGGGCTTATATTCTGACCCGGCCCATTTTTTAAAGATAATTAAATCTCCTTTTTTACAAGGAGATTCCAGCTTATTGCCATATTCGTTAATTAAAGTAGGGCCGAGAACAACGACTTTTCCTTCTTGGGGTTTTTCTTCATGTGATTCAGGGAGCACTATTCCGGAGGCAGTGGTTTTTTCGCAGGCCAGGGGTTTAACTAATAAGTAGCCGGGAGCAGGAAGAACTTTTGCTTTGACCATTTAAATATCTCCTTTAAAAATTATTGAAAATAATAAAAAGTAACAAACTATCAGTAACTCTATATTACTGCTAAGGAAAAAAATTGTCAAGAGGAAAATTTAGGAAAGAATAGTAATGTCTTTCATTGGGTAATCGGATCGATTGAAAGTAACCAGTGTTGCCTGATAATACTTGGCCGTAGCCGCGATTAAACAATCAGGTAATTTTAAATTTCGACCTTGACGCAAGAATTCTTTCCGATATTCAGCAGCTAGTCGGGCGGTGCTCGTTTCTACCGGAAGGGTACCAAATTCGTCTAAAAAAAGCTCAAATTTTTTGGCTTCTTGGGGAGAAGCGCCGGTTAAAAACTCGGCCGCCGTAATCGCAGAGATTGCCGCTTGTTTATCTTTAATCCACTTTCTAAAGCGAGAAGCCCAAGGCTTTTTATTGGCCAAAGCGTAAATTAAAATATTGGTATCAAGTAAATAGAGTTTCATTTTTCCCATTCTTGACGTAAGTTTTTCAGCCAGCGGTCAAGATTGCGGGGTGTTTTCCATTCCGGGTGACTTTTCAAAGAAACACTACCGATTAGCTGATTAGCCAGCCCCTCTAATTTTTGATTGATTGCCTTTTCGGAAACGATTCTCAAGTAAGCAGCTTTGCGTAGATATTCCGAAAGGCTTTCGTCGGTGGTTTTCCTTTGAGCATCAATAATTTTTTTTAAAAGACGAGTTAAAATTACTTGGGTTCTTATTTTCGGGCTGTTTAGAACTTCAGTCCATCGACTGTTTATATTCATGGTGTAATTTTATTACACACTAGTATTCTTGTCAAGAGGAAAATCATAGGGAAAAAGCGTGATAAACTAGTTTTATGGGAAAAATTGAAAGATTATTCTCGTCTATCTCATCTATAAAGGAATACTTGAGGGAAGAAAAATTAGCCAGAAAATCCCGCGCTTGGGGGATGGAGCTTTACGAGCGAAAAGTTGAGGAAGGGCTTAGCCCACAGGAAGTGCATGAACAGGTTTGCCGGGGGGTTGAGGAAGAGGGTCTTTTAGAAGTTGAAATTAATGCTGGCTATTTTGAGGGCGTTTACGAGCTAGAAGATCAAATGGCGAGGTTTTCGGGCGAGGATGGAAAAAGGCTTGGGTGAGAGTAATTTTTTCTTTAGTTTTCTTGGGAAACATATATAGGCGCTGAATGAGGTAGGCAAGATAGTTGCTAAACACACCCCAGGGGTGTGCGAAGGCCACACTTCTGGGGTGTTGACCCCGCAGTGGCGGGGTAAAGGCATTGGGCAAGTACTTGGCTGCCCAAGAATTAGATGCCAAAAATTTTTCGTAAGTTCTATTTTTAGAATAAAGCGGTTTAATTAAGGCAATTTGATAAGCATTAAATAAGTTTTGCTTGTATTTGGGTAAAGTTAAATTAGAAAAGTCTAGATATAAATTTAAACAAAGCTTATTTTTGGCGTCTTTTTTTCCGGGTTGGCGTACTGGGAATTTTGAGCTTTTGAGCAAGTAATAAATTTTTAGGCGGGCTATCCATAAGCTATTTGGGGCGGTGATGATTAGTAGATCTATGTCGTCTTTCGGTTGAGCTATGCCTAAGCTTAAGTTTCCGCTCAAGCCAACAAAAAAGACTTCGGGAATTTTTTTTAAAATCTGGGCTGATTTTTTGGCGAGCTCAAATTTATCCGGCCAGTTTTTTTCAAGTTTTTTTCTCCTGGCGATTAGGCTAAAAGCACCGGGCAAGAAATAATAACCGCAAGTTTGGCCGATCTTTTTTTGCTTTACCCGGTAATTTAATTTTCTGCAAAAAGAAGAAAAAGAGGAATAAGAATTAGGCGGGGGAGAAATTAATCTTTGATAAAGCTCTTTTTGGGTTAGAGGAAAAGAATATACTTTGGCATAAGCAAGGGTTTGAAGAAGGCAGGCAAGTAAGGAGTTTTTTTTGGCCATCAGTTGATTTTACCATTGCTTTCTATCTAAAATGGATTGATGAAAAAAGGATTTTGGCTAATAATTTTATTTTTTCTTTATACTCCCAAAAGCGCTCGGGCCGAATTATCCAGCACTCAGGGCATAGGTATTTGCCATTCGGCTGCCAGCCTAGACGAACAATTTAGCTGGTCTTATGAAGCCGGGCCAAGTGTTCAGTGGAAATATTTAGAGCCTAGTGCCGGAGTTTATAATTTTTCTGCTCTTGATGAGTTGATTAGAAGCTATCAAGGTCGAGGAGTAAAAATTTGGCTTTCTCTTCAAACTGTAGCTGGCAACCACGCCGCTCCGGCCTGGCTGGAGTCAATGGGAGCCAGGTGGTTTAAAATCGTTCGTTCAGATGGCCGAGATCATGGCCTGCTTGCCCCCTGGGATCAGGTTTATTTAGAGAGGCTGGCTATTTTTTTAAATGCGGTAAACGAGCACTTGGAAAGTCAATCTTCGGCTTACCAGCAAACCATTGGGGGAATTATGATGATGTCTGGCGGAATGTACGGAGAAATGCAGCTTTGGTCTGGGGGAGCGGAGGGAATTCTTATTAGCTCTTTAGGCTTAAATCCTGATAACTTAAATCAGGTTTATACTTTTCGGGCTGCTTACTATAATTCAGTTTTAAATTTGGTAGATCTTTATTTAGAAACCTTTAAGCGCTGGCCGGTTGCCCTGCAATTGGGCTATAACTCTCTTTTTATTCACCCGGAAACCAGGGCGCTTATTTCTTTAGATCAGGCGGTGGTAGAGAAAAAGGTGCCGGAGTATGGGGCCAGGCTGTTTTTAAAATATAACGGCTTAGACCCCACTAATGTGGGCGATGGACTGGATAGTGCTCGCCAAAAAATCGCTAATTATTACCGTGATCTTTTTTCCAAGTGGTCTTCTCAAGCTCAGGTTGGCTTTGAAATCGGCCACCCTTGGCTTTTTGCTAATCCTCCGGATCAGGCCAGTTTTTTGGGAGGAAATTACTCTTGGGTAGTAGACAGATTTACTAATATTTTTGAAATCGCTAAAGCGGCAAAGGTAAGCTTTGTTTGCTTTCAGACGGAAATGATCAGCGGCTTGCGCAGTGTTCCCGGGTGGCAGAAATTTGATGAGGATCTTAGGGCAGTTCCGTTGCCGACAACTACCTTAGATTGCTCGTGCTCGAGCTCGGCTGGACGGAGCTTTCTTGCTCAGGCGGATGCTGATTGCAACAGCCAAACTGATTTAATTGATTATAACTACTGGTTTGAAGCTTTTGTTCGGAACAGTAGTTTTTATCGTCAGCAGGCAGATTTTGACTGCTCTGGAAGGGCAGGCATTGACGATTATGAAATTTGGCGGCAGAATTTTGCATTTTAAATTTTTAAAATGAAAAACAATAAGGTTTTGCCGAAAGTTCCGGCTTTAAAAAATATTATCGGGCCATCTTTTGTGCTCTTAGGGCTGGCTCTGGGCTCAGGCGAACTTGTTTTATGGCCCTACTTAGCTTCTCAATTTGGCTTAGGTTTGCTTTGGGGAGCGGTTTTGGGTATTTCTTTTCAATTTTTGCTAAATGCTGAGGCAATGCGCTACGCTCTTTGCTGGGGCGAATCGGTTTTTGTGGGCTTTCGGAAGCTAAATAAGTTTCTTCCGTTTTGGTTTATTATTTCTACTTTTATTCCCTGGTCTCTTCCCGGTTTTTCTTCGGGAGTAGCGGAAATTCTCTCTTCTCTTTTGGGTATTGAAAATAGCGTGTGGATAGCGATTTTCTTTTTGATTTTTGTCGGCCTAATTTTATCTTTAGGAAAAACTTTATATAAAACCCTGGAGCTTTTTCAAAAAACGGTCGTTTTGCTGGGCTTGCCCTTTATTATTTTTTTAGTGATTTTTTTTGCCAAGGGAGGAGATTGGCTTAAGCTGGCTTTGGGAATAGTGGGTAAGGGCGAGGGCTGGCGGCTAATCCCATCGGAAAATTCCGGATTGATATTGGCTTCCTTTTTAGGAGCGATTGCTTATGCTGGGGCAGGGGGAAATTTGAATTTGGCTCAGTCTTACTATATTAAAGAGAAAGGCTTTGGCATGGGCAGGTTTAGCACTAAAATTAGCTCTTTATTTAATAAAAGCTCCCCTAAGGCCGAGCTTGGCGGCGCTCTTTTTGCTAATACTCCTCAAAATCAAAAACGCTTTTTCTCCTGGTGGAAATTAATTCAAAAAGAGCACCTGCTGGTTTTTTGGTTTTTGGGCTTAATAACCATATTGCTTTTATCTCTGCTTTCTTACACCCTGGTTTTTGGCCAAGCCGGCCGCCAGGGTTTTGATTTCCTTTTTAGCGAAAGCCAGGTGGTGGGCCGCTCTTTGGGTGGTTTTGGCCGAGTGGCTTTTTTACTGCTGGCGGCCGGTATGCTTTATTCCACCCAAGTGGGAGTTTTGGAATCAACTTCTCGGATTATTTCCGAAAACCTGCTTTTGGTTAATTACCAAAAAGGGAAAAAAGTAAACGCTTCTTTATATTTTTATTTAGCTCTTTGGTTTCAGATTACACTCGGCATTATTGTCTTGCTTTTGGGCTGGACCGAGCCTCGCTTCTTGCTAACGCTCTCGGCAGTGCTTAATGCTTTAAGCATGACTATTGCTTTTCCTTTAATCTGGCTTTTGAATAAGAAGAAACTGCCAAAATTTGCCCAAATGCCGCCCTTAAGGCAAGTTTTTTATTGGCTGGGATTTTTGTTTTTAGCTGTCTTTTTAGTGGTTATAATTTAATTTGGCATTCGGCCATTTCCTCGGCTTCCCGCTGTTGGGCTACTATTTCAGTCAGAGCTTGATAAAGTTCAGTTAAACGATCTTCTTCTTTAAAGCTTAGAGCGTCTGCTTTTCCCAAAAGAATAAGAATTAAAAATTCTCTAGAATAAGCTTTCATTTCATCAGTTTCGCTGAAACTAAGCGGTCGGCCGTCTCTGGTTAATTGGGGATTATAAGCAAAGCAACTTGCTTCAAAAGCAACAGAAAATAAAGCCCCCGCTTCTTTTTCAGTAAAGTACCTGCTTAATAAAAGGAAAGAATCGTTGGAGACAGGGAGCTGATCCACAATCAGACATGCTAATTCCGAAGCGGTTTGTTTATCGGGGGAATCTTCAAAATTTCTAATTGCCGCTTCAGTATAATCCTCTCTTGTTATTAGGCCCTTGCATTCTGTTTGCAAATATTCACGGCTCATAAGAAATATTATAGCATAAATTTGTTTTGAGGCCTGGAGGGGATTTGCACCCCTGTGGACGGTTTTGCAGACCGCTTCCTAGCTACTCGGACACCAGGCCTAATTAGATGTTACGCTATATTATAACGTTTTTAACTTGATTTTTTAAATCTAAACTAAGGCTATGAATAGTTTCGGGCTTGATAAATCAAACCCCTACAGAAAGACAAATCAACCAAATGGCATTGCCAGAAACAATGTCATCTCGAGCGTAGTCGAGAGATCTTCGGAGCTAAAAGATCCTTCGGCTGCGCCCCGCAGCTGCGGGGCTTCGCTCAGGATGACCAGGGCTCTCGGCCTGCGCGGGGATGACAATACCCTTCGCAACGACAAATCCCCTCCAGGCCTCTTAAAACATATTCCTTTCATTTCCTCTTTTCCTATTCTACTTTTTAGTTTAAGGTAAAATATTGCCAATGCGTATAAAAGTCAAAAGAAGTTTAAGAAGAAGAAAAACAATAAGTGCTCATTTAAAAGGCGGGATAATGGAATTGCACGTGCCCTATTTTTTATCAGCGGCAAAAATCAATTATTATGCTGATCTTTTTGCCCGAAAACTACGCCAAAAAGATAGAGGAATAAGTAATACATATTTAAAGAAAAGGGCTGATTTACTGGCTAAAAAGTATTCGTTAAAAAAACTGCCGGACTTCCAGATTAGCTGGTCTTTGCGTCAGCAGAAAATTTTTGGGGTCTGCGATTCTAAAAATAAAAAAATTAGAATCTCCGCTCGTTTAAAAAAAGCGCCTTCCTGGGTAATTGATTATTTAATTTTGCATGAAGCGGCCCATCTTATATATTCCGGCCATGGAAAAGACTTTTGGCAAGCGGTAAATAAATATCCTAAAGCCAAAGAAGCCAAGGCCTTTTTAAAGGGAGTAAACTTTTGCTCTTGACCCCGTGCCAGTTTGCACTTCTGAGTCATTCCGAGCGAGTCCCGAGTACTCGGGAGGAGTCGAGGAATCTTTGGGAATTAGGCAGGGCGAAGATCCCTCGACTTCGCTCGGGATGACTGTGGACCTGATTAGTGTCGGGATGATTAAAATGCACATTACATTTTGCTCTTGACAAAAATTACTAAGCTGGTTTACAATAATAAAGATTTCGTGCCCTCTTTAGTTTTCCGCGGAAAGATAATGAAAAAAGCTATTTTTAAATAAATTATAAATTTTAAAGGAGATATTTTATGCCTACACCCACTAATAAAACTTCTTCAGAAAGAGAGCCAGTGAAACAAGATTTCGTGACTGCCGATGATTATTCCCGCTCAATGCCTGACGCTCACCTGCCCACAGAATTTTCCCAAGGAATTTTAGACATGACTCCGGACGGACATGGCTTTTTGCGGCCTAATTTTATTCCTTCCAATAAAGATATTTATATTTCTGCCTCCCAAGTTCATCGTTTTCGCTTACGCGAAGGGGATATGGTTGGCGGCCAAGTTAGATCGCCAAAAGAAAATGAACGTTATTACGGCATTTTGAAAATTGAAAAAGTAAACGGTGAGCCGGTGGAAAAAATTCAGTCTCGTCCTTGGTTTAATGACATGACTCCGATTTTCCCCGAGCCCCAGATAAAAATGGAAATAGGCAAAGAGCCGGTTTCGCTGCGAATGATTGACCTGGTTTCTCCGGTGGGCTTTGGCCAGCGGGGCTTGATTGTTTCCCCGCCTAAGGCCGGAAAAACCTGGCTATTAAAAGACATTGCCGCCGGGGTAGCTAAAAATTATCCCAAAATTCACCTTATGGCGGTTTTAATTGGTGAGCGGCCGGAAGAGGTAACAGATATTCGCCGCAGTGTAAAAGGAGAAGTGATTGCTTCTAATTTTGATGAACCGCCCGATTACCAAACCAGGGCGGCCGAAGTTGCTATTGAGCGGGCAAAAAGATTAGTGGAAATGGATAAAAATGTTTTTGTAATTTTGGATTCTATTACTCGGTTGGCCCGGGCTTATAACTTGGCGATTCCTACCTCCGGAAGAACTTTGTCAGGAGGGTTTGACCCGGCGGCTTTATATCCGGCCAAGCGCTTTTTTGGAGCGGCTCGGAATATTGAGAACAGAGGTTCGTTAACGATTATTGGTACGGCCCTGGTGGATACGGGCTCTCGGATGGATGATCTAGTTTACGAGGAATTTAAAGGAACAGGAAACATGGAGCTGCATTTAGATCGCCGGCTGGCAGAAAGAAGAATTTATCCGGCAATTGATATTCAGCGCTCAGGCACCAGAAAAGAGGAATTGCTTTATGATCAAAAAACTTATCCGGCTGTGGTGCGAATGCGGCGGATGATTGACTTGCTGGGCAAAGAAGAGCGAACCGAAGCCTTTGTGGAGCAATTGGCCAAGACTAAGGATAACAAGGCTTTTTTGAAGAATTTGAATAATCAGAAATAGATAGTAAATCTCAAGTTCCAAATTTCAAACACGGGTTTGATGAATAAAACCCCCTGCAAAAAGACAAATCAACCAAATGTCATTGCCAGAAACAATGTCATCTCGAGCGTAGTCGAGAGATCTTCGGAACTAAAAGATCCTTCGGCTACGCCCCGCGAGTCGCGGGGCTTCGCTCAGGATGACATTGAGAACAGGTCCCCGCCTGCGCGGGGATGACAGAAACTCTCAACCTTCGTCAGGATGACAATATTCCTCGCAATGACAGTTTAAAATTTCTTAGAATATTTTCTTCAGCTCCCTAATATTCCCAATTCGGTTTTGGTTAAAAATCTTTTTTATCCCCAAATTTCGGGCTTGCTTTTTCCTGCCCGTTTCTTGGGAGGCTTTTCCTACTTCGCCAAGCAAGGAAACTTCGCCCCAAAAACTGCTTAAAGCAGGGAGGGGCTTAGATTTATAAGAAGAATAAAGGCTGGCGCAAACCGCCAGATCCACGGCCGGCTCTTTAATCGTTAATCCTCCGGCAACATTTAGAAAAATATCATATTTAAAAAGAGGAAGATAAAGATATTTTTGGGTAACGGCAATCAGCATTTCTGCCCGATTCCGGCTCAATCCGGTAATGACTCGTTTGGGGTAGGGAGTAAAGCTTTGAGTGGTTAAGGCTTGAATTTCGCTATTGAGAAGCCGGCTTCCTTCTTCGGCCACCGTAAAAGCTGAGCCAACTTTCGTGGAGGTGAGATTTTTAATTAATATCTCATTTTCTGCGGGTATTAGGCCCCTGGCGGTCATTTGAAAAAGGCCGACCTCGTCGGTAGGACCAAAGCGGTTTTTAGTGGTTCGAAGCAAGCGCAAATTCGCTCTTTTCTCTCCTTCAAAATAAATAACCGTATCCACCGCATGCTCTAAAACCTTCGGCCCGGCAATATTGCCTTGTTTGGTAACATGGCCAACGAGCAAGGTTGGCACATAGTTTCTTTTGGCAAAGCTAATAAGCCTTTGGGCGGATTCTCTTACCTGGCCAACAGACCCGGCCATGCCCGACAAGTCAGCGGTAGACAAACTTTGAATAGAATCAATGATGACCAGAGGTGGCCCGCCCGCCTCCTTGGCGGGCGAGGCGAGAGCGGGGGTTTGATTGAGGTAATCAATAATCTGGTCAACGTTAGTCGCTGGCAGCAAAAATAAATTAGAGTTTTTCAAAGAGGTTTTTTGCAGCCTTTTGACGCGCAAAAAAACCTGCTCCGGTGATTCTTCGCCGCAAACATAGTAGATGGTCTGTCGATGAGGCAGACTTAAGGCTAACTGTGTTAGCAAGGTGCTTTTGCCAATACCGGGCTCGCCGGAAAACAAGACAACCTGGCCAGGAACCAAGCCGCCGCCCAAGACCTGATCTAGCTCTTTAATATTAGTTTCGGTTTTTCCAATTTTCTCTTTTTTAATTTGTTTTAGATTGAAGGCTGATAAAGAAGCGCTATTCTGGCTTTTTGTTGGCGACTTGATTACGGTTTCCACCAACGTATTCCAGGCACTGCAGTTTGGGCATTGGCCAAGCCACTTGGGAGAAGAGCAGTTGCAGTTTTGGCAGATAAAACTAGTGCGGGTTTTTGCCATGATTGATTATAACAGGAGAAATAATAAATCCTAATTGTGAGTTCTTTGTCATTCCGAGCGAAGCCCCGCGAGTCGCGGGGCGAAGTCGAGGCCATGCCCGCCATCCGGCCTGAGCCGTCAGGCGATGGCAGGCGGGAATCTTTGGGATCGATTAGAATATTTTTCTGATTTAAGAAAGATCCCTCGGTTACACTCGGGATGACAGGAATCCTCGCAATGACAACGAGGTTTTCCACATAAACATATTTATATGTTAACACCCCTCGTTTTGAACCTAAAATACATAATAACATATACTACAGGGTAGGGGGAAAAGGGGAGTAGAATAATTTATAGGACTTGACAAGTTTTGAAAAAACATGTAAATTCAGTTGATGAAAGAAAAAATACTTCAGTTTTTGGGCAAGGCTAGAGTCGTTTTTGGGCCTAAGAATAGCAAAAAAGACCGCGCGGGCGACTTAAAAAGATCAGGAAAATTAGGGGGAAGACTGATTATTATGCAGGCGACGACAACTTTACTTTAACATTATATAAAATGAAAGAGCATCGTTAGCGTCTACACGGGCTAGGAGTGTGTGCGCATAACAATGCCCCTTCACTTTTAAAAATACACGGGCTTAAAATATTTGTCAAGAAAAAATTTAACCCTTTTTTAGATAAATTTAGGCCGCGTTAGCCTTGATTTAAGACCGTTTTTCTTGGAGGGTGGTATGTGGGGCAGGCATATCACCTTCCACTAAAGATGGTCTTTTCGCTTCGCGATAATTTCTAAGCTCCAAACAAATACCAAATTCTAATTCTTAAAATTCTAAACGAAGACGGTGTCATTGCGAGGAGTCGGCGACGAAGCAATCCCCTTGGGAAAGCAAGATTGCCACGCTTCGCTCGCAATGACAAAGTTTACGTTTTTTGTTATCCTGATTTTGTGATCAAAAAATTTCTTTTCTCTTTTTTTCTTCTTGCTTTCTTTATTTTTCCTCCTCCCAGTTTTGCTTCCTCTCCTTTTGGCATGAATGTCGATCTGTTTTGGACCTGGGACCAGCTGCTGCCGCCGGGGAAGTGGGAATTAATAGTCAGAACCATGGCAGAAGCGGGGGTTAAAAACGTCCGCCTGCCTATTTACTGGCCGGAAATTCAAGGCCTAACTGAATCAAAGGGAACTGACCCGAGCCTTTGGAAATGGGATAAGCACGATCAGTTTATTAAACTTCTAGTTGATAACGATATCGCGCCCTTGGCTTATTTTATGTTTACCCCCCAATGGGCGTACCAAGATCCAAATTGCAACCAAGATGGGACAGTGCGCTGGCAAGGACGCATTTGCGCCCCCAACCCTCAAGTTTTTGCTTATTTTGTGGAAAAAACAGTTGAACGCTATGGCTGCGGACCGGGCGGAAAATGCCAGATTAAAAATTGGGAAATTTGGAACGAACCGGATTTAAACTCCAATACTTATTTTTATGGCAGTTTATCCGACTATGGGCAAATGCTTTATCGGGGCTATCGGGCAGTGAAAAAAAGCGATCCTCAAGCAATAGTCGTTTTAGGCGGAATCAGCCAAGCGGGCATAGAGCCAGGCGCCTATCTTGACCAACTGCTTAGCAAAACCTACCTAAATAAACCCGCTTCCGCCTACTTTGATGTTTTTAATTTTCACTATTATTATGGCCATACTAATGACCTGGTTTACGACGGGCTAAAAAGAGTCAAGCAGGTTTTGGCCAAATATGGGCTGGAAAGTAAGCCAGTTTGGATGACAGAAGTAAATCGGGGCGGGCAGTGCGTGGACCCGAATTTGGTCGCTGCCGAACTAACTAAAGTTTTTGAGCCGCTAATTGCCGCCGGAGTAGAAAAAATTTATTGGTTTGAGGTGGCGGCCAAAGATAATTTGAATATTTGCGGGCAAGCTAATCGCTTTCGCCACCCTCCTTTTTTAGCTCGTATCTATGAGGGGGATAAAGTGGTTGATTATCGGCTAATTTCGCCAATGTTTAATGCTTATCAAGCGATGACCGAAGCGAGCATAATTGACGAAATGGATTTAGCAAGACTTCTTTCTTCTTGGCCCTCCGACTCGGAGGGCAAGGCTAAATTACAAAATTTGCTAAGCAATTGGAAAACTAAATGATAATCTTACTGCTTTTAACTTTTCTTTTTTTCTTTTTCCGGCCGGTTTCGGCCGTTTCCGACCGTCCCTTTTTGATCGGCTGGTTTGCCTCGGTAAATGGTCAGCAAAAATTAGCTGAGTTTTCCCAGAAAGGGATGAATTTGGTGATGCCCTATCATACTGAATCAGCTGGTTTAAATATTATTCGGGGATATCTGGACGAGGCTCAAGAGCAGGGTATTAAAGTTATGCTTGATTTAGAAGATAATAGCTACCGAGATGGCACGAGAAGCTTTGAGCAATCAATAGGTTGGGCCAGATCTATTGTGCAGAATTTTAAAGATCATCCGGCTGTTTATGGCTGGTATCTGGCGGATGAGCCAGAATTGCACCAGCCCCAGACTAGTGCTGAAAATAGGATTGAGTATTACCAGATTATTAAAAGTCTTGACTCTCAAAATTACGGGGCGGTGGTGCATTGGGCCCGGCCCTATTCGGAATACACAGAAGCCTATGATATTTTAATGAACGACTGGTACCCGCGGGATTGCAAGCTTCCAAGTACAGGCAAGTGCAGCGGCAGTAATGATCTTGGCGAGTTTAATTATATGGTTCGCTATTCTTATGATATTTGGAAACAGGGAATCGCCTTTGCCCGCCAAAACGAAAAAGCAGGCTATATTGCAGTAGCTTGGGCTCAGGATTATACCCGAGGCAACTTCAAAGAAGGTGATAGAGATTTAACCCGGCCGGAATTTCGCTACCATGTTTATACGGCTCTGGTCCAGGGGGTAGATGGAATTCTTTTTTGGTGGGAGCCCTGGTCTGGCAATTATGTTAAAGATTTGGTTTATGGAATTACCAAAGAAATTCAATCTATCGGTGTTCAGATGAACAATGGCTGGACTAATAATCCTCAAATTACAGTAAATCAGTCAGCCGATAATTTGGTTTACCGCTATGGCGTTGATGGCAATAGTCACGTTATTCTGGCCGTGAATATTAGCGGTCATAGTAATAATCAGAATGTTCGGCCGGAGACAGTAGGTCAGAAATTAACAGGAGTTCGTTTTCAGCTGCCGGCCAATTTAAGTACAAACCAAGTAAGGGTTTTGAATGAAAACAGAACGATACCGGTGGTTAATAACAGCTTTGTTGATAATTTTGAACGTTACCAAGTTCATATTTATGAGTTTGATTTTGAGCCTGAGCTTATCGACGAAATGGACTTGGCTGCTTTGCTTTTTTCCTGGAATACTTTGTCCAGCCCTAAAAGCGAGTTGCAAGTTTTGCTAAACAGCTGGACAACTAGATAATTTTTCTGGTATTCTAGATTTTAGGATTATGAAAAAGACTTTTTACCTGCTTCCGATTTTCGTTCTTCTTTTTGGTTTGCTTGGCGCTTCTTATTTGGTTCAAAGACAGCAAAATCCGGAAAATAAAGCGGCTGCCGGTGCTCTTATTTTAGCGGATGGCCCCCATCTTTTTTTGGACGATTATTTAATTGAAAGCAAAACTAACATCATTCGGAAAACTAATCAGCCAGCGCGTAATGCTGGCAACCCCGTGATCCCCAGTATTGAAATGGAAAACGGCAATTTTAACTGCACCAATTTTAATTACGAGGTGGAAGTGGTGTTTGACCCTAAAGATAGTAAATTTAAGATGTGGTATAGGCAATACGATGAAAGTGTGCCTACTTATCCGGCTCACTCAGTTTATCGGGAATCTAGCGATGGAATTAATTGGGGAGTTTGCCAGCAGGTGGCTTACAGCGTGCGATTGGATGACACACAAAACAAAGGCTTAAATAGCAACCGCCGGTTTATTTCCAGTGAAACCTATTTTGATCCGGCTAATAGCGCCAGAAGAGGAATGGATTTATTTTCCTCTGCCAATGGCATTAACTGGCAGGAAGAACCAAATAATCCTGTGCTGACTTATAATAAACTCCTCCCAGCAATTAAAAATGACATTTGGGATCTTTATTATGACCCTTTGACCCAAAAATATGGTGTTTTGAGCAAGCCGGAAGTGCAGCATAGCTTTACGGACAGTGGCGGCCGAGCTCAAGACTATCAGGGCCGAACCACCTATCTTAATACTAGCACTAATTTAATCAGCTGGACTAATGGCACGATGTTATTTCCGCCCAGTTCCCAAGACGAAGGCCAAATCCAATGGTATGGCTGTGCCAACGCTATGCGTCGGGGAGATCACCTGATCTGCTTTAGCAAGGTTTTGCATGATGATTTTAAGTCTCCTGATACTCCGGATAAAGCAACAACCTATGTTCCTAATCCGGCCCGACCGAATCCTCTTGAGCCGCGAGCAGTTTATGGTATTGGGTATACGGTTTTGGCATATAGTCACAATGGCATTGATTGGCAGCGTGATCGGGTAGATAAGATTATCACCGGCAATAATCCCAAGGCCACTTCCGCCTCCGGCTATCGCCGGGGCGCTTATTTGGTGGACTTAAATAAATTAAGCGCTGACAAGAATGTCTTTTTTGCTCCTAATCCGGATTCTGCCGCTTGGGACCATGCCCATGCTTGGATAGACAGTGTGGTCGAAGTGGGCGATTTGCTTTATTTTTACTATGGTGGCTACAAGTTTGGCCATAAAGTTTATTCGGATCGGGGATTGGGTTTAGCCATTTTGAAAAAAGACCGCTATGCCGGCCAGTATGTGGGCAAAGATACTGCCGGCCGCACCGGTATTTTGACTACTAAAACTATTAAAACGGATGCAGACAAGCTTTATTTAAATTTAGATACCGGGATGAGCTATGATGGCCCGGGTCAAGCACAAATGGAAATTCTTGATGTTAATAATCCTAATCGGAGCCAAGCTTGCACTTTGATTGGCCGAGTGGATGAGATTAGAAAGGAAGCAGCTGGTTGCAATATTGCTGACTTTAAGAACCGAGATATTAAACTTAAGTTTACTTTAAAAAATGCGATGCTTTATGCGATTTATTTAGACGGCGATAGCACCGGCCCTGCGCCTACCAGTGGGCCTGGTTCGCCTACGCCCACCTTAACTCCTATCCCTACGCTTACTTTAATGCCTTCGCCCACGGTTAATCCGAGCCCGGGGCCTGATCGCATTTCCGCCAAAAAAGGAGCGGCTACCCTATATGAAGAGTATGCTCAAGCTAGCGAGCTGGGAGTCAGTAGTTTTTATCGCTACAGCCCTTACAGCGCCAGTCAAAATACTGCTCCTATGCTGAAAAAAAGTCATATTGACAAGTTGAGAGCTAATCCTGATCCGGAAAACTGCTCTGTCTCCGACAAGCAAGCAATAAATGTTGCTAATGAATGTCCGGCTCGAGGTATTAAGCAAACTGTAGAAAGACGAGGCCAAGGCGGCTATTGGTTGATTTTAAATGAACCGGAATGGGAAGAAGATGCGTATTATCACGGCAATGTAAACCAAATGGCGGATGACATAGCTTTTACGATAAGGTTTATTAAACAGTATGACCCGGGGGGTAAATTTATTGTGGCCTGGTATCATGGTATACCTAATGCCTGGTTTAATATAGCCCAAAATTATGGCTTAAGTCGAGACTACCAAAAAGTCTTTGCCGGCTGGCATATTCATCTTTATCATTGGCAAGGCCAGCTTGGCAGCACCAATAATATTGATGCTTATTTTAATACTTTTAAAAACCAGATTTTAAACCACCGGGTAGTCGCAGATAAGAGTTCTTGGGGAGCGGAGGTCTGGCTCACTGAGTTTGGCACTTTGATGACCGATGGCAATTGCAATAGCCTTAGCAATCAAACAGGCTGTGAATGTCGTTTTGACAGAATAGATAATGATCCCAATCAGCTTTGTGTTAATTTCATGCAAAAGTTAGTGAATTGGCTGGAATCTGACCAGTCGCCAGTAGATCGCTATTTTTGGTGGAGCTTTGGCCGATGTGATCCTTCTGCCTTAAGCGGAAGCGATGCTGGCAGCCGCAATTTATGTTTTGGTGCTTTAACAAATAAAGAGGGAAATAATATTTCTTTGAACAACTTGGGCAGAGCTTTTGCGGCATTACCCTTCGAATCGGAGGGCACTCCTACTCCCACTCCCACTCCCACTCCGGAGGTGGCCTGCCCCGCAGCTGCGGAGGGAAATTTAAACTGCGATTTGGCCGGTATTATTGATGAGCTGGATTTGGCGATTTTGCTCTCTTCTTGGAAAACAGAGCCGCCCGCGCCCGATCCCCGGCCGGGCCAGGCATCAGCTGATATTAACCACGACCAAAGGGTAGATTTTGTTGATTTACAAATTTTAATGTCTAGCTGGACAATTAACTAAAAATCGCTGATAATGATAAAAGCAATGACTAAGAAAACAAAGATTTTGATTTCTTTTTTGTTTTTAATAGCAGTTCTGCTTATTGCCATTAATTTGGTTGAGCAAAGACAGGAGCTAAGAAGAGGAGCAGCCGGAGGAGAGGGGCAGGTAGATTTCCGGCTTTCTTTGGTCGATCAGCCAAGAGAAAGGGGAGAGGAATTTACTGTTCAAGTAAATTTAGTAAGCAGCAGTGCCCAAGGCATAAGAGTTGCCGGAGCGGATTTGGAGTTTGATCCGGCTGTTTTGGAAATAAGCGAAGTAAACTGTGATTCTCAGTTTCCAGCTGCTGGGCCGGAAAATGGCGTTGACGGCAATAAAATCAACTTAACTTGTTATCGCTATCAGGAAAATACTGGCCCGCAGCCGGCTTTGATTATAGCTCCAGGTGAGCCCTTGGCTTTGGGCAGTTTTAAAGTTAAAGTTAAGACAGATGCTGTTTTAGGGGAGACTTTACTAGAATTTACCCGCTCTCGCGTGCCAAACGAAAATGGCTCATTAGACATTTCCTTGTCTGGTCAGGGAGGAACAATTACTGTTGCTGATCTGCCCACTGCCGCACCTTCTCCAACTTTAACTCTGGCTCCGACTTTTACTCCCACGCCTACTCTTGCGCCCACTGCTACGCCAACACCAACCTTAATACCGACACCGACCAGTACGCCTTCGCCGACGCCCGTTCCTTTAGGATGCGAAGAGCCCTGCATTAGCACTGCTCAGTGCGAAAGCGGCTTAACTTGCACGACCAATAATAATCAATTCGAATCCCGCCTTTGCTGGGGTGAGGCGTGTGAGTCTTCCCAAGAGTGCAGCTGCCAAACTACTTTTGGGCAGACGGCTAAGGCTAGAGGAGATGGGAATTGCGATAATAAAACCGATATTTTGGATTTTGATTTGTGGTTTAATGCCTTTATCCGAGGTTCTTCCTCTGCTCAAAGCATGGCAGATTTTTCTTGCAATGGCCGGGTTTCTATTGATGACTTTGAAATCTGGAGAGCCCATTTTGAGTTTTAATTAAGTATTTTGTCCTTGTCATCCCCGCGCAGGCGGGGATCTGTTCTCAATGTCATCCTGAGCGAAGCCCCGCGACTCGCGGGGCGAAGCCGAAGGATCTTTTAGCTCCGAAGATCTCTCGACTACGCTCGAGATGACAATACTTGCTTTTTTAGCTCATTTTCTCTAGAATTGGGAACTCCATGAAAGCGCTAATCGCCGAACTTAAAGAGTTTTACCAAGCGTATTTAGGCTTTTTCTTTGGCTGGGGAAAGAGTGCTTTTTGGCGTCTGGATAAAGGAAAAAAGTTTTTTTCCGGCTTGCTTTACCGTCAGAGAGGCCGGTTTGCTCAGCCTCTTTCTCATCTTTGGCTGGGCTTTTTACTTCTTTTGGGAATCTTTCTTTCTCCCTTAATTGAAGAAAAATTACGCGGCGAGGCTATGGGCTGGCAGGAAGCGGCTGAAAGCCTAGAAGTAATGGGGCAGGGAGATTATTTAAGCTCAGCCGATTATGTTTCCGCTGGTATTCGGGGAGAAGTGGTGGAGTATGTAGTTAAGCTCGGAGATACAATATCTTCTATTGCGCAGAAATATGATATTAGCGTGGATACGGTTTTATGGGCGAATAATTTGACTAGCAGTGCCAAAATAAAAGAAGGCCAGCGGCTGAATATTCCACCGGTGACGGGGATTATTCATGAAGTGAAAAGGGGAGAGACGGTTTATTCTTTAGCCGAAAAATATCAGATTTCTGCCCAAAATATCGTCAACTATCCTTTTAATAGTTTTAGCAATGACGAAACCTTTGCTTTACGCACTGGCCAAACTTTGATTATTCCGGACGGAGTGATGCCTGCGGCTACGCCGCGCCCGATTGCTGTTTCCCAAACTGTGCAAGCGGGGTCTTTTTCCGGTGCCAAGGGGACATTTGTCTGGCCGACTTCCGGCCGGATTACCCAGAACTTCGTTTGGTATCATCCGGGCACTGATATTGCCAATAAAAGCGGGCCGGTAGTGGTGGCGGCGGATGCCGGCCAAGTTGTCTCAGTAATTTACGCTCGCTATGATTACGGCAATCATGTTGTTTTGGATCACGGCAATGGCTACCGCACCTTATATGCTCACTTAAGCAGCATAAGTGTTTCGGCTGGCCAAACAGTTTCTCAAGGTCAGCAGATTGGAATAATGGGCTCCACGGGAAGAAGTACCGGCGTTCATTTGCATTTTGAGGTGATCAAAAACGGGGTAAAGATCAATCCCTTAAGCGTACTTCAATAAGAACTTGAAGTACTTTAAGTTCTAATTCCTAATTACTAATTTCTAAATAATATCTAATATTTAAATTCTAAACCTCGGGTTTGATAAATCAAACCCCTGCAAAAAGACAAATCGACCAAGATGTCATTGCGAGAAACAATGTCATCTCGAGCGTAGTCGAGAGATCTTCGGAACTAAAAGATCCTTCGGCTTCGCCCCGCAGCTGCGGGGCTTCGCTCAGGATGACAATACTCCTCGCAGTGACATCCTTTTAAAGCCAGAACAGGCTATTGATTTTTTTAAAACCTTTAGTTAAAATTACCAGGTGAAACAAAAAAGCATTTTGGCCTATTATCTATTGGCGATTTTCTTTTTATTCCCGCTTTTCTTTTTTCCTTTCCTTCGGGATGCTTTTATCTTAGGGAAAAATTACTTTCTGGTGCTGGCTGCTTTACTTGGCTTGGCGATTTGGGCAGTAGAGCTTTTTAAAAGCGGTAAATTTATTATCAGAGTTTCCTTTTTAACCGCTTTATTTTTTCTGCTTTCTTTATTTTTAACCGCTTATTTATTTTTCTTAGAGTCGGGAAATCGATATGAAGCAATTTTTGGCCAGCCAGCAACAGGTACAGTTTTGGCTTTAGCCATCATCTATTTTCTGGCGACTCAGGCCCTCCGACTCGGAGGGCAAGCCCCGACAGAAGAAAAACCAAGCTTTTTTATTAAAATTCTGGGCTTTTCGGCCGGTTTACTGGCTCTTTCTAATATTATTTTATTTATTATTCCCGCTTCTGCTTTCCCTTTAACTGTCGGCGGCCAAAATTCGCCTTTAGTTATTGGCAGCCCCTTATGGTCACCTTTCGGATCAGTATTGGAATCCCTTTGGCTTCTTGTTCCTGTATTTGTTTATTTAGTAACCGCTTTAGTGCAAAAAGTAAACAAAGAAGGGCGCCTTCAAGACTTGGTAGGTTTTGGCTTGAGCGTCGTTTTGTTAGTCGGCATTATTGCCGGTGTTTACCAGCTTATTCAAACAGACTTTGCTTTGCTTGATTTTCGGACTACCTGGTCAATAGTGGCCGAATCTTTTAAGCGCTCGCCCTTTTTCGGCGTTGGCCCGGGCCGCTTTTCTGAGGCTTTTACTCTTTTTAAATCCGCTTCTTTTAATTCTTCAGTCTGGTGGAATACCCGCTTTGCTCGTGCTTCAGGCTGGTATTGGCAATGGTGGACGGAAACCGGCTTGATCGGCTTGACTTTTTTAGCTTGGATAATTTTAATCTTAAACAAAAAAGTAAAAGCGCTGAGCTTGAATGTGCGCCTAAGCTGGGCAGTTTTAATTATTATGCCTTTGTTTATTCCCAGCGGTCTTGGTTTTTTGTTTATGCTGTTTTTCTTTGCCAGCATTCTTAAGGAAAGAAAAGACACTCGCTTGCCCGCGCCCGAGCGCAGCGATGGCGGGCAGGTAATTCTGCCGGCGGAAATTGAAAGAGCCGGAATTTTGACGATATTGGGGGTGGTGGGGGTGATGGTTTTAGCGAGTGGCTATTTTGTTTATCGCTATTTTACGGGTGAATATTTGTTTTATAAATTTGTAAGGGGAATTGCCGGCGGAACCGCTCAAGACAATGACTATTATCAGGCGGTAAACAGAAATCCTTATGTAGCTAGCTTTAGAATGTTTCGCTCTCAAGTAGATATGTCGGTTTTAAATAGCATTTTGACCCAAGCGGCTGATAGCGAAACTCAGCTTGCTCAGGATCAGCAGGACCAGCTAGGATTGATTTCCCAAGAAGCTATTAATGAGGCTAAAGCAGCGGCCGCTCTCCAGCCTCAGTCGGCTATAGCTTGGGAAAACTTAGCGGTTACCTATCGCCAGCTCATTAACCTTGCCCAGGGAGCGGATCAGTGGACGGTAGCGGCCTATCAGCAGGCGGTAGCTATAGATCCGGCTAATCCTCGTTTAAGAGTGGATTTTGGCGGGGTTTATTATGGATTGGGCGATTATGAAACAGCCGCTCGTCAGTTTGAGCTGGCTGTAAGTTTAAAAGGGGACTATCCTAATGCTTGGTATAACTATGCCTGGTCTTTGAAACAGCAGAATAAATTGCAGGGATCGGTGCAGGCGCTTCAGCAATCTCTAACCTTAGTGACTGCAGATACGCCGGATTATCAGCAAGGCCAAGAGCTTTTGCAGGAATGGCAAAAGGAACTTGATGCCGCTTTGGCCCAGGCCGCCGCCCAGCAGCAGCAACAGCAGGAACAACAGCAGCCGACCGAGCTAGTGCCGCCTCAACCACTGCCTAGTCCCCAAATAGAAGAACCGATTGAGCTTCCCCAAGAAGCCGCGCCGGAAATTGAGATCACCCCGACACCGGAAGAACAACAAGCAGAGTAAAATCCTAAATTCCAAACTTCAGGCTTGATAAATCAAACCCCCTGCAAAAAGACAAATCAACCAAATGCCATTGCCAGAAACAATGTCATCTCGAGCGTAGTCGAGAGATCTTCGGAACTAAAAGATCCTTCGGCTGCGCCCCGCAGCTGCGGGGCTTCGCTCAGGATGACTATTTACAGTGTCATTCCGAGCGAGGCCTCCGAGTCGAGGAATCTTTTGTAGTTAAAGAAGAGATTAGTTAATTCTCAAAGATCTCTCGGTTACACTCGAGATGACACAGACTTTAACTTAGATTTTAACTTTAATTTTCAATTAGCTTTGCTAATTAATTATCCACCACCTGAAGCTTATTTCATGATCCAAGGGTTGAGAAATTCCGACCTTGAAGAATCCGGAGGCCTTGGCCTCTACTTTTAGAACTTCATTATTTACTTCGTCTATTGCGGCTAAATATACTTGGGAATTAGCCTTAAGCTTGTTGCTGTTAATCATTATTTCTTTCTCCCCAGCCGGCAAAATGGCAATTCCGGAAAGAGCATTGGAGTCCAAAGCAGCGCTTATCTCCTCAGCCTCATCACCCGGCTCGGCAATAATTAGATTCCGGGCTAAGTTTGCTTCCAGCTGAGGGGGCGAATCAGGTAAAACTAGGTCATCTTCAGCTAAGAGCAGAGTGGAGTTGGCAAAATCAGATTCGCTCATTAATTTTTTTAAGATCTGAATCTCTTTGCTTACTTCCTTTTTTTGATTTTCGTCAATTACTAATGCCAAAATCCGCTCATAGCTTTTTTCTGCCTCTTTTATCTGGCCTAATTTAGTTTGCAAATCAGCCAATTCATACCAGGCCTGAGCGCTGGTGGGGTTAAGGTAAGCGGCATTTTGCCAGCTTGTTAAGGCTCCCGGCAGGTTGTTGAGCTTAACCAAAAGCTTAGCAGCTTCCTCGTAATATTCTATTTGGTTGGGGGCAAGCCGAGAAGCCATTTGAAAATCTTTTAAAGCCGACTCCAGGGCATTGTCTAAATATCTTTCAATAGTCTTATATATTTTGCCCCGCTGGGCATAGCCGCGGGCGTCTTGGGGGGCGCTAATTGTTGCTTGGGTGGCTTGGGTGATTGCTTGATTAATCAGTTCTGCGACCTGGTTATTTTTACTGCTGTCTTGGTTTTGGGAAGAGAGAGAAACAGCCTTAGAAAGCAAAGCCTGGCTTTCTAGTAAATACTGGCTGACAATTTGGCCGGGAACGGTTTGATAGCTGCCTTGGGCGCTGGCTAGTTTTTCTTCGTACCTGCCGGAGGGAACAACGTGTTCATAAGGACGCAGTAAAATTTGGCCGACAGTCAAGCCGCCGACGATGGGAATTAGTAAAAATATTTTTTTCTTCATTTTTCTCATTCTACCTTAACCCCCTCCATTTTCAAACCCTCAAATTTAAATGGCCCGGGCGGAGCGGGTGTGTCGGTGGCATAAGGGGGAAGGGTAGGGGTGGGAGCAGTATAGACAATGCTTAAACTTGGCCCGTCGGAAACTGAAACATCGTAAGTACGAAAACTGCGCAAATTGCCGGCTGTTGTGCCGTTATCTTTAGACATAAGCAAGATAGCATAGCCGCTGGACCAGGTCCCTCGGTTGATAATTTCCTGAACAATTGAACTTAAGTCTGGAGCTGCATAGCGGCTTTGGAAGCTCCAGCTGGCTGAAATATTCCAGTTAACACTAGCAGAAGTTAAAGCGCGGCCGCGAAAGTCAGTACTATTGGTGGGCGCGGCCGGATTATCAGCATCATTAGCATAAAAAGTGATATTGGCTGTAGTGGAGTAAGTTCCTCCTGATTCCCATTCTAGGGTGGCACTGCTAATGGTAGAGCCTTGAGGAATAGTGACATTGGGAAATCGGTTCCAGGTGCCGTAAGAAGTGCCGCCTGGCAGTTTGCCAAAAACTGCAACTACCAAGCCGCTATCAAAACCATCCCCAGAAACATCATAGCACCGGCCGTCGTCAGCGCTAGCGCCGGTTTGCAGATTTAGGGTTGTGTCAATATAGAGCGGATAGGTGCGCGCCGAGCTGGCAAGCCAGATTAAATTGGCAGAATCTAAAGCTTTCGTGACCTGATATTTCTGGCTTTGGCTGTTAAGTGATTCTATTTGATATTTTAGGATTTGAGGATCAGCAAAATTCTCTTCATACATCAAGGGAATCGGGAAAGAAAACAGGGGATCGGTTTGCTCCTGAGCGAAAAAATTAATTGACCCGTCATCTTCTTTTTTCAAACTAACGCCGCTAATTTCAATTTGCTGAATAAGTTTGCTGATATTTTTGGCGCTTTGCGGGTTTTTGACTATATATTCTTCCAAAAGCCGAGATTCGGTTAAAGTATAGCGCAAATCAACACCCGAAAAAATTTCCGGATAAGTCAAAGTATTATTTTGAGCAATGGCCGCAGATTGGGTATTTAAGGCTCCCAGGCCGGGCTGATTATTATTAATTGCCTGCCGAACAACACTATCGTTAATTTGGGTTTTCAAAAAATAATCTTCAGAAAGATCTTTTTTAAAATACACTTTCATCTTATTGGCCGTCACTTCAAAAGTAAAATTCGGATCATTAGACTTTTTGAAAGTGGTATCAATTTCCTGAAGATCGCCGGAATTATCTAGATGGTGAATATCCCCGGCCCGAATAATAGCGGTTAATCCGCCCTCGGGATTAGCATAAGTTTTGCTGTTTTCTGTTCTTAAGCTGGCAATTTCGTTGTTTTGGGGCGGGATTTCCAAAGACGGGTCAATAATTACCGGATAGGCGCGGCTCGAGTCGGAGAGCCAGTTTTTGTCCGCTTTTACTTCAAAATACTCCTGACTATTTTCTATTAAATAATTAATTTGTATTTTATCGGAAGTTTTTCCTTGAGCATCAGTCATGGAGGCTTTAGGAATATGAAAAACCGGATTTTTAAATTCCAAATCATCTTTTTGGTAAAAATACCACAGCCCTTCGAGTCTTTTTTTGACCATTAAGTTATCAAAATTTAAGGCATAAAGAAAGCGGTTATTAATAGCCTCCGGGGTATTGACAATTATTTCTTCTTTTAAGCCCTGGCTAGTAATTTTATAGACAATATCCACTTCATTTTGAGCATCCTTAATTTTAATTTCCCGGCTATTTTCTTCGTTAAAGCTAAATTCTTTGTCGCCAATTTGGGGAGTAAGCAGCAGGCTGGAATTTTTTGAGGCGAACTTAATTTGTGGTTCTTCAGCCTCTTGGCGAAAATAAACCTGAAACTGGGGAGAAGGGGAGGTAGCCCCATATTGCCAGTCGCCGCTCGCTAATTTTTTTATTTTTGGCGTTTTATTTTTATTTAAGTTTAGAAACAATAAGCCCAAAAGCGCCCCCGCTCCGATAATAAGCAGATAAAGACCAGTGTTGCCGCGTCTATTTTTCATCTAATTAATCAGCCACCAATTAAATTCTACCTCATTTTCCAGAGCCTCATTCAGACTGACGACGAAATACGGATCAGTAATTTCCTCATTTTCTTCCGATTCCTCAATTGGCGCATACTTTTGGCTCACATATAATACTTGATTTTGAGTATCTGAAGTCGGAGTAATATAAACCAATGACTCAGGCGTTAATTGGGTTGTATAAATTATGACCCGAGCCTGGCCGGCTTCCAGGGTGCCAGCGCCAGCGCTGGCATTGCTAACCAACTGCGCCGAAGCCGTGGCCAGCTGGTCACTTTCAGTGGCTAATTCCGGGCTTTTCACGTTTACCTTGGCAAAAGTAGCGGAGCCGGAAGCATCAATGCTAGCCACTGTTTCGTTATTTTGGTCTTTAACCAATAGCGCGGCAAATCTACTTTCCTCCTTCTCTCCCAAAGAGACCACAAAATCGCCATCATTCCCGCTAAACTGAGAGGCAGCCAGCCGGCCATTAACTGTCAAGCTGCCATTAACAATCACTTGGCCAGTATCTTCAATGATCAAAATGCCGGCTAAAATATCGACCTTGCCGCCCGTAGGCTGCAAATAAAGAGCATTATCCAAAGAAATTAAGCTATTTCCGGCTAAAACGAGATTGCCTGCCAGCAGCTGTTTATTGGTTACTAAGCTATCAACAGTGATTCGGCCTTGAATTAATAAATTGCTGGCCAAGATTAATTCTTCTTCGGGATTAGTGTTTTCCATAAGGCCGGATAAAGCAGGATTAGCAGCAGGTGCGGCAGTGCTCCAATTTTCGGCTTGCCCGGCTAAAGCGGAGCCTGTTGTTTCTCCTGTCTCGCCGAAGTCCTGCTCCTGCGGGACGGAGGCGGATCTGTTCACTAGTTCCTCCAATTCTTTCTTTACGCCCGCAATTTTGCTGGCCAATACTTCTTTTAAAGATCCCTCATTAGTAACTATTTCTTTAGCATACAAAGCCGAAAAACTCGCTTCCTGGGCTACTATGCTTTCGGCTTCGATCTGGCCATCGGCGGCCAAATCGCCAAACACACTAACCTTCTTTTCTTTCCCATCAATTTCCATAATCTCTTCCTGTTCTTGATTTAATACTTTTAACTCTTCATTTTTAACTATTATCTGATCGACTTCGACGATTGGCGATTCGATTTTTTCAGCGACTAGTTTTTTCGTCTCCACTCGACCCGCTCGTAAACTACCGATTACGGCTTCGGCGGCGCTTAGTATTCTTTTGATGGTCTGGCCAGTGCTTTGGTTGACGACTCTCGAGCCGCCCTCCTGGCCAACAATGAGCAAGTCGCCGGTATCAGTAAGCATCAAATCTGGATCATGCCAGCCTAAATTCATGTACAGTAAAATTTTGCCTACCCCCGCCGCTGCGGGGTCAATCGGGTCAAGATTAAACTTAGTAATGGATTTAGTGCGGTTAATTTCCTGCTCGCGTACTCCGGCCGAAACCTTCACTGATCCGTCAAAGCTCTCTAAGGCATAGCCAATAATCTTACCCGGGCCAGTTGCCTTGACCGCCACCCCGGGAATTTCCGAAGTAGTAAGAGGATCGCCGACTTTGATTGCCCCGTTTTGAGTGCTGACTTTTACCGGCACTTTACCCACTAAGGAAATGGCAGTTGGGAAGGAGCCGGCCGGAATCGTGCCGGTGCTAAGGGGTTTGCCAAACTGGCCGACAGGCAGGGTAGAAACTACGCCAAAGGCCTCCGTTTGGTGCTCAGCGCTGGTTTTAACGGCCACTGCTCGGCCGCTTTGGCCGGCTATAGCGACAACGTCACCCGGCCGCAAATCCGCCTGAGCCCGATAATATTCGGCAATGTCTCCGGGCGTGCCGTTGCATTCTCTAAAAGCCATGTCTGTGCCCGTGCCGTCCGCCACGCTCTTGCACACCCCGACAGTCGTGTCATTATCGGTATCAATATTCATTTGAATCCTGCCGCCTACATCCAAATCCCCGCCGGCCGGGTTAATATAAATATCCCCGGAAGTGTTAGAAATGGTAGAGGTAGAACCAGCAATGTCTAGCTTGGCGCTGGGAGCAGTTGTTCCGATGCCGACATTCGCTCCGTCAAACCAGAAAGAATTAGAACCGGCCAGAGTATTCGGATCAGACCAGTAAGAAATTTGATTTGCGCCTCCCGAGCCATCGACTAAACTAGTGCCCCATACCCGAGAGTCAATTTCATCGGTTCTTAAATACCCGGAAGTATCTAAAACCAAAACCGAATTATCCGTTCCTGCGCCAATATTCGCCGCATTAATCAAAGAGCTAAAGTTGGCCGTGGATCCTATTCCCAAAGTTCCGCTTACTTCTAATTTATATCCTGGCCCCGTTGTCCCAATCCCGACGTTGCCGGAAAAAAGTCCGGCAATAGTAGTATTGCCAGGATCAACATAGTAATTAGTCGCGTCTTTGTCTGTAAATCGGGAAGCAAAAAGATAATTGGAAGAATCAGAATAAATGTTTCCGGAATTAAACGAAACATATCCGGCCACGTTTAGCTTATAGTTTCCGGGAGCGGTAGTGCCGATGCCGACATTTCCGCTCGTTTGGTAAAGAACCGAGTCTCCTAAGGTAGTTCCTGCGGTCCAAAGAGGCAAGTAGTTAGCGGTTCCACTGCCGCCTGTTCCCACCGAACTAATGTCTGACCAGGAAGCCAAACCAACACTATCCGAAGTTAATACTTTGTTTGTTCCCGGAGAACCACCTGTGATTTTCAACTGTCCGGCAACTTCCAGCTTCGCCCCCGGCCCTGTCGTCCCAATGCCGACGTTGCCCGCTGTATTAACCGTCAACACATCTCCTGCATTACTTCCTAGAGCTACACCAGCATACCCATGAACCCTTATTCTAGCTGCTCCTTCAGCAGCGAAATCAGTAATATAATAATTCGATGCATCATTGCTCCAACCAATTGTTTGGTCTCCAGAAAAGAGAAGATTGCCTGAACTGTCTACTCTAAAGTTATCAGCTGCACCGACTGTAAGCAACGCACTCGGCCCCGTCGTCCCGATGCCGACGTTGCCAGTATTTGTATCTACAAACAGCCCACTTGTTGTTGAACCCTCACGACCTATATGGACAATTTTATAAGCGCTGCTGTTGTATGCGTAAATGTCTCCTATATCTTGACTAAATCTAAGATCACCTGTTGTTATATTTAGGGCATCTCCTGATTTTCCAAGATGTAACGTATCTGAAAAATAACCATTACCCGTAACTTCTAGTTTATAACTCGGCCCCGTCGTCCCAATGCCCACATTGCCGGATGCTTGGTAAAGAACCGAATTTCCCAGATTACTGGCATTTGTCCAGATGGGAAGATAATTAGTCGTGCCACTTCCGGTTATTCCCGCTGAAGTAGCATCATACAAAGCTTGATCAAGAGCATTAATACTGGCAGTA
>JBDRHA010000006.1:0-146739 GCA_043817235.1 Candidatus Shapirobacteria bacterium
CCGGTAAATTCCGGTATCAGTATCACTGCTGAAATTTAAAGCTGGAGTGCTTGTTGAACCATCAGCCAAAGAAAGAGTAGAAGTAAACCGGCCTGTTCCGCTCACATCAAGCTTGTACCCTGGCCCCGTCGTCCCGATGCCGACATTTCCAGCTAATTTTGCTGATAGGGTAGTGTTGCCTGGATCAATAGTATAGTTTTCGTTGTCAACGTCAATAAAATATGAGCTTTTGACCCAGCTGTCTGATCTTATCCAGGAAGAAGTTTTAAGTGAGCCGTTAATTTCTAGAGTAGCTTGGGGATTGGTTGTCCCGATGCCCACATTCCCACTGCTTTGATACAAAACCGAACTGGTTAAGGAGTCGGTGTCGGACCAAAGAGGGACATAATTGGCAATACCTGAGCCATCAATTGATCCTGATCCTGAGGAAATCGCTTTCCAACTTGAGCCATCGCAAAAATAATACTCGTCAGCGCTGGCATCATAATACATTTTGCCCTGGGCGCTGGCGTTACAAGTGCCGGCGTAGGCTTGAACTTGGGGAGCCAGGCTAAGAGTTCCGGAAATCGTCGCGTCCGTCGCCACTGTAAGCGTTCCGGCTAAATAAGTATTGCCAGCGTTATCTATAGAAAACTTTTCAGTAGGGGAGGCACCCGAAACAAATTGCAAAAAGTCATACCCCGAAGCGTCCGAAGCCACTTTGCCGTAGTAAAGAGCGCCGGAAGCGAGGTTGGCGTTTTCCGCATTAACAAATCCGCCGTAGGATCCGCCCGGGGAGGCGCCTTCAAAAACTAAATCCAAAACTCCGGTCCCGTCCGGATTAATCGTAATGTTGCCATTGGAAGTATCGACAGCCGACAAAGAAAGCGCCTGGGCCTGAATGCCAAAAGTGCCGCTTGAACTGCTCGCATCCAAAGTTGGGGAAGTGACGCCAATTCCAATATTGCCAGTGCTATCTATATATAAAATATTGCTTGTTCCTGTTCCTGGCGGGAAGCCTTGCAAGGTTTCGGCATTTAAAGCATAAGCTGAGGTGGCAATCGGCTGGCGGGGATCTAAAACTTCATCTGATACTGTTACTTCCAGCCAAACGCCGATATTTTCGCTAAAAACTGTGCTGGCAATGGCTCCGCCGCATTCATTTGATCCTCCGCCGGTGTCGCCTAATCTGACCGTAAATATCCCATCCTGATCAGGAGTGACCGAGCAGGTGGAGGAAGTCCATAAATCATCGCCGTCTTCCTCAGCGTCATAAAGCTTAAAAACAAAATTTGTGCCGCTGGTGATTGGCGTGCCGCCGGTGTCGGTTAGCCGGCCTTGAAAAGAAAGGATCCGGCTGGGGGAGGCAAGATCAGTGGGGTAAGCGAGGCCGATTAAGGCTCTTTTAACTAATTGCTGATAGCCAAAATAGCCTAAGGCTAAAATCAGAAGGCCAAAAGCAGTTAGGCCAAAAACTTGAGGAAGCGCGAATTTAGGCAAGTTTAAATTAAATTTTGCTTTTGGCTTGACCTGCACAGCGCCAAAGCCGAGTTCAGCCTTGGCATATTCTAAGAATTTATTTAAAGCGGCTTCTTTGCGCTTAATAGTCGCACTCGAAACCCCCTCTTTCTGCAGATTCTGCAGATATGATTTGATCTGATTTGATGATAAAAGATTGTTTAAATTCATGTTTTCTTTCTTGTCATTGCGAGGAGCGGAGCGACGTGGCAATCTTTCCGACGGAATTGCTTCTCCGCCAAAGGCGGCTCGCAATGACAGAGAACTTACAATGACATTTATAATCTTCATTTTTCCTTGACAACTTTTCCTTGACAAATTCATGTTTTTTTGTTACTCTTAACATAAGAATCTCGTTTGGATGGGCGCATGCGCCGGTTCAACGAGATTTTTTCTTGCCAAAATTTTGCTTTGGCCTCTTTCCAATTAATAAATTTTTCACTTACAATACGGTTTTTTATTATTTGATAAAATTCATCGCTTTTGTTGGTATATTTCCAGAGCAAACTGCCGGCTACCATATCTGCCGTGTTTACTTCAGTTGTAAGTTGGCTATCAACGTGAAGGATCGATAAATTCTGTTTCAGAAATTTTTCCAATGTTTGATTAAAAGCTAACTGATCTTCTAATCGATGGAAATGTCGGTCAAAAACTAGTTTGGTAATCTTGTTGCCATAAAAGAGCCGACAATCTTCAAGAATCAGCCAACACAGGAGAGCGAAATTCTCTGGAGTGTCGGCTATTTTTTGTTTCTGTTTATTGATAATTAGAATAAATAATGAGACTTCTTGCCTAGTTAATTCTTTTAAAAATTTTTTCTTTGTTCTTTTGCCGGCATTATAAAACTTAATTTCTGAATAACGACAACCCTTTTTAAGGGTTTTTTTGGTATTATTTAAAATTTTTCTTAATTTTTCTACCAAGCTGGTACCAACTGCGGCGACAATAATCACGGGATCTTTTGGATCGGGAAGCGTGCCTGATTCATCAATGAAAATAGTTATTTTTTTCATTCTCCGAGCCTCATCGCACTTCCTTCGTTATAAAGTGTTTGTATCTGCTGGCTGGTAAGGGCATAGTTATATATGCGAACATCGTCAATTTGTCCGGAGAAATAATCACCGGCAATTTTTCCGATGTTGGGAGTGTTTGCGGTAATATCAGAGCTTGATATGATGGTGACATGATGCCAATTAGTATCCGGAAAAGAGGTTGACAACTTGCCGTCAACATAAACCGTTTCCGTGCCAAAACCGGTTATCGTGACTGTACCAGAAGAAATTTCCACACTGTCTGAAGCTGAGAGTTCAATGATTTTTTGTGTTGTTGAGCTTGGCTTGGCCCAAAAAGAAAGAGTTTTGATGTTGCTGGCTGTAGAGCCGATAGAAACATACTCATCTGCTCCATCAAGGTCCAGCCCGGTATTATATTTAGCCTCGACCCAGTCAGCTGATTCTAAATTATTTAAAGTTCCATTATTTCCATTTCCCGAAGCATCATAAGCAGTGATACCCTCGCCTTCATCCAATTTCCAGTGTCCTACAGGTTCTCCGCGGTTATAATCCCAAGCGATTTGGGCAGGGGTCCGGGCGTAGTTGTAAATACGAACATGGTCAAGCATGCCGTCCCAATTCTGATTGGTAGAACAACCAAAGGAACAGCCTCCGATATAGAAGGGATTGTCGCTTAGTTGGGCAGAAATAGTGTTTTGATCTGTTTCAACATTTCTGCCGTTTATGTACCATTTAACATTTGTGCCGTTCCAAGTAACAGAATAATGGTTCCATTCGCCTATAGTAAGAGCGCCGATATCATGGATATCACAGTCTATAAGAGTTCCATTACTTAAACAGAATCTTAAGTCTGAATCGGTGTTGGTGCCCCACCAGTGGAAAGCGTAGGAAACTGTAGCTGCTGATCCACCCCAGCTTTTACTGACAAAATTTCGGTAATAGGGATTAGTATCATCGCTAGGATATTGTCTATCTGATTTAGCCCAAACTTCGATTGTTCCTGAAGAACTTAAATCTAAAGTGCTAGTGCCGCTGTCAGTGACAATAAGTTTCTCATTTGATCCATCAAAGTCTAGGGCTCCACTGATTTTTCCATTTTTCCAATCGGAGGATTCCATATTAGAGAAGTTAGCATTATTTCCATTTCCACTGGTGTCATATGCTGTACTGCCATTTTTTTCATCAAATTTCCATTCAGCAACAGGACTGCAGGTTTCTGTAGTGTCTCCTGGCGGGCAGTAAGAGCGATCAGCGCTGTCGCTCGGATTTCCCGAAGCATCAGTTGATAGTGAGCCTATTTTAGCTACTTTGCCCATGTTATAGTCTTGTTTGATCTGGTCCGCACTTAGGGCAGAAGAGTAGATTTTAACTTCATCAATGGATCCAACCCACTCTCCTTGCGAAGTGTTATCAGCTCTCATGCCGATTCGAAAATTAGTGGCACCACTATAAGCAATAGCGGCGGGGATACTACTGGTGTCTTCAGAGATTAATACTCCGTTTTGATAAAGACGGATGTACTCGGAAGCTTTATATACCCCGGTCAAATACACCCATTGATTGCCGTTGTTGGCGTAATAGTTTGATATAATGGTAAAACCAGCATTCCCTGAGCTATCGTATAATACAAATTGAAAAACGTCAGAGCTTCCGTAAGCCTCCCCAAAATACCAGCCACGAACATTCGCTGGGGTGGCGTCCCAATCAAAAGTGCCGGCAACTAATCTACCTTCTCCATCAGCTGCAGCAGTTAGATTTGCCCATGCAGATATTGTAAGCTCTGTGGTAATTTCGCTGTAGTCGGTGCTAAAATCAACCCGGTTGCCGCTGTCATCAATATAACTTAAGGCTTTGCCAAGCTTACCAGCATTAGTCCAGGCGGCATTGACAATAGTGCCGTTGTTGCCGCCATAGCCAGAGTCATTGACTGTGTTTCCATAGCCTTCGTCAAATTTCCAATGAGCCAGTGCAGAGCCGACAGGGGAGCCGGGAGCAGGATGGCCGGCGTTCATGTCTTGGACTATTTGTTCTTGGGTCCGGGCGTAGTTATAAATTTTGAAATCGTCAAGTGCGCCTGAATACCAGCCACTGCTGCCGCCATTAATATTGCCGAGGCGAAAAGTGGTCCAGGCCCAAGTTCCGTCGCCGGCCGCACTTTCTGAAGTCTGTTTAATGCCATTTTTATACCAGTCAACGGTTTGGTTTCCGCCGCTATAGCTATAAATGAAAGCTAAATGAGTCCATTGATTGGCTGTTAAGCCGAGAGAAACATCCGGCTCACTATTCCACCACTCAACTTCTCCAGAACCGTAGTTTCTCAATACATCCTGTGATCCAGGAGCGCTATCAAAAATGCCGATTGGCGTTGAAGTAGTTGGCTTTGTCCAGAACATGATGGTGATCGGCAAGTTAGCTGGCTTAGGAAGACTGCTAAAAGAAACGTAATCTGTTGAGCCGTCAAACTTAGCTCCTCCTCCAAATTTTCCTTCTGTCCAATGTGTGCCCGTGCCGTTCCATAAACCTGAATAATTGTTTCCTGAAATATCTTTAATTGTGGTGTCGGTTACTTCGTCAAAATCAAGATAAGCATATGGCCCTGGGGCCCAGTCATACAGATTGCGGACTTCGTCAGGAGATAGGGCGCGATTATATATTCGCACCTCGTCAATCTTGCCGTCAAAATAACCGTTCCCCAAAGGTCCCCATGCAGCAATATATAAGGGGCATGCATTGGACATATCAGCCATATTGGTGATATCTGCTTGGGTACCACTGGCTTGTCCATTAACATAAACAGTAGCTTTATTATTTGTTCGGTCAATGGTAAATCCTACAAACGTCCAACTGGTTGTTGGAATAGTAGCAGTTGATGTGGCTCGGTATTCAACGCTATTTTCTGCTAAGTTTAATCTGATAGTTGCGTCTGATAAAATGTCGAAATTAAATCCTTCGTCGCAGCCACCATGTCTTTTACCGATTATCTGGATTCTGCTAGCAGTTGAATCCGGTTTAATCCAGGCGAAGCCAGAGTAACTCGTAGTAGAGTTAATTTCCAAGGTATCATTATCAGTAACTATAATTGCCTCAGTGTTGGTAGAGTTAAAATCTCGGGTATTACCAAATTTACCGGAAGAAATTGTGGTGCCAGCAGTAACCGATCCAGTAAAACCATTTCCTGAACTATCTAATGCGCTATTGCCTGAGCTTTCATCGATTTTCCAATATCCAACTAGTCCATCAGAAAGAAATTCTTTTTGATTGGTATTTTTGCCTAAGACCGCGCTCGCGCCGGAATTATAGTCAGTTTTTATTTGCTCTGCGGTGCGGGCGTAGGGGTATATTTTTAGGTCATCGATGGTCAAGTTTGCCATGGTTCCGGGTGCCCATCCGGTATTTGAAAGGTAAAAGGGCACACCAGAAAAAGTGATATCAAACGAAATACTTGGAGTAAAAGTTTGTTTAAGTTCTCCGTCAACATAAAGGTATAGGCTGGAACCGGATTTGACCCAGCTTACATATATCCATTTACCGAAATATGAAGTGTAATCAATGCCGTAGCTTTGAAGGCTTCCGGAGGTATTTCTATGCATGAAAAAGTAAGTGGTAAGATTGTCAGAAATACCGGTCGAAAAATTGCCGTTGTAAGAGGTGTTGTGAGGATACCTGCCCATTATTCCGCTGCCATGAGTTACCGGTTGGAAAACTTTTTGCCAATTGGAAATAGTAAAATTTGAAGCTCCGAGATTTAAAGGGCTTGTGCTATTTACTGTGAATGACGCGTAGCTAGCCTGTGTTGGGAATCGGAGACATTTACCGCTGATACACATATCTTCGGTTTGCCAAGCAGGACTACCCGTAAAGCTGGTAAAATGATGACTATTCTGAGTTGAATCTTTTGCTTGCGTCCCATAGCCTTCGTCAAATTTCCAGTAAGCTGCTGGGCCGGGGGATTGCTGTTCACTGCCTGCTTCGCCTGCACTAGGCTCGGTTGCAGCGTATTTTCTTACAGTAACCCAGTCGATACTATTGGTTAGTGCTCCGCCTGCAGCTTCATGCTCGAAACGGGGGTAACAAGTTTCATTAGCAAATTGGGTAGAAGCAGTGTGCTCGAGATTGCCATCTTGATAAAATTTAGTGTTGCTCGTGCTCCAGACTAGTTGATAGACATGATAATTGGTGTCTTCGGTGTTATTGTTGTCGTTATTGGCGATATTTTCATTGTGACTGGTGAAAACCTGGTCGTTGCTGCCCGAGTAATTATAGACATAAGCATCGTCGTCGGCAAAAAAGCTTAGAGATAAATCAGTAGTGTTGCTAAATCCGTTGCGTGCCGTGCCTAAAGTGGCAGATGAAATTTTGGTTTTAAAAGTCATGATCGAATTTTGGGTATCAAGAGCTGTGGAGCCAACAATGCCTTCTTTGGTTGAGGTTGAATTTAGCTCTAAAACTCCAGAGTTGATAGTAGGGGATTCGGAGCTGGTCCATTTAGCTATGTCTAGAGTCGAATTAAAGTCGTCAAAAAAATCAAAGACTTCGTTGCCGTTTTGAGAATCAGAGGTGCTGGGATTGCCGTAGTAAACATAAACCGTGGCGCCGGAGGTGGGAATTGTCGGCACTTTGGCCCAGATTTTCGTGGCCGCATCATCGCAGCCTGGATTATTTTCCTCAATCCAGTGGGGGATTATTCTGCCGTTGATGTCCGTAATGCGAATATCAGCGCAGTCAGCCTGCATTTTGCCGGCGGCAATTGGGGTGGCTGTATCTAGGGTGAGGGCGACTTGATAATCGGTTTGAGCTGTACCTGCATTAGTAATGCTGACAGCTTTGCGATAAAGCCAATTATCGTTAAACCAGGCGGCTTCGGCTAAGGGCACGTTTTTGGTCCAATAAACGAAAATGCTAATTAAAGCCAGGAAAAAAGCGAGTAAGGTTAGAGTAGTGCGCCAGGAAAGCCGGGTTTCCAAAAAAGCTACCAGCTGTTTTGGCTTTTTGCTTAGTGATTTTAGTCTTGACAATTTCATTGTTTTTTGTTAAACTCCTTTTGCTGGTTAACCTAACGGTTTATTCGGCCAATCCAAAGCCGAAGGCCAGCATTTTTTATGCTTCTAGATTTCTCCTTTTGGCATTAATAACTCCGAATTTATTTTTTCTCCAGGCAGGAATCACGCTCCAGAAATGTTTTTTGCCTTGGCCGACTTGCCTAATAATGACTTTGATCCTGCGGTCATCAATGACCGCTTCAAATGCCCAAAATCTATAGGTAATATCGTTTTTAATGTAGTAGCTTTCCTCTTGAGCAAAAGGCATTAGTCTGAGCAGCTTTATAGCTCGAGGTAAAAGGCGAACATTGGTTTGAATTCGATTTCTTTCTCTCCGGCTCCGGCTTCCTTTGTAGATGAGGTGATTTACACCTTTGGCGTTGAATATAATCTTTTCATCGGGAAAAGCAGGGCAGGCAACACATCCCGTCTCTTTAAATATCTTTTTAATTTGGTTTTTATATTTCTTTAAGAATTCAGTCATTTTATGCTAATCTATACAAGCCTGTTAGGCTTCGGCGATTATTAATTTGGAATTTGGAATTTGAAAATTGGTCATTGTTTGGAGCTTCGTCATTCGAATTTCGAATTTTGCATCAAATATTTCCTAATATCCGCTGTATAGTTTTTGATCGTGTTTTTGGAAGCCCGGCTTTTCTTCAAATAGCCTCCAAATTTAGACACTAAATCATGAATTTCTTTCTCTTTTGTGCGGTTAACCGATAGATTATTAATGCTAGAAGCGGGATTTTGTTCTAACCACCCCTGGTCATAACTAAATTGGCAGAAAGTGCGTACTGTTGCTAATCTTCTGTTGATGGTGGATTTGGCCAGTTTATTGGCCAAAAGATATATTCGATATGATTCTAAGACAGAGGGGGTAACTAGTCTAAGATCTATATGTTGGTTTTGAGTCAAAAATGAGCAAAAGTCACGTAAGTCAGCCCGATAGTTTTTAATCGTTAAGGGGGTGAGGCCTTTTGTGTCCTTTAGATAGATTTCAAAAGAGCGGGAAACACTTTTTAAACTAACCATACGATTGTTAAAAAAAGAATTAAAAAGGGGACTAGGGCCTCGCCAATAATGGTTCTGGCTGGAGTTTTTTTAGCTTTAATGATTTCAGGTTTAAAATTATACCAATTATACATAAATATACCTTCAATAAAAACACTACATTATATTAAAAACCTTGTCAAGAAGAAGAAATGAGTGTTTATGATCTATTTAGAGGGGATATTTTTAAAAAATAATGGTTAGATGGCTCTAGCCTTAAAAGAGAGGTGAGTATATTTTTCACAAGACTAAACTCGTATATTTTAAATATATCCTTAATTAAACTTGTGTATTTTAAGACATCAAAGTAGGTATAGTATTCGGAAATTAATGCAGAAATTAATCTCCTGTGAAAGTTGTTTTCAGCAAAAGATGACAATGTTTCACGGTGTGGGAACTTAGATATTGAGAATACGGAAGAAATACGGAGAAAATATTCACGAGTTTATATCCAGGCTTGTGCTAGGCATATTCAATGTCATTCCCAACCTGATTGGAAATCTATATTAATATTTTTATAGATCCTTCGCCTGCGCGGGGATGACAGGGGTCAGGAGTCCCGATGGCTAAAAGATCCTTCGGCTGCGCTCAGGATGACAAGGGCTCTCAACCTGCGCGGGGTAAACACAAGAAATGTCATCTCGAGCGTAGTCGAGAGATATTTGGAAATCAACCAACTCTTTTCTCTGACTACAAAAGATCCTTCGGCTGCGCCCCGTTGCTGCGGGGCTGCGCTCAGGATGACAGTATTCCCATTCCGAACTTAATATTAGATATTTTTAGAAATTATATCGGCTTGAAAAAATTGGCGGATATTTTCGATCTGTCGTGCTTGGCTGGCAGGTAATTAGCGCAAGTGCTAAGGTCAAAATAAAGTAAAATTGCGGCGGAGAATAAATAAAACTCAAAAAAAACAAAAGTCATTTTTTTATTTACTTAATAATTCGAGTCTAATATTATATAGGTCTTTAGTGTCGTTGCGACTTCCGTTACCAGTGTCATTCCGAGCGTAGCCCCGCAAGTCGCGGGGCGCAGTCGAGGAATCTTTTGGGGAATTAAGCAAAACAAGAAAGATCCTTCGGCTGCGCTCAGGGTGACCAGGGCTCTCGGCCTTCGCGGGGATGACAGGGGTCAGGAGTCCCGATGGCTAAAAGAACCATCGGGACTCGCGATGACACTATTTCTTCACAATGACATACTGTGTCATTTTTATAGATTCCCCAAGTGCTTGGGGAATGACCTTGAAGTTCCCCACACACCCGGTGTGGTTCGGGTCACACCGGGTGTGTGTAAGTCATGCTCGAAAAAGTAGTATAACTTGACAAGTTATTTAATTTCTTACTAGAATAGGTAAGCTATGAATCAGCTAAATAATCCGACTCCACAAGTTATGCCTCCAAGCCCTCAACCGGCTAAAAAGCCTTTTTCGAGCACAAAAGCGATGATTGCCATAGGAGCGCTGGTTCTTTTTTTGCTTTTGCTTTTTGCCAATCAGGTTGTGCCGCGGGTGCTTTTGTATTTAACCCAGGCCACAAATTCGCCGGGCCAGTATTCATTAGCTAATTCTTATGTTTTTGGCTCACCCTTAGTAGCCGCGGCTAATGGCGAGGATAAAATTAGAGTAACGGCTTTTTTGCTTGACGATAAGGGTCGGGGAGTGGCTGGCTCGCAGATTGACTTAAGGGTAGCGCCAGCAAGCCCGCCTACTGGCGAGGCAAGCCCCCAGATTGAAGCAGTTACACCCGTGACAGACGAATTTGGCCGGGCAGTTTTTGAGATATTTTCCTCTAGCAAGGGCCAGTTTGTGGTATCAGCTCAAGTCGGCGGGTTGGATTTTCCTCAAACGACCACGCTGACTTTTAGGTAAAAGCCACAGCGCCATTACGAAGGGCGTGTCGTCCCCGCGAAAGCGGGATTTCTTGTCATCCTCGCGAAGGCGGGGATCTATAAAAATATTAATATAGATTCCCGATCAAGTTGGGAATGACACTGTAAATAGTCATCCTGAGCGCAGCCCCGCGAGTCGCGGGGCGCAGCCGAAGGATCTTTTAATTCCGAAGATCTCTCGGCTACGCTCGAGATGACATTGTTTCTGGCAATGGCATTTGGTTGACTTGTCTTTTTGCAGGGGTTTGATTTATCAAGCCCAAAGTTTAATTTCCCCACACACCCGGTGTGGTTCGGGTCACACCGGGTGTGTGTAAGCATTATTCGAATTTAGCAGTTTGCTTTGCTCGTCTGCTAGAATATTTACGCCTAATTAGCAAATAGATGATAAGAGCGATAGCAGATAATAGCAAGATAGTGATAAAGAACGGGTGGTTAATTAGCCACCATTGCCAAAAAGAAAGAGCCGCAAACTGAATAGTATTGCTTTTGGGCGACGGATTTTCTCCTAGTTGAGTTTTGGTGGCGCCCACGTAAAGTTTCCAAACTGAGGGTTTATCTGTGGGTAAATTAAATGAGAAATCGCCGCGACTGTCGCTCTTTATTTCTAAATTTGGCCCTTCGCGAGCTAGTATCGGGCGACTGAAAAGACGGCCCAGAATACTCCAAAAATATATTTTATTATCCTCAAAAAGAAAAACGCGCACTTCGGAACTGGGAACAGTGGCGCCTTCGGCACTGTTTTCTTCGCCTAGCCAATAAACTCCTTTTTCTATGCTGATAGTGGGCGGCAAAATAATGCCGGAAATACTGGTGTAAGTTTCGGCGGCCGGAGGAGAGAAGCAGACAGGCGCGGAAGAACGGTTTTGGGTATCAATGGCCGTAAAGCAAAAATCGCCGCTGTAAAGAGGCATGAGCGCGTTATAAAAGTGGAAAATACCTTGGTCGTCGGCAATAGTTTCTAAGTTTACGTTGCCCTGGGAGGAAGAGAACTCAACTCGGGCAAAAGCCGAAGTTAAGCCCTCAATGTCAAATAAACAGCCGCCGACGCGAGCCGATACCTTAGTGGTGAACTCCGGAGGGATTTTAATTCGGTTGACGGTTGTTTCCTGTTCTAAGATGACAGCCTTAACAGAGGAGCAGCAAAGGAGAAAGAAAGCAAAGAAAAAAATCATTGGGGCAGTTTTTTTCATGAAATCATGATAGCATGAACTTCAATTGCGAGCGCTTTGTCATTCCGAGCGACCCCGCAGCTGCGGGAGAGTCGAGGAATCTTTGGAAACTAACCGACCTTTTTTCTGGCTCAAAAGATCTCTCGACTGCGCTCGAGATGACAGACTCACTATCAACCCCGCGCAGGCGGAATTTCTTGTCATCCCCGCGAAGGCCGAGAGCCCTGGTCATCCTGAGCGTAGCCGAAGGATCTTTCTTGTTTTGCTTAATTCCCCAAAAGATTCCTCGACTGCGCCCCGCGACTTGCGGGGCTGCGCTCGGAATGACACTGGTAGCGGGGGCTCGCGATGACATGTTTCGCACACCCCTGGTGTGTGTTTCTTTTTGGGCGTGATAAATCACGCCTCCTGCAAACTGCAGTTTCGAATTTGGAAATTAGGATTTTGCTTCCGCTTTAAGTTCTTTTGGTTTCTTGAAGTAGATGATCAAAAGCACGATTAAGACAATGATAAGCAGGGCAATAGTCATCGCTCTCCAGGGAATAATCCAGAAAAAAGTGGTAGCTATTAAGGTTTTGCCCTGATTGCCGTAGCCTGCTTCCAGCTGAACTTTATACTTGCCAAACCCCCATTTTTGGTTCCAAATATTTTCAAAAGCGCGAATGGTCGTGGGGAAAATATTTTGCTCTTCTAATTTTAAGGTTTGATTATGCTGTCCTAGCCAATTGGTGATTTTAATACTGCCCATCGGCCGGATATGAATGTCGGAAAGGTTATAAATTTCTGTGTCAATGTTTACTGGGCCGTATTCTTGGAATTTAGGAGTAGAGAATAAGCTTACCCGGGCATCTTCTTTAGTGTCGCCGGCAATTGTTAAGTAAATTAAAGAGCCGACGTTGGGCTCAATCGAGGAAACACTTTCATTAGCTTCCAAAGATTCGCCTGCAGGGGCGTAAAAAATAACGGCGTAATGGCCGCCGGGAGCCGCATCTTCCGGAACTACAGCCACAAAATCAAGCACTTTAGTTTCTCCGGGGTTAAGCAAAAATTTTTGGGGAGAAACGGTAATCCATAGCGAAGCGGCATACTGGTCGGCAAGCCCTTCTTCTACCGGAAGGGGAGTGCCTTCTTTATCGTTAACTATAAAGTCCTGAATTTTAAGCTCGATGCCGAGCTGAGAATCACCTTCGTTTCTCACTTTTAGCTGGTCAACCACCACATCGCCGGGATTAGCGGAAATTTCTAATCGAGGCGGAATGGCCGTGAGCTTAATTAATTGCGCGGCACCAGCCTGAGAAGGCTGGAGTAGCAAGTAGAAAGTAGCAAGTAGTAAAGGCAATAAAGCAAAAGAGCCTATTTTGACAATTTTTTTCTTTTTTATTTTCATACTGTATACTTTCTACTCACTACTAGCTACTAAAAGGTCGCCGTCGCCCGATATGTAATCGCGTTCCAATAATCGCCGGCTTGCTGGGTAGAAGAAACAATTGCTCGGTAGCAAACATAAGCATTTTCATTATCGGCCACTGTACCAGAATAGAAAATAGTTTGGTGAGCTTGAGTAGCGGATGCGTCTGCAAATTGTTTGGCGCAAAAAACGCCGTCGCAATCGTCGTCAGTAGAGGTATATTCAAAAGCTGCAGTATTCGCATCCACGTTTTCCAGGGAGTAGCCAAATCCCTTAGTATCAGTGCTTACCCATTCATCGGTTTGGGTGTGAGAAGCAGTGGTATTGTCTCCGGGCGTATCTGGAATTTCCGGAGCGGTAGCTCCTACCATTGTTAGCTGATTATTTTCTAGAGCAGTGACAGCATAGCCGCCGTCAGCATTAGTGGAAACGGTCAAGTTTTGAGCCAGGTCAGCAAAAGAGCCGATAGACAAAGAGCCAAAGGGTACAGTAGTTGCTGTAGAGGTAACATCAAGTGCATTGCCGCAGGCGGTTTCGCCGATAGCTATTCCGGCAATAGAAAAAGAAATAGTCGGATCAACTGTAGCAGTGACTCGCACTGACTCAATAACGGCAACTTTGGTAGTGGTGGAATCAATCGCTGTGTAGTTGGCATCAAGATTATCAACAATAATACTGTAAGTATCGGCAGTTCCTGCAGTGTGGCCGGTAGTGGCCGAAGGATTAATTATTTCAGCAGCGCTGCCTACAACAAAAGTCATAGATCGGCCCGGGTCGCCTGGGCCGGAATAGCGGCATTCAAAGCAATGGTAGCCGGATGCACATCCTGATCCGGCGGAAGCGGTGGCCGTGCCGGTAACAAAGTCATAGTAGCTGGCCACATCATTCGGGCAGGTGACATCTGTGCCGGAAACTGAATTAAAATCCCAGCCTTCGTTATCAGGATGGCCGTCGTTGGGAGTAGTGGAATCGGCTTTAATCCGTACTTTAATGGCACCATTGGGGATAGCAGAAGTGGTTGTAAAAGTAATAGTGTGAGTGCCGGTCCGGTCAATGACAAATTCATCATTAGCATCATCGTCCGCCGCGTTTAAAGCGGAAGTAACGGCAAATTCGTCACTATCTATAACATAGTCAACAGTATAAGTATTGCTGGTAGCAGTGTAAACAACTGTGTCTCCGGTAAAAATGTTGGCGGTGGTGGTGGAGGGAGTGCCGGCGCCAGCCATTTTAATAATCGTCGTGCCAGCGGTTAACTGCTCATTATTTTTGCCATGAAAAGAAAGGCGGGAGGTTTCTAAAGTATCGGCAATTGAAGTTAGGTTCGCGGATTCTAAAGAAAAAGGAAAAACAAAGCTCAGGCTAATAATTAGAATAAAATAACTTAAAACCCTAATTATTTTTTTGCTATTTTTCTTCATAACTGGTTTGCTAAATTTCTTTATTAATATTTTTACCTAATTTTAATTTCCTTGTCAATGGGTAGTATTTAAGCAAAACAGCGATTAGAAAGGCGATAATCAAAGCCGTTATAAGTCTAATAGGAACAATCCAAAACCTCGTAGCGAATTTAATTATAGGGCTATTTCCATTGGGCGCCAGACTTAATTCTGCCAAGTAAGGGCCGGGAAAGAAAGAAGAAAAGGCGCAGTCTTTTTCCTGGCAGGTGAGCAGGCGCCCGGAAAAAGACAAAACATTATCTGGCCTTAATTCTATTTATTTAATTTTTTTGCCAAAGATATTATAGATCTCTATTTTCCCGGCGCTTTTAAAAAAATTTTCTCCTAAATTAGCGGCCTTAATCGTGAATTTTATTTCCTGACCTAAATCAGCCAATTTAGGTTGGCTGAAAAACTCGCTTATTTCTCCTTTGGCTTCCAGATCAGCGGTTTGGGAAACTGTAATTAAAATATTACTGCCGATCTGGCCGGCCAAGCCGGGCTGCGCCTGCTGCTCGGAGAAGCTCACTTCAGGGATTTGCTGAATAAAAAACGTCGCATAATAATCTTTTTGGGGAAGATCCAAAGGCGCAGTAATTTTCAAAACCAGCTGCTGGCTTTGGTTAGGCTCCAGAACAAAAGTATCGCCCAAATTTATATTAGCGTTATTAAGTTTAAACTCGGGAAGACCCGTAAAAATATCCGGTTCTTGATATGTAATTTGGCCCTCCTTCGCCAAGGCTTCGGAGGGTAGAAAAAACCTAATTTCAGTTTGTAAATAGAGCAGGGAAGTGCCTAGGTTTTTTACCTCATAAGCTTGGGTGATGCTTTTTCCCGGCTGCAAGACAACTTCCAAAAGAGGAGGGGAAAGGGAGAGGGAGAAGCTCTGACCAGCGGCGAGGCAAGCCCTGTTTCCCCTGGCCGCTATAAAGGATATAACGGTTATAACGATTATAATTTTTATAGCGGCCAACAGGAAAAAAAGGACCAAGAGAGCAAGAGAGGCGGTGCCCGCCTCTCGGCGGTAATTTAGCCGCTTTTTGAGGAGGTTTTCTCGAAAACCCCCATTTTTAACAAAGTCCTCCTCCAGCCAGCGCAGTTTTTGGTCTAAAAGCTGGTTTGTCTGGTTAATTAGGCAGATCATGGTGTTGGCTGCGGTTTCTCCGCTGCTCTGGTATTTTTTATAATCGTTATAATTTTTATAACGCTTATATACCAAAGCTCTAACAGCTTTGGCGCTCGGATCGTCTTTAGCCCAAATTTTCAGCTTTTTTTGACGCAAAAAGTCTTGGTAGTCGTTGAGAAGCTCTTCTAAAGAAGCGCGGGCAACGGCTAAGAGATTGAGTTTGAGCGCACTACTTTTTTGCAAGTATCCTTCGGCGATGTTCTGTTTGCCGGAGCGTGCGGCCTGAATAAGCTGATCGCTTTGCCGTGAGAAGTTCTTATAACTTTTATGACGGTTATAATTTTTATAAGGGCCAGAAAAACATTTATCTATGTATTTCTCGCAAAACTCCACCGTAAAATCGTGGATTATTTCTGCCTGCTGGAAAAATGGAAGAGAGCGATACCCTCCTTCGCTAAAGCTACGGCGGGCAGGCCCTCCTTCGCGGGCAAGCCCTCCTCTGTCATTGCGAGGAGTCCCGATGCTTCTTTTAGTCACCGGGACGACGTGGCAATCCCGTTTTGAGATTGCTTCAGTTTCGTTCGCAATGACATTTTTGTTAACCCCTGTTGCTGCGGTGTGGTTCGGGTCACGCCCGGTGTGTGATTTATCTTCTTTCTGGTCCCTATAACGATTATAATGGTTATAACTGTTATATCCCGTCATCAGTACCCCGGAACAGCAATATAAGTAATGGCATTTTCATAGTTTCCGGCGGCCTGGGATCCGCTGATATTAACTTTATAAGTAACTGTTGCGGTTGAGGAGGAAGTGACGGCATCAGAGCTCATCACGATTTGAGCACTTTCCGCGCCTTCTTGGTCAGCAAACTGGCGAAAAAAAGTAGAATCTTCAAAATCTTCCGGAATATCATCGCCGCTGATTTTAAAGCCAAAGCCGTAAATAGAATCATTTATCCAGGGATCAGCGTCTGTTTCATCGCAAGAAAGTGTGTCACAAGTAGTATCAACTATATCATTGGCTTGCTCAGAGCGGAGCGGATGGTTTTCAAAAGCCAGAACTTGGTACCCGCCGGCGCCACCAGCCGATACATTTAAAGTATTGGTGTCTGTCGAGGGGGTGCCGGGGACTAGTGAGCCAAAAGCAATGCTTAAATCGGAAATTGTAAAAGTAAAGGGAATAATAGAATGAATATACTGGAACCCGGCTCTCAGCCAATAGCCGTCGGACTGATAATCGCCGGGGGCAATCTGGCCAATAGTGTCGGTTAGGTTATAGCTGTCGGAGGATTTTTCTCCGCCGCCGATGTTCACGTTTCCGCCCTGAATTTTATAGCTATCGGAATCCATATTGGCCGCGTTCACCCTCCGATTCGGAAGGCTCACCCTCCGGATTGGAGGGCTGGCTGCTATAAAAGATATAATCATTATAATAGTTATAATTTTTATAGCGGCCAACAAGAAATGAAGGCGGGTCACGCCTCATCTCCCTCCAAATCAACCAATCTTTGCAGTTTATTAGCTCCCCTTAGCAGATATTTAGTTCGTTTGCGAATTTTCTTTAAATGATCTTTTTGAGTATAAGATAGCTGATTTAAAGCAATAAGCATTTGGGAAACCCGATCCAAAATTTCTTCCAGTCCTGGCTTGAGCTTTAAAGTGAGCCAAAACAAAGTATTAGCTTCCTGATTTTCCAAATGCTTTTCTCCGGAAAGCCATTTTTGCATGTAAAGCTTAGTTCTTTTGTCAGCGCTTAAATTGCGCAAATAAAGCTGGCCAAAATATAAAGCTAAGGGAGTGATTAGGAATAAAGATAGCAGAGCGGCAATTTCCTGGCTGTTTTGAACGGTGGGTGTTAAAAAAACCAAGAGAATAAAAGCTAAAGTGATAGTAATTGGTGGCTCAAAAAGAAAAGAGAGCCCAAAAAGAAGAAAGTATATTAAGAAAAAAAGCGGGGAGCTTGCCCCGCCGGTGGCAAAAACCAGCAAAAGGATAACAATCGTTAAAATTAAAGCATCTATTGTTTTATGAGTAAGATTTTGTTCTTGGCAAAAGAGCTTGTGTTTTAAAAACCAGATAATGACTAAGCCGGCAATAAGCTGAAGATTGTAAAAAGAAAGAATTGGGTGCTGGGTCCAAACATAGGTAGTAACCACGGCCAAGAATAAATAAACAAGATGGAGAAAGAATTTGACCGAAATAATCATAAATTAATTTAAGCAAGATTAGCAAAGAATTGCAAACTTTGCACACCCCGGGGGTGGGTTAGGTAGACACCTCGGGTGCGGTTGAAAGTTTTTTTCTTTTTCTTCATAATCTTTTTTAATGGCTGAGTGGTCAAAAGAAAGCATAATTAAAGCAATTTATCACTATTCTCCTCAAGCTGTAATAATTCTGGGAATACTTTTGGCGGCGGCCGGCGCAGCTTACGTTTTTCTTCCTTCCTCGTCTTCCTCCCAAGTAGAAATAATTAAAGCTGACGAGCAAGAGGAAACCGGAGTGCTAATTGCAGATATCTCCGGAGCCGTTATTCAGCCCGGCGTTTACACTCTTTCGGCCGGCTCGCGCTTAAATGATCTTCTGATTGCCGCGGGCGGTTTAAGCATTGAAGCAGATCGGGACTGGGTGGAGAAAAATATTAATCGAGCCGCACCATTAATAGATGGAGCAAAAATTTATATTCCTAAAATAGGGGAGGAGGTGGGTCCGCCAGCTGGCGGAGTGGCGGGGCAGAGCACTTCGGGGCTAATAAACTTAAATCAAGCAGACTTAGCTTTATTAGAAACTTTGCCGGGGATTGGGCCGGCCACGGCTCAAAAAATTTTGGATTATAGAAAAGAAATCGGCTCTTTTTCTGCTCCCGAAGAATTAATGAGCGTTTCCGGAATTGGGCCAAAGACCTATGAGCAATTAAAAGACCTGATTTCCGTCTACTAGTGAGAAAAGCTTTTCTTTACTTTTTTATTTTTCTTCTTGCTTTTCGTATTTTTGGCTATTATTTTTCTTTAGCTTCCGGCTATCAGGCGGGGGATCAGGTGCTAATTCATGCTTGCCTGGATACTCAGCCGAAAATAACAAGCCGCAATCAGATTTTTTCTTTAAGCAAACTAAGAATAATAACGTCGCAAAATGAGCAGATAAATTTTGGCGATTGTTTGCAAATTAAAGGCAAAGTGGGAGAAAAGGGCTTTTTGGTTGATCCGGAAATTGAGTTTTGGGAGCCAGGTCTAGCAAAAGACTGGCTTAACGGCCTAAAGAAGTTCGGGTTTTGGCTTCAGCAAAAAGCCAAAAGCCATTACAATCATTATTTGCCTGAGCCTGTTTCTTCTTTGCTTTCCGGCATTGTTTTGGGAGCCAAATCTAATTTGCCCGTTAATTTTTACCAGAAACTGCAAAATACGGGGACATTGCATATCGTGGTTGCCAGCGGTTATAACCTTACTGTTATAAGCCAATATCCGGCTGATTTTTTAGCCTGGTTTACGGGCCGCAAGGCCGCTTTAGTCCTTGGTGGGGCATTGGTCTGGCTTTATGTATTGGTTGCTGGTTTTCAGCCGCCTATAATTAGAGCGGCATTAATCATTAGCTTAGTTTATCTAGCCCGGTATTTAGGTAGGAAATTCGATGTTTGGCGTGGGTTTTGGTTAGTAATAGGCTTGATGCTTATTTTTTCGCCCAGCCTTATAGCAAGTATTTCTTTTCAGTTGAGCGTTTCGGCGATGTTTGGCTTGCTGTATTTTGAAGATAAGTTCCAAAGATTGAGAAATATTAGGTTCGTTGGCAAAGCGTTAGCCGAATCGCTAAGCGCTCAATTAATGGTTTTGCCGATTATAGGCTTTCATTTTGGAACTGTTTCCTGGGCTTCGCCATTAATAAATATGCTGGTATTGCCTTTTGTGCCGCTTTTGATGACATTGGGTCTAATATCTTTGGGAGCAAGACCTTTTTTATATCTTGTTTATCCGGCGGGTTATTTATTAGAGAAAATAATTAATTTTTTTGGCCGATTCTCTTTTTTGCAAATTTCTTTTTCCTTTTCTTGGTTTTTGGTAATAATTTATTATTTGATTTTGTTTTATATTTTTGGATGGAGAAAAAAAGACTAGTTGTTTTTTTACTGCTGGGGTTAATTATTTTATTTTGCCTCCAAAGGCCGGATAAGAATTTTCATGTTGTTTTTTGTGATGTGGGAGAAGGGGACGCGATTTTATTGATCCAAAAGAATAATCAGATTTTAGTAGACGGTGGACCGGGTTCTTCTGTTTTGAAGTGTTTGAGTAATAATGTCCCTTTTTGGGATCGGAAGCTAGAAGCAGTTCTCTTAACCCATCCGGACGCTGATCATTATTCCGGCTTAATTGAAGTTTTAAAAAGATACAAAATAGAAAATTTTTTTGCTCCGCCTTTAGGTCAAAAAAACGATCTGTCTTTTAAAAAACTTATTTCTTTGTTAATTGATCAAAAAATTACTCCACAAGCTTTAACTCAAGGAGATAAAATTAGAGTTGGTTTGATTGATTTTGATATTTTTTGGCCGACTAAAAATAAACTAAAAGAACTAGAGACATTTCAAGATATCTCTAGTTTTCAAAACGGCTTTTGGTTAATAAGTGAGAGCTTGGTTAACAATAATGAGTTTTCTTTGGTTGCTCGAGCTACTTTCGACCAATTTGATCTATTGTTAACCGGTGACTTGCCAAGTAACTTAAGCCAAACTTTAGCCTGGCAAAATAAACTGCCCCAAGTAGAGATATTAAAGGCCAGCCATCATGGATCGGGAGCAGATAACCCGGATGAGCTCTATGATAAGACTAACCCCAAGCTGGTGGCTATCAGTGTGGGCGAAAATAATTATGGTCACCCAGGTAAAGAGCTTTTGGAAAAACTCAAAAAACTGAATATTCCCGCCAAAAGAACCGATGAAAAAGGGGACATTGAGATTATTTCGGACGGAAAGTCTTGGTGGGTGGCCGACTAGCAAAAAATCACACACTCGGTGTGAATTCGAACCACACCGGGCGTGTGGGAAGCGGGGTGTCGTCGCGAGAGGTGTTCAGTGTCATTGCGGGGCTCGCAATGACAGTCCAAATAGTCATCCCGAGCGCAGTCGAGGGATCTTTTGAACCAGAAAAAAGGTCGGTTAGTTTCCAAAGATTCCTCGGCTACGCCCCGCAGTTGCGGGGCTGCGCTCGGAATGACACTGAAAACAGATTCCCGATCAGGTTGAGAATGACAAAGGAGGTCAGAGTGAGGCTGTAATGACAAAAACCCTGACAATAACATTTCGATTTTAAGACCTTATTTGTCAAAATATGCTATATTCAATCATGGTTTATCTTTGGGATTATGATTTAAAAAAGCTAAAGAAAAACAAGAGCGAGCGGGCGAAAATTTTTCTTTTGGAAAGAATGATAAATTATGGCCCTGGCAAAGAAAAAATAGACTTAAAAGAAGTGAAAAAATATTGGGATAAACTCAATTTGTTTAAACTGCAAAGACGTTTATTTGAACTATTAATATGGGGAAAATATCAATCCTCACCCCGGACCAAAAAGCCTTTCTGGCGGGGTTGAAGAAAAATCATTATTTTTGCGATAATTTTTACTTTACTGGAGGCACTGCTTTGGCTGAGTATTATCTTAGCCATCGTTTATCAGAGGATTTAGACTTTTTTTCCGACAAAAGATTTGACAATCATAGGGTGTTGGGTGGAATAAGAGACTTAAGCAAACTTCTTAATTTTAGCTTTAATTCCCATTTTGCGGAGCCTGCTTACAGTTTTTTTCTCAAGTTTTCTTCTCATTCTCCAACGAAAATTGACTTTGGTTTTTTCCCTTATCCTAGGTTGGGAAAGAGATTGAAGAAGCAGGGAATTTTGATTGATAGTCAGCTGGATATTGCTGTTAATAAATTAATGACTATCTCCCAAAGAACGGATATCAAAGATTTTGTTGATCTTTACTTTTTGCTTGATAAATATTCTTTTTGGGATTTGTTTAGGGGAGTGGAGGCAAAATTTAAGCAAGAACTTAACCCTTTAATTATTGCTTCTGATTTCTTAAAAATTGAAGAGTTTAATTTCTTGCCGAAAATGATTAGATCTCTCGAGTTAGAAGATCTGAAAATTTTTTATCGCAAATTAGCAAAAAGATTGGGGAAAAAGAGTTTGCAATAGCTTGAGCAAGAGATTCAAGATCACTCCGAACGTCCACGCTTTCTGGAGCACAAACAAATTCAATATTTTGGGCAGGGTCGTAATTATGATGAAGCTGGTCAGCTAGCATCACTCCGCGGGCGCGGTTGAGCAGACGCTCTGCATAGCCAAGATCGGCAGTTTCTAGGCCAGGCAGCACTGAATAAATTAAAGCCTCTTTTGCCGCTGCGGGTCGGACTGGGTAGGAGCGAATAGAAATAATGTCTTTTCTTTCTGGGGTCATGAATGATTATAGCAATGGGTGAGTGTCATTGTGAAGGGCGTTGCCATCCCCGCGAAGGCGGGGTTCTCGTTATTCCCGCGCAGGCCGAGAGTCTCTGTCATCCCTGCGCAGGCGGGGATCTATGAAATAATCATATAGATTCCCGATCAGGTCGGGAATGACAAAGAGGATGTCATCCCGAGCGCAGTCGAGGGATCTTTTGAACCAGAAAAAAGGTCGGTTAGTTTCCAAAGATTCCTCGGCTGCGCCCCGCGATTCGCGGGGCTGCGCTCGGAATGACACTGAAAACAGATTCCCAATCAGGTTGAGAACGATATTATTGGCGTAAATTTGCTATTATTTTCCTATGTCCGAAGCAGGTGAGAGCAGTAACTTTTCTACGAAAATAAGCCGACGCAAATTTTTGGCAGGGGTGGGGGCAACGGCTGGAGTAGCCATGATCGATTCTTTAACCAATCAACGATTTAGCAAAGCAGCCGGGAGTAAAGTGGCTGGAGCCCTTGAAGTTTCGCGCTCTTTGAGAGAATCAGCGGCTGATTATCGTCTTGACGAAGTAAGCATATCCCAGCAAGAGGAAGTATTATCCGAGCCAAGCTTTCAAATTGAGCGCTTATTAGTAAAAGTAAAAGGGGAAAATCGGGACTTTGAAGCGGTTTTGGCGACTTTTAATCCGCAAGCCCAAGCAAGCATCGAAAAAACAGAAGATTTTCGCCGCGAGAGCTTATTGGCCGCCAAGCAGCCGCGGCTTGTCGGCCCGGTGGGCTATTTACAGGGTGATTATCATCGGGATGCCGTAGTTTCGGAGCAAGAAAGAAGAGTGAGTTTAAAGTTAGCTGGTCGAGATTCAAGAGGAGAAAATTATGGAGAAAATGAAATTGTGGATCGATTCCCAGGTTTGAGGCCCGAAATTAATTCTGCTTCTGGGGGTTTAATTATTGACCAGCAGGGAAAAGTTAGACTAGGCAATAAAAAAGAACTGATCCAAGCTCAAAGTGAAGGAAGACCATTTTTGCAAATGGTTTATTACCTTGATAATCAAAATCAAGAACAGGTTTTAAGCCAAAAATGGCATCACTTTGGCAAAGAACTGGAAATAGGCAATACTAGCTATTTTTTTGGTGCATATGTTGAGTATGTGAAAGAGGGCGCTTGGCGTAGTGGTTATGTTGTCTTTGATAAAGACATGGTTCCGATTAGACATTTAGTGAAGCTAGTGGAAGGGTTGTCAGAAACTAGTGACTTTCGCTTAGCCCTGGCTGACGCTGGCAACGGCTCTTCTTTATTAGTTAGCAGTGATAAGCTGGAGGAATCTAAGGCGGCTTATGGCGTCAATGAATTTAATACTCATTATTCCCCTTTAGGGGTAGTTATTGAAGGAGGTGAGAGCTAGTGAAAGGTTTTCTGGAATTTGTAAGAAAGCAGGGTGTGGTGGGCCTGGCTGTTGGTTTTATTTTAGGCGGCTCGGTTAAAGAGGTTGTTTCCGCTTTAATTGAAGATATTATTAATCCTGTTTTAGGAGTTTTGCTGGGTTCTACCAAAGGATTAGCTAGTGCCAGTTTAAAGCTTGGGCCGTTGGAGCTTTTGTGGGGGCATTTTGTTTCTGTTTTAATTGACTTTTTGGTAGTCGCTTTTGTAGTTTATTTTGGAATTAAGGGTTTGGGGTTAGAAAAGCTGGATAAAAAGAAGAAATAATTTGAATTTAGGCTTGCTGGCTGATAAAATCAATGGTCTTTTTCGCGCCCGTAGCTCAGTTTGGCAGAGCACCTGCCTTTTAAGCAGTGGGTCGGGGGTTCGAATCCCTCCGGGCGCACTAAGTTTGCCCCTAATTATTATATAGGACTTTTGGTCATTGACAATATAGGATACTGGTTATTATTCGTTTCTTAGTGATATACTTTAATCAAAATGACTAAACGAGATTTTAAAAAGCAGGAAAATAAGTGGCAAGTTGTTTGGGAAAAACAGGGCTGGTATCGGGCTAAGGATTTTGAAAAAAGGAAAAAGAAAAAATATGTTTTAGTTGAGTTTCCTTATCCTTCCGGCGAGGGTTTGCATATCGGCCATGCCTTTTCTATGACTGGCGCAGATATTTACGCTCGCTTTTGCCGGATGAGTGGTTTTAATGTTCTTTTTCCCATGGGTTGGGATGCTTTTGGCTTGCCTACGGAAAATTACGCCATTAAAACCGGCATTTCGCCCCAAAAAGCGACCAAAAAAAACACTGATAATTTTCGGCGGCAGATGAAAAAGCTGGCTTTTTCTTTTGACTGGAGCCGGGAAATCAATACCACTGATCCGGATTATTATCGCTGGACGCAGTGGATTTTTATTCAGCTTTTTAAAAAAGGTTTGGCCTATAAAGAAGAAAAGCCAATAAATTGGTGTCCTTCCTGTCGAATTGGGCTGGCCAACGAGGAAGTGATTGACAGCAAGTGCGAGCGATGTGGGGCACAAACTCTTAAAAAGAATATTAACCAGTGGATTGTTAAAATCACTGATTATGCTGAGCGCTTAATTTCCGGGCTGGAAGAAACTACTTTTGTTTCTAAAGTAAAAGCGGCTCAAATTAACTGGATTGGCAGGAGTGAGGGGGCAAGGGTGAAGTTTAAACTTTCTCAAGACTCGGTCTCAATTTTGCGGTGCTCATCCCGCAGTGGCGGGACTCCTAAAATTGAAACCTCGTCAGCTTTCTTGGAGGTTTTTACTACCCGTCCTGATACTTTATGGGGAGCGACTTTTATGGTGCTTTCTCCCGAGCACCGCCTTGTGGCGGAAATTCTAAATTCTAAATCCGAAGCTCCTGCCTCGCCGGCAGGCGGGCCAAATAAATCAAAAATTTCAAATTCTAATATTGAAGAAATTAAGAAATATGTTAATCGGGCGAGGAGAAAGACAGATTTAGAAAGAGCCGAGCTGGAAAAAGAGAAAACCGGGGTCTTTACCGGGATTTATGCCCTAAATCCAGCGAATAACGAAAAAATTCCGGTTTGGGTATCGGATTTTGTTTTAAGCACTTATGGTACCGGGGCGATTATGGCCGTGCCCGCTCATGACCAGCGGGATTTTGCTTTTGCTAAAAAATATAATCTGCCGATTATTCCGGTCATCAAGCCGCCGAAAAAATGGGACTTTGGTAAAGAGCCTTATGTGGATGTGGATCGGGGGGCAATGATTAATTCCGGCCCGATTAATGGATTGGCACCGAAAGAGGCGATTAAAAAGACTTTAAATATACTAGAAAAAAAAGAAGCAGGGAAAAAAGCAATTGATTATCACTTGCGCGATTGGATTTTTTCCCGCCAGCATTATTGGGGAGAGCCAATACCCATGACTTATTGCGCCAGATGCGGTTGGCAGCCGGTTAAAGAATCGGATTTGCCGGTGGAATTGCCAAAGGTAAAAAAATATGAGCCGACTAAAACCGGAGAATCGCCTTTGGCCAATATTAGGGATTGGGTTAATGTTACGTGCCCAGTTTGTGGAGGTAAAGCTGAGCGGGAAACCGACACCATGCCTAATTGGGCCGGTTCAGATTGGTACTACCTCGCCTATTGCTTCGCAGGCAAACTCGGAAATTACAAATTACAAATTCCAAAGACCAAACAAATTACAAATTCCAATAACCAAAAACTAAAAAGTTTGGATACTTGTAATTTGGAGCTTGGAAATTCTCAAAATATTTTTGAGTCTTCAAAAGATGTTTTGAGCCATTGGCTGCCGGTGGATGTTTATGTGGGCGGAGACGAACATAATACTTTGCACCTGCTTTATTCCCGGTTTATTTACCAGTTTTTGCGGGATCTGGGAGTAGTGCCCAAATCTATTCCCGAGCCTTATTATTGGCGGCTTTCCCATGGAGTAATTTTAGGGGCAGACGGGAGTCGTATGAGCAAATCGCGGGGCAACATAGTGGAGCCGGACAAGCTTTGGGAAAAATACGGCGTGGATGCTTTGCGCACTTATATGATGTTCATGGGCCCGTTTGAGGGAACGATTGTTTGGAATGATAATGCTTTAAAAGGGGTGGTGCGTTTTTTGGATAGATTTTATGATTTCGTAATAACTCCCGAGGTAGGCCTTGATTCCTCGAGAGCTGCTTCGAGTCCCGGAACTCCCGAGGTAGGCCTTGATTCCTCGGGAGTTGAGGTTGTTGCAATAAATAAGCTTGTTAATAAAGTTTCTCGTGACTTGTCTAGTTTTCAGTTTAATACGGCAATAGCGGCGATGATGGAATGGCTTAATCAGGCTGAAAAAGAGGCTTGGCAATTAAAAGACGAAGAAAAAAGAATTTTAATTCAGTTGATTGCACCGTTTGCTCCATATACGTCTGAAGATCTTTGGGAAAATTTGGGAGGAAAAGGGAGTGTGCATTGGAGCAAATGGCCAGAAGTGGAAAAAAAGGCTCTTCGAGAAGAAGAGGTGGTTATTGCTGTTCAAGTTAATGGGAAGTTGAGAGCAACAATACAGCTTAAAACTAAAAGCTTAAAGCTTAAAGCCAGAATAGAAGAAAAAGCAAAGAAAGAAGAAAAAGTCGCAAAATACTTAAAAGGCAAGAAAATAATCAAAACTATTTACATCCCGGGAAGATTAATTAACTTTGTGGTAAAGTAAGTTATTTCTTCTTGTTAGAATTCTTTTTGATCAGGCTGGCAATTGCGCTTAGAATCGCCGCAATTCCCAAGACTTTAAGAATTCCCGAACAGCATTTTTTCTTTTTCGCCATTTATATTTTTTAAACTAATAATAGATTGTCATTGCGTTCGCAATGACAATAATTTCATGATATCAAAAAGAAAAGAGAACGGACTGCCACAAAACTATTTTAACATATTCTTGACAAGAATGAATGTGCGATTGTACAATGGTATCGGAGGATAAGAAATGAATTATGTAGCAACCAATATCCGTTTTCCGGAAGAGGACTGGAAGTATTTTAAAATCAAGGCCTTGGAGGCTAGGAAAAGTTTGGCTGCTTGGATCAGAGATTCTTTAAGAGAAAAAGAGGGCTTAACTAAAAAAACTGTCAAAAGCCAAGAGAAAGATTCTTTTTGGGAATTTCCTGAACTTTTGAAAAAGAATAAAATTAGAGATAAGGCGCCCAAAAATCTTTCTTTAAATCTTGATCAATATCTTTATGGCCAAGAATAAGGTATATATTGACACTTCCGCTTTAGTGGCTTACTTAAGGCCAGCTGATAGCTGTCACAAGAAAGCCGTTAAGGTTTGGGAAAGATTAAGAAAAGACCAGCCAAATCTAATTCTCACTAATTATATTCTGGCTGAATTTTTCACTGTAATTAGACAAAGAATTGGAATAAAGGCGGCGGTAAAAGCAGGCGAGATAATAAAAAGGTCTTCGTATTTTAAGATAATTTGGGCAGATCAAGTATTAGATGAGGAAGCTTGGAAAATTTTTAAAAAAAACACCCAAAAAAATATTAGTTTTGTTGACTGTGTTTCTATAGCGGTAATCGAGAAGTTGAAAATTAATGCCGTTTTTGGTTTTGATAAACATCTTGTTAAGGCCGGAGTTAAATTGATAGAAAACTAATCAGCAATTTAAAGCAGAGATTGCCACGCCCCCCGATGTAGCGTCGGGGGACTCGCAATGACACATTCATCGTTCCAAAAAGAAAAGAGAACCGACTGCCACAAGGCTATTTTAACATTCTTTCACCCTTGATATAATTTTATTTTGCGAGCGGGAAAACCTCGGAGCTTGCTCCGTGGATGAAAGCTATAATCCTCGCAAAGCGAGCAAAAGAAGAAACTGCGCAAGCTTGCTGCGCAGAGGCTTCATTTTTTATGTTAACTTTAAAATTAGTTGAAAGGAAATAAAATTATGGAAACCATCACTACTCTAAAAATTATTTCTTCTTATATTTCGTATTTAGAAACATTTTCTTCGCCGCTTTTTCTTAACTAGCAAGAATTTGGAATTGAAAGAGATTAATCAAGAAATAGCCGATTGGGCGGCAATGCTCAGAAGAAATTATCACATCGCTACTCCTGATACTCTTCAGATAGCGACGGCAGCAGTCAGTAAAGCAAAACTATTTGTCTCTAACGACAAAAACTGTCAGAAAATCAAAGAAATAAAAGTATTGGTTTTAAAAGACTATTTGGATTAAAAAACAGCAAGAGGCTGAATGCTGGGACATCTTATAGCTTGAAAAATTAAAAAAGAAATGATAAAAATATAGTAATGGAAAAAGAAGCAGGAGTTCTATTAAGCGAGGCTGTTAACAGTTTGCCGGAAGATAGCCGCTGGAAAGGTCGTTTTGAAAAATGGGGGGCGCAGTTTCCGGAGGCTACCATATCAGAATTAACTTTAAGTGATATCCGGAAAGGCGCTAATCCTAAGAAGGGTGAAGTTTTTCGGGAAGTGGCTAATGGCGAAGGAAAAGGAAGCACCCATGAATCGGTGGCAAGCTTAAGTTTGAAAGCAGATCATAAATATGGGTTACCCAAGTCCCACAGAGCTAAAACTAGCCGAAGTGTTCGACGCAGGTGGTGATTCTTAAAGTGCCGAAATAATCTTTTCGACTTATTCTGCCACTTGACAGATTCTTTCTTTGGTAATAAAATATTACCAGTATGAAAGTCGGAGTTATTACCACTGCTAATGATAAAGGTCAGGTAGTTATCCCCAAATATATGAGGGAAAAATTAGGTATTAACAAAAAGGTGCCTCTAAACTTTGTTTTAAGAGGGGAAGGTATTTATATTTATCCGGTAGACGAGGTCTTAGTTTCTAGTAAAAATAGTTCTTCCTCTTATTTAGAAATGCTGAAATTAACCCAGGGAGGCTGGTCTAGTGAAAATTGGGAATCTATCAGAAAAAGTAGAGAGAGAATAGAAAAAAAAGCATCTGAGCAAAGAAGAAAAAGATGGTAGTAATCGACACGAGTATTGTTATAGATCATCTTCGACAGAAAACTAAAATTAGATCTTATTTAGTAAAACTCGTCGAAAAACATCCTAAAAACGAACTAGCAATATCAGTTCTGAGTGTTCAAGAGCTATATGAAGGCAGGAGCACGAGGGATGTAAATCAGGAAAAAATACTTTTGGCGACAATAAGTCCCTTAAGAATCTTGCCCTATAATTATGAAACAGCTAAAATGGCGGGAGAAATAGCGCGTGACTTGGCGGAAACGATTCAATTTGCAGATGCGGCAATTGCGGCGACAGCCATCGTTAACGGTGGGCAATTAGCCACTTTAAATAAGAAAGATTTTCAGAAAATACGAGATTTAGATTTTTTTAATTTTTAAACTTTCAGCTTTTTGGATTTTTTGCCCTCCGGTTTTGAGCAAAATCTCTTTTTCAAACTCCTTTGGCCAGGAAGGAGCAAAAATAATTATTTTATCGGTTAATTCTAAATTTTCTTTTCTTCGCAGCGTCTGGACTTCTCTAATTAAATCGCGCGCTTTACCCTCTTTTTTTAATTCTGGGGTTAATTTTGTATTGAGCTTTATGCTTTTAGCTAATTTTATTTTTTTAATATTCAGCTCATCTAAAAGAAGATAGTCGATATTTAGCTTCTTAAAAAAGGAAGCGTTTGGCGAATACAAGGCGGAAAGCGGTTGCTTGACGGCAATATTTTTTGCTTTGCGCAAGGCATGACCTTCGGTAACTTCGTTTCTTAATTGAGCCATTGCTTTTTCTAAATCCAAATTTAAATATTTCTTTTCTATTTTTGGCCAAGACTGGAGATGAATGGAGTCTTTAACTTTTAATTTATTTTTATTTCCCTGAAGGTTCTGCCAGACGGTTTCCGGCAAAAAAGGAATAAAGATACCCAAAAGCAAGGAAAGCTGCTCCAGGCAATGATAGAGGGTGCTAAAACAAGCTTCGCGGTCCCTCGTGTTTTGGCTGTTGGGCGAGAGCCGCTCGCGGGAGCGGCGCACATACCAAAGGGAAAGATCTTCTATAAAGTTTTCTAAGCTTTTTAAGGCGTTTTGATGACGAAAACGATTCAGTTCGCCTTGGGCCTCTTTTTTGGTGTTTTCCAGCCGAGAGAGAATCCAAGCGTCAAGCGGGCTAGTGTCATTGCGAGGAGTCGCTGAGGAGGCGTGGAAATCCAGTTTCCGTGTCATTGCGAGGATCGGAGCGACGTGGCAATCTTTCCAACGGGATCGCCACGCCCCCGACGTCACGTCGTGGGACTCGCGATGACAAGGACACCAGCCATTTAAATTCGCATAAGTAGCTAAAAAGCGAAAAGAGTTCCAATAAAGGAAAATAAATCTTCGCCTGATTTCATCGGCAATAGAATAGCCAAAATTAAGGCCAAGATGGGGCCTTTGCCGGCAGTATAGCCAGCGCATCGTGTCTACTCCCATTTTTTCGACAGCCTCATCATAAGGAATGCCGTTTTTCTTGGTCTTGCTCATTCGCTCGCCTTTTTCGTCGCGCACTTCGCCGTGGTTAAGAACACTCTTGTATGGAGCCATATTTTCAAAAATTACTCCGTAAACGAGCATCGAATAAAACCAGAGCCGGATTTGCTCAATCATTTCCAAAACTAAGTCAGCCGGGAACCACTTTTGCCAGTATTTTTTGTCTTCAAAATATTTTAAGGTAGAAAAAGGAACGACGCCTGCGTCCAGCCAGCAATCGCCCACGTCCAAAATTCGGTTTACGGGCTTACCGCACTGGGGGCATTTGATTTTAATTTCATCAACCCAGGGTCGGTGCAAAGAGGGGAGTTTGTCGACTAAATTTTGGTTTACTGCCAATTTTTTTAGTTCTTTTTTAGAGCCGATTACGGTTAGTTTTTTGCACTTAAGGCATTCATAAAAAGGCAAAGATAAGCCGTAAAAGCGCTTGCGGCTGATCATCCAGTCTCCCATATTATTGAGCCAGCCCTGCATTCTTTTTCCGGCAAATTTCGGAATCCAGTTGGCCGTGGCCGCGGCCTTTTTTAGCTCGGGCTTGATTTTGGTGCAATTAATAAACCAATTTTCTTCTAAGCGAAATAAAGTTTTTGCGCCGCACCGCCAGCAGTGGGGGTAAGAATGGGTAATGGTTTCCGTTTTATAAAGTAGATTTTTGTCTTTTAAATAGTTAATTACTTCTTTTCCCACTTCGTGGGCGTATTTATTAGTTAAACTACCGTAGCCCGGGCCAAATTGGCCGGCTTCCGTTAAAGGAGAAAGAGCGGGTGCGCCCAAGCTTTTTCCCAGGAGAAAATCGTCTTCTCCACAGCCCGGAGCAATATGAACGATTCCGGTTCCTTCATCTGGATTAGCCAGCTTCCATTTTACGACAGAATGCTTAATATTTTTTTGAGCGGGAATATCATAAAGCGATTCGTATTCTTGACCTAATAAATCTTTGGCGGCAACGGAGATTTGGTTTTTCAAGCCCAAGCGGTCGGCCGACTCTTTAGCCAAATACCAGTATTCGACTCCGCTGTCATCCCGAGCGTAGTCGAGGGATCTTCTTTTTTTTGTCATTGCGAGCGTAGCGAAGCAATCCCGAGTGGAATCTGTAATTTCAACGGGATCGCCATGTCCCGCAGCTGCGGGACTCGCGATGACACGATTCTTCGCGACGACACGGACTTTCACATACTCATATTCTGGATTGATCGCCAAAAGGACGTTAGCAGATAAAGTCCAGGGGGTTGTAGTCCAGGCTAAGAAATACTCATTCTTTTTATTTTTTAAAGGGAATTTAACATGAACGGAAAAATCTTGAATATCTTTATAGCCTTCGGCCTGTTCATGGCGGGATAAACCGGTTTCGCACCTCGGGCACCAGGTGGTGGCGGATTTTGCCTTATAAAGTAATTCTTTTTGGCGGCAGATTTGCAAAAATTTCCAAATATATAAATTATTAGTTTCCGAATAAGTATAATAGGAATTATCCCAATCCATAAAATAGCCCAAGCGCTTGGACTGCTCGGCTTGCAAGGCAGCATAAGTTTTGACCCGGTCTTGGCATGATTGGGTAAATTTAGCTAAACCATATTTTTCAATATCTTTTTTGGAATTAAAGCCTAAGGCTTTTTCCACCTCTACTTCAACCCAAAGTCCCTGGCAGTCAAACCCGTTTTGAAATCTTTGCTGATAGCCTTGGGCGTTTTTGTATTTTTGATAAAGGTCTTTTAAGGTTCGGCCCCAGGCATGGTGCGCACCCATGGGGTTATTGGCAGTAATTGGGCCGTCAATAAAAGAAAAGCGCTTTTTAGAATTTTTATTTTTGGCTAAATATTTTTCAAGCAAGCCGTTTTTTTCCCAAAACTTAAGAATCTTTTTTTCGTTTTGAACAAAATCAAATTGAGCTTCGGGTAAAGCAAAATAATTTTCTTTCTTTTTCTTAGTTTTCATCCTCCTTATTTTACCCCAATTTCCTTAAAAAATCTGCCGATATTCAACCTCGGGAGTTGATTACCCTTGCAACATCGGGAATCTGAAAAAAGTTGAACACAGGGCGCGTGCGAGTCAAATATTTTGCTATACTGGAATTTAATGAAGCGTTTAGGCTTAACTGCTTACCAAGTGGATCAGGCTAGACAAAAGCATGGCTCCAATGTTTTGCCGGAAGAAAAAAGAAAATCAGCTTGGCGCCTAGTCTTTAGTCAGCTCCAAAACCCTCTAATTTATATTTTGATTTTTGCCAATTTAGTCACTTTAGCTTTAGGCGACTATTCCGACTCCTTGGTTATTTTTTTGGCGGTAGCAGTTAATACTTTTTTGGGATTTTGGCAAGAAAAAAAAGTTGATCAGGCTCTATCGGCCTTGAAAAAGGCGATTCCTTTTAAGGTTGTAGCGATAAGGGACCGGAAAGAAGAGGAGATTGAGGCCAAGGACTTGGTTCCGGGAGATTTGGTTAAATTATCCGCCGGCCAGAAAATTCCGGCGGACGGAAGGCTGCTGGAAAGCCACGATTTGGCAATTAATGAAGCGGTTTTGACCGGGGAATCTCATCCAGTGCGCAAAAAGGCCAGCAGTAAAAAAAGCCGAGAACATGCTGTTTATTCCGGCACGGTAGTTGTCGGCGGCAGTGGTCTATTTGAAGTGACCAAGATTGGGTTAAGCACTAAAATTGGCCAAATTGCCCAAACTTTACAGCACACTGCGCAAGAACCTACCCCGCTGCAGCAGCAATTGACCAAATTAGCTAAAACTTTAGCTATAGTCGTTGGCGTCTTGTGTTTGTTGATTTTTGTTTGGGAAGTTTTGGAGGGAGGAGAGGTGGCGGAGATGTTTGAGCTAGCGGTGGCTATTGCTGTTTCGGCTATTCCTGAGGGCTTGATTATTTCTTTGACGGTAATTTTGGCCATTGGGATGCAGAAGATATTTCAAAATAACGCTTTAGTGCGCCGTTTGGTTTCTGCCGAAACCTTAGGGGCGACCAGTGTTCTTTGTGTTGACAAAACAGGAACAATTACTTTAGGCGAAGTGCAATTAGTGGACTTAAAGGCCGACAAAAAGCGAGCGGCCTTGCGAGCGGCGGTTTTAGGAGCGGATTTATCTTCGGCGGAGGGCTTAGGAATTTGGGAATTTGCTAAAGAGAAAAAAGTTTTTGACCCCCAAAGAATAAAAGAAGCGGTCAAAAAAATTTATTTTGCCCCTTTTTCTTTTAAAAAAAAGCTTACCTACGCGATATATGAAGAAAAAGAGAGGAAATTTTGCTATACCGTTGGTGCACCGGAGGTATTATTGCGCTCCTGCTGTTCAGCCGATCAAAAAAAGTGGTTAAAGTTAATTGATCGCTATTCTGCTCAGGGCTATCGTTTATTAGGCATAGCTGTTTCGCAAAAAAAGGGCAAAGCGCGAAAAATAGCTGATTTTGGCTGTTTTCAATTTTTGGGCTTACTCAAATTGGAAGACCCGCCTCGGAGGCGGGTGAAAAAAACTCTCCAAGAGTGTAGGCAAGCCGGACTGAAAATAAAAATTATTACCGGTGATTATTTGGCCACGGCTCGCGCTCTTTTGGAAAAAATTGGGATTGAGCTTAAAGCGGGAGAGTATTTGGAAGGCGAAGAACTAAAAGCTTTAAGCGAAGCGCAAAAGAAAGAAAGGATAAGCAAAACTGTTTTATTTGCCCGCACCGATCCTTTTCAAAAGTTAGAAATTGTTCAGTCTTTAAAAGAGAGCGGGGAAGTAGTAGCGATGACTGGAGACGGAGTGAATGATGCTCTGGCCTTGAAAAAAGCGGACATTGGTGTTGTGGTGGCAGAAGGTACTCAGGTAGCTAAAGAAACAGCGGATATGGTTTTGCTGGACAATAATCTGTCCACAATTGTTCAGGCGATTGCCCAGGGCCGAGTGATCTTTCAAAATATTCGTAAAGTAACGGTTTATTTGCTTGCCGATAGCTTTACGGAAGTAGTTTTAGTTATTGGTGCGCTGATTTTAAGACTGCCCTTGCCCTTGCTGCCGGTGCAAATTCTTTGGGTCAATCTCATTGCCGATTCCTTTCCTTCTTTTGCTCTGGCTTTTGAAAAAGAAGATGGCTGGTTGATGAAACAGCCGCCCCGTCGAAAAGATCAGCCGATTTTAGACAAAGAGGCCAAAATAATTATTTTTATTATTGGCTTGGTCACTGATCTAATTTTATTAGGTTTCTTTTGGTATTTTAATCGCTCTAGTCTAGATATTCATTATATCCGCTCTTTTATCTTTGCCGCTTTATCAACAGACTCTCTTTTATACGTATTTGCCTGCAAAACATTTGCCAAAAGCATCTGGCATACTCGGGTTTTGGACAATAAGTATTTGAATCTTTCGGTTCTTTTAGGTTTTGTTATGTTAATCGTTACTTTTGTTTTTCCGCCTTTGGCTCGGCTCTTTGAGCTAACCCCTTTGGGTTGGGACAGCGTCCTCTTAATCGCCGTTTTAGCCGTAGTGGAAATCGGCTTGATTGAGTTTGTCAAATTGTTTTTTCTTATTGACAAATAGGCAATTAGCGTAATAAATTGGGAAAAGTGAAAAAATTAAAAGATCGTCTTTCTTTAAAAAGCTGGCTGCTGGTTTTTTTAGGACTAGCTCTTTTTGTAACGGTTTTGCAGATAAATGAAAGTCGGGAACCGCGCGGCGGGGCTCAAGCAGGAGAGAAGAAAATTGAAGTTGCTTTTTATAATTGCTCTGCTCATGCTTTGATCGTTGGTGAAGAATGCTATCTTTCCGCTTTAGTTCGGGATGAGAATAACCGATCTTTGTTTGATGGATATCGCTACGATTGGAGCATTTCTTCAGATGGCTCTTTAGGGGAGCTTATTTTTGGCACTGACAAAATCGCGACTTTAAAAGTGCGAGAAGCAGGAAAGGGTGATTTAGTGGTGCGGGCGATCTCTGTGAGTACGGGAGAAATTATCACGAGAAGTATTGCTATTACCGCTTTAAATGAGCCTTTGGAGAGCGATTGCCAAAGAAGAGGGAGCAAAATTTCTGTTACGCCCTTGGGTGGCGAGGGGAAGTGCCATGATGTTCAGCAGGCGATAGATGTCGCTCAAAGCGGGGATGAGATTTGGTTATCGCCGGGAACATACCAAGTTAAAAGTAAAAACTGTTTTTCACTTCCGTATTCCTCCGAAGGTGGCCCAACATGCGGTCTAGAGATTAACGGAAAAAATAATCTTAGAGTCTTGTCGTCCTATGGTTCGTCTATTCTGGAATTTCAAGGCAGTGAGCATGGTTTGGTTCTTTCCTCTGTTAGTAATATTACCCTTAGAGGGTTATCGTTTCAAAAACAAGCGAATAATGCAATATATATTGTTAATAGTAATAATATTCATTTAGAAGAATTATCTTACAATCAGTTTAATGGCAATTTAATTCTGGCGGAAGATTCTGATGGTCTGATGATTGCCCGAAATGTTTTTTATAACTATGATGGCCAGGACCAAGTTGATTCTTTAGTTTTTTCACATATTCAAGGAGTGATTAGCAATAGCGTGTTTACTGGTGCTAACATTTTAGTCCGGGTAGATTCTGACTCAGATTTACAGGTTTTGCATAATACTTTTAACCAGAACAGAGCGGCTAGAATTATTCTTGGCGACAATGGGGTAAATAAAGTAGCTTTTAAGAATAATCTCGTCTTGGAAAGTGAGGGAGAGATGGTAGTTGGATCGCAAGGCGAAGTTGAGGCTGATTATAACTCTTTTTGGAATGTTCATGGGTCAGTTCAAGGGCTGATTAATTTAGGGATGCACAATATGTACACCGAGCCCAAAATTGATAGTAGAAATTTATGTCTCATGCCCGGGTCGCCCCTAATTGGTGCTGGAGAAAATGGTGGTAATATTGGAGCTTATTCTGAATGTAGATACCGAGGTTTTTGCTCTTGCTCGTTTGATTTAGGAGTAATTTATAAATCAAAAGGTGACGCCAATTGTGATAACAGGACTGACCAAATCGATTACAATGCTTGGTTTGATAGCTTTATTAGAGGAAGTACTAAGTACGGCTTAGAGGCCGATTTAAACTGCAGTGGCAAAGTGAGCATTGATGACTATGAGGTCTGGCGGCGATTTTTTATGTGGTGAATTTATAGAGGTCGGAACTAGGGCGAGGTTATTTCTCGTGGTGGAAGAACGCGCTCTCTGATTGTATAAATCGTATTTGCTAGGGTTTCATGTCTTTCTTTTTTGGTTTCGTATTCTTGCTCGTAAACAATAGCTAAAAGAACAGATGCTCGATGCAGGGGGTAATTTAGTGCTTTTAGGCTGGGGACACAATCTATTAGCCCTTGGGCGCTTTTCCTATAAAAGTCAGTAACCTGTTGAAAAGTTGAACCAGCTTTTTCTGCCAAGCTGCTTATTGGATGAAACCAGCTCATCCTTAGAACTTCTCCGGCTGCTTGGCGAAAAGGCCCGCTTATTTGAGCATCTTTTTCTTTCATTCTTCGGGCGGAAAATAAATATTGAAGAAGGCAAGATTCCACTCCGTTTAACTGCAATCTTTGCGCTATTCGGGCGGCTTGAAAGAAAGTGCCAGTTTCTTTGTCTTGCCCGTTGCGGACCAGTCTAAAAAATAATGATTGTTCTTGTTCAAAACCAGGAGGAGCAAATTCAGGCCTCATAATAACCTATATTATACCAGCCTCTTTCTTGTTTATCCAGAAAAAAGTTTATAGAATAATAGAAGACTAGGAGTGGAAGAACAAGAGAAAGAGAAGAAGAAAGAGGAAAATTAGAATTATTTCGGCTCGGAGTATGAGTCGAAAAGAAAGGGGTATTTATGAATAAAGATAAAAAGGTAAGATTAGTGCCTAAATTTAAAAATGAGGCGCAAGAGCGAAAATTTTGGGCTAATCATGATTTAGCTGATTATCTTGAACAGTTCCAGTCAGTTAATCTTGATTTATCAGAGTTAAGACCGTCTACTAAGCCAATTACCATCAGGTTGCCCGTTTCTCTAATTTCAGCTTTAAAAGGGTTAGCTCACAAAAGAGACGTTCCTTACCAATCTTTACTGAAAATATTTTTAGCCGAAAGAGTGGAAAAAGAAATTAAAAATATCCATGCTTGAACGGGAAGAGCTAACCGAACCCAGAGAAATAGAATTAGTGGAGCTAGCGGATGATCAAAAAGTAACTTGGTATACTCCTGATTTGGGAGGAGTGGAAATTGAAGTTAAAGGAAAGTTTATTAAAAGGGCAGCCGAGGTGCTAGAAGAATACGGCCGAGAAATAAAATTGACAGTCATTGGGGCGACAGTATTAGCTATGGTTGTGGCTATTGTTCGCAAAAAGCGAAGCAAAGCAATTCCAGAAGCTGAACTTCCTTAGTGTATAATCAGAAAAATGAAGAGGAGAAATAGACAAAGATGCCTTATTTTAATAGACGGCAGCAATTTCTACTTTAAGCTCAAAGAAATAAAACTTCAAAATCTTCTTGAATTTGATTTTTATAGATTTTCTGAAATGCTAGCAAGAAGGAAAGGGGAAGTAGCTCAGGCTACATATTATGTTGGCAGAATTCGCACAGATGGAACGGCAAAAACAAAACGTTTGTTTAATGACCAAAGAAAGCTTTTGGCCCACTTAAAAAAATGTAAATTTTCCTACTCTCTTGGATATTTGATGAAAACAGATGGAAAATACCACGAAAAAGGAGTGGATGTTAATATTGCCGTAGATATACTGGTCTCGACGTATGAAAATTTGAGTGATAGGATAATTGTTGTTTCGTCAGATACGGATTTATTACCAGCAATCCAAAAGGCAAAGGAAAAAGGTAAAATTGTGGAATATATTGGTTTTTCTCACCGGCCGAGTGTTGCTATGGTAGCTACTTGTTCTGTTTCTCGTCTTTTAGGGAGAGAAGATCTTGAAAAATTTACCAAAAGAAGAAACAAAAAAAGCCTGTGAAGACCTTGCGGCGTCACAGGCGGTTTTAGTAATTGAATATATCATGAAAAAAGCTTATTTGTCAATGAATATAAAATAATTGTCGCATATAATTAAAAAAATGAAAGTTGAGCAATTTAGTTTAAAAAACGGCCTGAATGTTTTTTTAGTTCCCCAAAAAGAAGCGACTTCAGTAGCTGTCCAATTATTAGTTGCGGCTGGTTCGAAAAACGAAAAAAAAGGCAATTACGGTTTGGCTCATTTTTTGGAGCATATGGCTTTTAAGGGTACTAAAAAATGGCCGACGGCTAAAATTTTGGCTAAAATTTTGGACAGTTCCGGAGCAGTTTATAATGCTTCCACTGGTAAGGAAGGGACTGATTACTGGATTAGAGTTACTCCCAAAAAGCTGGATCTGGCTTTGGAAATCATCTCCCAGATGCTTATTCATGCTTTGCTTCCCTCTCCCGAGCTTGAAGTGGAGCGGGGAGTAATTATTGAGGAAATGAATATGTATCAAGATCAGCCGCGGGATCTGGTGGGCGATTATTTTGAAGAACAGCTTTTCGGAAAAAACGCTTTGGGTCGGGCGATTATTGGCAAAAAGAAGGACATTTTAAGGGTAAAAGCCCAGGACTTTTTGGATTTTAAAAAGCAGTGGTATTTGGGCTCTAATATGAGCTTGGCTGTAGTGGGCGCTATTCCTGATTTAAAAAAAGTCAGGCAGAATATCAAAAAATTGTACGACGTAATCGAAAAAGGAGAAGTAGAAAGACTAGAAATAGGGGCAGAGTCCAAAAAAGAAGAAATCTTTTGGCAAAAAAAGAAAGCAGAGCAAACGCATTTTGTTTTAGGCTTTCCTGGAGTAACAGTTACAGACGAGCGCAAATGGGCTTTAGAGATACTGATGGCTATTTTGGGCCAGGGCATGAGCTCTCGGCTTTGGGAGGAAGTTCGAGAGAAAAGGGGACTGGCTTATTATGTTTATTCTTTTTACGGAAATATGGAAACAACGGGGTGTTTTGGTGCGGCCGCAGGCGTAAAGAATCAATCCTCAAAGCTGGCTATTGAGCTGGTGAAAGATGAGTTTGTAAAGCTTACGAAAAATTTAACTAAAGAAGAGGTTACGCGGGCCAAAACAATGTCGAATGGGCAGTTTTTAATTTCTGTTGAAAGTCCTTTAAAAGTGGCAATGCTCTTAAACGGCCATTGGCTGAATGTGGGGAAAGTGATGACTCCGGAAGATCTTATTAAAAGATCAAATAAAGTTACTTTTGATGAGGTGAGAAAAGTGGCTAAAGAGCTTATTGATCTTTCTGATCTTCGAGGAGCGGTGATTGGCCCTCGTTGAGGTAAATAATCCTTCCTTGTTTAATAGCAATAGCTTCGGCCAAATTGTGCTCGTGAGGATTTTTTCCTTCAATTATATCTTGCACTCCCGCCAGTTCTTTGCAAGGATTTAAGCGCACAGCACGACCTCTCCAGTTTAAGGGAATATGTTCAGCGGACATGATTGGTTTTGATTACTTTAATAAACCAGTAAAATAAATAGCTAAGAGCGAAAAGCGAAAAACTTAAAGCCAGAGAATCTAAATATTTTAGACCCGATCCCAGAATACTGGGCAGGGGGATATTAAAAAAATATTTTAAAACTAAATAAATTGCGCTAAATGAAAAAGCAAAAATCAGCGGGCCGCTTAAAGCGAATACTATTAAACTTATTTGGGAAAAATCTTTTTTATTAAAAATCCTATTTAAGGTTAAAAAGGGATGAAATATTAGTCCCAAAAGATTAACCAAAAGCAGATAAATCTCTTTAATAAAAATTAAAAAGCTTAATTTAATTATTCTCCCCATCTACTAATTTAGTCGTTAGTTTTAAGCAATATCCTTCGCAACAAGCGGCGGGCGCGGGACAAGGCGGACTCAACGGCTTTGGGAGAAGTGGCTAATTTTACGGCAATTTCTTTAATTGAATATTCTTTAAAATATTTTAATCTAATTAGCTTTTGGTAGCGTTTAGGCAGGCGTTCTAATATCTTTATTATTTCTTGTTTAAGCTCGCTTTTTAAGGCCTCTTCTTCCGGCGTTAGTGCTTTGCTTGCCAATACTTCTAAAAAAGGAAAATGGGAAAAAAGAATGGTTTTAATTCTTTTTTTTCGATAATAGTCGGCAATTTCGTGCTTGGCAATGCTAATTAAAAAAGTAGAAAGTGAACATTGAAATTGAAAATTAGATAAAGAATTATGAGCGGCCCAAAAAGTGTCCTGAACTATTTCTTCGGCGTCTTTCGGATTATCGATTCGGCCAAGAACATAGTTAGTTACTTTTTTTTCAAATTTTTGATAAAAAATTATGCTTGCGCCGGGCTTTTTTTGAAGAATTTGATTAATTAGTTTTTTTTCGATCACTATTTTATATTATAATAGCTTTAACAGTGAAAAATAAAAAAGCTTATTGGCAGCAGAGTGTAGTATTAATCAAGCCCGATGGGGTAGCCAGAGGGCTAATTGGCGAGATAATCTCTCGGTTTGAAAAAGTGGGCTTGAAAATGACTGCTTGCAAGTTAGTGGTGATTCCTCGGGAAATAGCTTTTAAACATTATGGCTATAATGATGAGTGGTTTGAGAATGTGGGAAAAAAAGTAATGGAATTTTATAAAGAGCACGGAAAAGATCCCAACGAAGAGCTGGGAACCATGAAGTCTAAAGAGATTGGCAAAATGGTTCAGGAGTGGAACGTGAATTACTTAACTTACGGTCCGGTTTTGGCTATGATTTGGGAAGGCCAGCACGCCATAGAAGTAATAAGAAAGATTGTTGGCTCCACGTATCCAAATCAGTCAGCTCCGGGAACCATAAGAGGAGATTACGCTTTTGACTCGCCCTTAATTTCGAATTCGGAAAAAAGATCAGTTTTTAACTTGATTCATGCTTCAGGAAAAGAAGAAGAGGCAAAATTGGAGATTGAGCTTTGGTTTAAAAAGGAAGAGATTTGTAGGTATTAAGATTGTCAACCTCGGGGGTTAATTGCCCTTGCAACATCGGGAGAACCCCCAGTCTTGCGCTTACCTGCCCGCCATCCGGCCTAAGCCGTCAGGCGCTGGCAGGCGGGGGATGCGCTCTTTTCCTTGTGCCCCCGAAAGGAATCGAACCTTTATCTGTCGCTTAGGAGGCAACTGCTCTATCCATTAAGCTACGGGAGCGATAGGCCTATTATTATAGCTCAAAAATCACCTGATGGTGACACCGTAGAGATTGGGAGGCAGGTGAGGATGCAGACTAGTTAAGACAATAAGTTTATTGCCGTCAGGTGAGGGGAAGGCATACCCATTTTCAAAAGGCCCGGCAAAGACCGTAATTTTGTTGGTGGCTTCTGCTTCAATTACTTTAACCTGATTATCTTCTAAAAAGAGCAAGTGATTATTGGTGCTTAGCCAGTAAACAGGAGATTGGGTTTGGGCCAAGTACCGGATTAGCAGATTTTCTTTGTTTTCTAAATTCTCTAAATTAATTCCTATTTTGTTTGCCTCGCCCATAAAGAAGTTAGTGTCGTCTTCCAGCTGGTAAATATAAACTCTTCCTCTTTTAATTTCTCTTTCTTCTGCTTGGGTGGAGCGGGCTGGCGGATGGACAATTAAGTTATTAGGAATACTGGCGTCTTGGCTGGCAAGATAATAAAGTCTTTTTTGGTTTGGTGAAAAAGTGATTAATTGGGCGGAATTGCTGGCAACTTCGGCGAGCTCAGGAGGCAGTTTTTCTAAATTTCTACCAAGCTGCTGATCAAGCTCGTCCTGCCAGGTGCTTAAAGTAAAGTTTAATTGCAACACTTCGTTTCTAAGCTCATCTTGGCCGGTAAGCCCATCACTAGGGAGGCGGTAAACAGAGGAAGGATTGTCTAGCGGGCCAAAAATAGCCAAAACCTGGGTGGAATCCGGGCTCCAGACTAAAACAGCTTTTGACCAGTCTAAAAAGTTTACCGGAGCCACCAGCTGGCGAGTATTGTTTCTGAATAAACCCAAGCCGCTTTCATCAATGCGGGAAACCCATAAACCGTTTTTGGTTTCCGCCGAAGCGCTGGCTACGGCATAAACAATTTTTAGGCCATCCGGAGAAAGAGTCGGATTAGCCGCGCCGGTATTGGTAAGAGTGGTTAAATCAGGGGCGGAGCGGAAAAGATAGGCGTCGGTTTGGAAAACCACCTCTTTTTTGATAGTTGCATTTTTCTCCCAAGGAAGATAGCCGTCTTTGACCAGTTTTATTTGGTATTCGCCGGGGTTCAGGTTAATCGTATCATCCGTTGCCGTTACTAGTTTATCGTCTATATAAACTAAGGCTCCTTTAGGAAGAGAAGTAGCGGCCAGTAATCCGGTGGGCAAAAAGCCGCCGTTTTTTATATCGGGCCGATAACCCCTAATGAAAAAAGAAATAAGGGTAGTGCCGATTAAAACAAAGGTCAAAACTCCGGCAATAACGAAGGCGGGTTTAAATTGCTTAAGCTTCATTGTGAATTGGGTATATGATAACAAATTTAAGGACTAAATTCTTTAGGAGATCCTTCGGCTACGCTCAGGATGACGAAGAGAGTGTCATTGCGAGAGCTTTGACTTGCACACACCCGGTGTGGTTCGGGTCACACCGGGTGTGTGGCGATCCCGTTGAGATTGCCATGTCAGTCGCCCCGTAGCTGCAAGGCTCCTTCCTCGCAATGACAGGGAGTTGTTGGTATAATGATTTTAGTTCAAAATTAACACTATCCAATATAATCATAGTATATCAAAATGGCATTAAGTAAGCAGTTAGCGATCGACTTAGGCACGGCTAATTGTTTGGTCTGGGAAATTGGCAAGGGGTTGGTAATCAACGAGCCGACGGTCGTGGCTGTTACTCTGGAAGAAAGAAAAGTTTTGGCCGTAGGCAAGGAGGCAAAAGAAATGCTGGGCCGCACTCCTGAATACATTGAGGTAGCTCGGCCAATGCGCGAGGGAGTAATTGCTGATTACCAAGTAACCGAGTCTATGCTTCGCTGGTTTATTCGCCAAACCGGAACTGGCATATTGAGTTTTTTTAAGCCGGAAGTGATGGTTTGCGTGCCTACAGGAGTGACCCAAGTAGAGCAAAGAGCGGTTTTGGATGCGGCTTTAAGCGCCGGGGCCCGGGTGGCTTATTTAATTGACTCGCCCTTGGCGGCGGCAATTGGAGCTGGTATTCCTATCAGTTTGGCGGCCGGCAATATGATTGTGGATATTGGTGGCGGAGCGTGTGAAGCGGCAGTAATCGCCTTAGGAGGAGTAGTGGTTCATAAAAGTGTTCGGGTGGCGGGCAATAAACTGGATGAGGCCATTATTAATTGGCTGAAAAAAAATCATAATATTGTTGTTGGCGATCAAACGGCCGAGCAAATAAAAATCGAAATTGGTACAGCTCTGCCCAGTAAAAGCAAAGAAAAGAAGATGGCTATCCGCGGGCGGGATTCGGTCTCCGGCTTGCCGCGAAAAGTTGACTTGGCTTCTGTTCAAGTTAATGAGGCTATAAATGAGCCCTTAGCAGAGATTTTAAGTGCTGTTCGCGGGGTTTTAGAAAAGACGCCGCCAGAGTTGGTTGCTGATATTGTAGATAAAGGGATTATTCTTTCCGGCGGAACAGCACTATTAAATAACCTAGATAAATTTTTAACAAGACAGATAGGAGTTTCTTTTCATGTGGCTCAAGAGCCGCTTCTTTGCACTGTTAAGGGAACGGCTATTGCTTTAGAGAACCTAGAAGAGTACAAGAGCTCTTTAAGATTTTAAATCCTATATAGATAAGAGTGCTAAAAGTATATTATATGCATTTTGAATATTAATAACCTCTTATAGTATAAAGATAATTAATTTAAAACATTATTTAAGAATAATAAAGAGTATTAGTAGATTATTTACATCTTTATGAATAATATAAAAATAATTTAGAGCAAAATATTTATACTAAAAAGGAAAAATATTGTTTCAGGCCTGAAGATATTCATATCTTATAGAAAAGATAGCGAAAAACTATGTTAAGAAGAATAATATTATTAGCATAATTAGATTATTATAGGAAAGATTAAGAGAATTTTAGTTAATTTATTAAAGTATTAATAAAATATATCTCTTGAAAAAAGTTAAAATAATTAAAAAATTATCAAAATAATTTAGTAGACCTAGAGAAAGTATAAATAAGGATGCGAAAATAGTGAAAAGATTATCGTTAATTAGAAAAATCTTATCTTAAAGACAAAAAAATGACCCAGAAAGGCCATTCTCTTGGGTTAGAATACTCGTAAAGAATGGGTAAAAAACTATATTTTATTCCTTTAGCAAAGCATACAAAGCTCTGATAAGTTCACCTGCGTTCTAATATTATATTTCCTATCTATAGGGATTTTATTGTAAATAGTCTTGTTTCGTGCCTGAGCGGGAAGACGCTGGGTTTTCATAAGAAAGAAGAATCAAAAAACCAAAAAGAATAGTTAGTTCTTTTAAAAGATTTAATGCGGAAAATATTTTTGCTTTTTTTTAGCACACGGCCAGGAAAGCAAAAAATATTCGGTATATGGCTTATTATGGCCCACTAGAGCGGTGCTGAGCAGCTTTGAGCTTCTTTGACTACTTGAGTAGAGGTAATTTCCTTAAGTTAACAACTCTAAAATAATCTTGAGGGCTTAGCAAGAAAAGCAGTTCTTTGATAAATTTCAGGATAAAAGCATAATTGGAGGTGAGAAATAAGTGGTGAATAGATAGTGGATAGGGATAAATATCTGAAGTTTTTTTTGCCTTACCCCAGGCGTATTTTTTTGGTGATTCAGGAGAGATTTAAGAGTGATGTAGGGTGTGATTAAGATGTAGGCAAAAGAGCCGCTGAATTTCTTTGTTGCCTTGAAAAATACAGAAAAAGCCCTTTTTTTCCATTGATAGTTTTTTATATCTTTTAATTATCAGTATAGTCTTTTAATAGCCAAAGATAGGGGGAGTTATATTAGCAATTTCAACTTTTCACGAAGCATGCACTCGGGGTTAGGATAAATAAAATATTATCGCAGGTTATCCGATTGTGTAGCAGTGTATGCCTAAATATGTAAAATAGATTGTGAAAATAGACTAAAATATTTTTCGCAAAATAATTATTAAATCAACCATGCTTTTAAAAACTAGTTCTTGACATGCTAACAGATGATTTGTTATTGTTGTTTTAATAAAGACATTCATTGTTATAAATAATAGTAGAAAATTAAAAGAAGAAAATGACGCAAGAAAAAAAAGAAATTTCTCTAGAAAATCTTCCTGATTTATTGACTGTTAGAGAAGTGGCGGAATTGCTCCGAGTTTCTCCCTTAACAGTAAAGCGCTGGGGGAATAGAGGAAAGTTAGTGCCGATCCGAATAAATGCTCGAGGCGACAGGCGATACCGCAAGGAGCAGGTTTTATATTTACTAGGAATGTATCAAAAAGAAGAATAGTTTATTAGTTGCCAAATAAATAAAAAAGGACTAAATTAGTTTATGGGCAAAATCCAAATAATTTCTGGAAGTGCCCATCCCAGGCTCGCTCGCCAAATTTGCTCCTATTTAAAAATAAAGTTAACTCCTGTACAAATTGAACATTTCGCTGATGGCGAAATTTACGTTAAGATCAAAAATAAGGTGCGAGGCGATGATGTGTTTATCATTCAAAGCATGGCGCCGCCAATCAATGACCACTTAATGGAGCTTTTGATTATGATTGATGCTTTAAAAAGAGCTTCGGCCGATAGGATTAATGTGGTTTGCCCTTATTTATGCTACTCTCGACAAGAGAGGAAGGCCAGCTCGCGGGAACCGATTAGTGCCAAGCTCGTGGCCGATTTAATTACCAAAGCCGGCGCAACCCGCCTGCTGACAGTGGACTTGCATGCGGACGCAATTCAGGGTTTTTATGATATTCCCGTAGATCACTTTGTTGGATACCCAAAGTTTGTCGAGTATTTGGAAAAAAAGAAATATAAAGATTTAGTAGTAGTTTCGCCGGACGTGGGGGGAATGAAAAGAGGAAGAGCAATGGCCAAACTGTTAAATGTCCCTTTGGCGGTAATTGATAAAAGGCGGCCGCGAAAGAATAGGGCCGAGGTGTTGGCGATTATCGGCGAAATTAAAAACAAAACGTGCATAGTGCTAGACGATATAATTGATACTGCGGGCACGATTAGTAACGTGACTCAGGTTTTAAAAGATCGGGGAGCCAAAGAAGTAATTATTTGTGCCACTCATGCCCTTTTTTCCGGTGAAGCTTGCAAGAAAATTAATGGCTGTCCGGCTTCCAAAGTCCTGCTTTTAGATACTCTGCCCCTGGCTAAAGAAAAGCAGTCGGAAAAAGTGGAAATTATTTCTCTGGCTAAGCTTTTTTCCAAGATAATCAGAAGAATTCACTCCGGCCGCTCCTTAGGCGCGCTTTTTGATTGGGAAAGCAAGATAAAATAAGAATATTAATACACAGACGCAGTGTGGGGGTTGATAGTCATCCCGAGTGCATCCCGAGGGATCTTTGGAATTAAGAAATCTCTCCTTTAACAAGATCCCTCGGGATGCACTCGGGATGACGAGAAACATGTCATTGCGAGCCCCAAAGGGGCGTGGCAATCTTGCTTTCCCAATGGGATTGCCGCGTCAGTCGCTTCGCTTCCTTCCTGGCAATGACACTCTTTCTGTCATCCTCGTGAAGGCGAAGGATCTATAAAAATTGCTCGCACTATATAATATGTTATAGTATAGTTATTGGGACTTGAACAATTGCGTTCAACGTCCACAAAGCACGTTTAAATCGAGAGAGACCCCCCCTCTCTCGGTTCTCTACTAAATAGAATATGCTAATATCTTCTTATCAATGAATTTTCTTTCTTGGCATTATCAAAAGGGAATTGGCTACTATTGGAATCGCTATTTACATGCCTTAGGCTGGATTAAACATCAATATTCTTATGTGTTGCTTTTAAAAACCCTTTTTTCTCCTTACAAAAGAATGGTTATGGACGAAAGGGCAGGCTTTAATTTGCAAAAATGGGCGCAAAATCTGACCTTTAATTTAATTTCCCGCGGTATTGGCGCTATTGTTCGCTCCCTTTTTCTTATTTCCGGTCTGATCCTTTTAATCTTAGCCTTAATTTTAGGATTTTTAGGATTAATTATCTGGACCTTTATTCCTGTTTTTAGTTTGCCTGCTTACTTTTGCCAAAAGAAATCTTATTCTAATTTGCTTTCTAAAATAGCCAAAAAGATAAACGGTCATCCTCAAGATGCTTTAAAAATAATTTTTTCTAACCCCGCTGGAAAGTTTATTTTAAATAAAAGCGGAATTGAAAATTTGGAAAATATCAAGATAAAAGAAAGCCCCGCTTTGCTTGAGGCAAAAACTTGGGAAAAAGCGGTTATTTGGCTTAAGGAAAACACCCAAGACTTAGAGGAAGTTCTTAGATCAAAAAATCTTGATTTTGAAGATTTGCGCTTAGCCGCCGTTTGGCAGGATCAAAAAATTAAACATTCTTTAGAAAAAGAAGAAGAAAAAAATAAATTTGGCCGGCCGGGAATTGGGCTGGAGCTTCTTTTTGGCTTTACCCCCAACTTAGATCAATACACAAAAGACTTAAGCATCAGCCAGCCGTTTTTTCACCGCCTAATCGGCCGAGACAAGCTAATTGCCGAAATTGAGCGTACGCTAACAAGCGGTAAAAGCGTTTTTTTAATAGGCCAGCCGGGAGTGGGCAAAAAAACCAGTGTTTTAGAGTTTGCCAAAAGAGCGGCTAATGGAGATTTGGGCAAGCAAATGGCTTATAGAAGGGTATTGGAGCTAAATTGTGGATTTTTGCTGGCGGAAAGCGCTGATCTGGATGCCAAAAAGACCAAGCTGAGCAAAATTTTAGCCGAAGCGGCTCGGGCAGGGAATGTTATTCTAGTAATTAGAGATATTCACCGTTTAACTAATTCGGAGACAGAGGGCCATGATTTTGCCGATATTTTCGCAGAGTATTTAGAGAAAAAAGACTTAAAAATAATGGCGATTCTAAGCTCGATTGAGTATGAGCGTTTTGTAGCTCCGGACAGTCGGCTAGCCAAGTTTTTTTCAGCAATTGAAGTGGTTCCTCCTAACTTCCGGCAAGCCTTGCTTATTTTAATGATTATTGCTGATGTTATTGAGAAAAGAGAAAAATTAGAGATTAAAATACCGGTTTTGCGTCGAAGCTTGGAGGGGAGCGATCAGTACATAACGGAAATTCCTTTTCCGGAAAAAGCGATTGCTTTGCTTGAAGAAGCGGTAGTTTTGGCTGGACAAAGCGGCAAGCAAGAAGTAGTGCCCGAAGACGTAAACACGGTTTTAGCTCAAAAAACTGGGATTTCTTTTTCTCATCTTACTCAAACCGAAAAAGACCGCCTGCAGAATATTGAAGAAATTATTCATCAGAAATTAATCAATCAAAACGGAGCCGTTGACCTGATTGCTAAAAGTTTGCGAGCCAGAAGCGTGGGGGTTAAAGACGAGAAGCGGCCGATCGGCTCTTTTTTGTTTTTGGGGCCGACCGGAGTAGGAAAAACTCAAACCGCTAAAGTGCTAGCCGAAGTTTATTATGGAAGCGAGAAAAACATTCTTCGCTTTGATATGGCCGAATATTCTGGAAATAACGGGCTGAATCGGCTTATTGGCTTGGTGGAAAAAAATCAGCCAGGGGCTCTTACAACCGCCATTAAAAATAGTCTGGCAAGTTTGCTGCTTTTGGATGAAATAGAAAAAGCTCCGCCGGAAATTATTAATCTTTTTTTGGCTCTTTTAGATGAGGGTCAGATTACTGATGCTTGGGGCAAGAAAATAAATTGCCGGCATTTGTTTGTAATCGCCACCTCTAATGCGGGGAGCGAGTTTATCCGCCAATTGGTTTCAGGAGGAGCAGAAAGAGAAGAACTGCAGTCTCAAGTTTTGAATTATATTCAAAAAGAAAAATTATTTTCTCCGGAGTTTTTGAACCGATTTGACGGAGTAGTAGTTTATGAACCTTTAGAAAATGAGCATTTAGTAAAAATTGCCGGCTTACTGCTTGCTGAACTTCAGGATAAATTGAAAAAAAAGAATATCAATTTAGAGATTGCCTCTCGGGTTTGCGAAAAAATTGCGGTTGATGGGTATCAGCCAGAGCTGGGCGCTAGGCCGATGCGTCGGATTATTGATCTGGTTTTGGGAGATTTGCTGGGCAAGGCGATTTTAAATGACCAGATCAACAGCGGGGATAAAATTATGATTATTCCTCAGGAAGGGAAAGACCACTATTCCTGGGAAAAAATAAATTAAGTATGCTAGTTTTAGGCTTGGGCAATCCGGAAAAAGAATATCAAGATAATCGCCATAATACGGGCAAGCAGTTTTTAGACTTTTTAGACCAAAATAACGAATTAAATTGGCAAAAAAGAAAAGACTTGCTTTGTTTTTTGGCCAAGAAAGATGATTTATATTTGGCCAAATCTCTAACTTATATGAATGATTCGGGTCAAGCTGCTCAGGCTTTAGTAAAAAAATTAAAAGTAAAATTAAATAATTTTTATTTAGCTCATGATGAGCTGGATTTAAAATTAGGGGAGTATAAAATTAGCTTTGGCAAAAGTTCGGCTCTTCATAAAGGAGTTTTATCAGTAGAGCGGGAGCTAAAAAGTAAAGATTTCTGGCGCGTTAGGATTGGGGTAGATAATCGCGATTCAGAAAACCGGATTGCGGGGGAAAGATATGTTTTGCAGGATTTTCGATCAGAGGAAGAAAAAAAGCTAAAAAAAGTATTTGAGGAAATCATTGTGTCATTGCGGGGGTATTGTCATCCTGAGCGAAGTCGAAGGATCTTTCCGAAGATTCCTCGATCCCGCAGCTGCGGGACTCAAGATGACTATTTAAACTGTCATTCCGAGCGCAGCCCCGCTACTGCGGGGCGTAGCCGAGGGATCTTTGAGAATTAAGTAGGGATTTCCCTCTGGTAAAATTATTATTAAATGCAAAAACAGTTCTTTGTTTATATCTTAAGCAATTTCAAAAGAAACGTTCTTTGCATTGGGGTTACCAGTAATTTAAGGAAAAGGGTTTGGGAACACAGGCAAGATTTAGTTCAAGGATTTACCAAAAAATATCAAGTTCATGACCTGCTCTATTACGAAGTGTTTACTGATTCTATGCTGGCGATTGCCAGAGAAAAACAGCTAAAAAAATGGAACAGAAGAAAGAAAAATGCCTTAATTGCGACGACCAATCCTAAACTTAAAGATCTTTATTCAATAATTTCTTAGATTGACAAAAGATCTTTCGACTTCGCTCGGGATGACAGGAAACAATGTCATTCCGAGCATAGTCGAGGAATCTTTGGCGATTAAGCGAAGTATTTTTCTGATTTACGAAAGATCCTTCGGCTACGCTCAGGATGACTTATGGATCAACTAACCTGATTTTCTGTCTTGTTTGCCAAAAAGGAGCGAATATTTTCATAAGTAGTTTGAATAATGCGTTTTATAGCCTCTTTGCTGTTAAAGGCATTGTGCGGGGTGATAATCACGTTCGGCATTTCTCTTAGCAGGTGAACCGCGACTAATTCTTTTAAATCATCATTAGAAATATAGCGAGAAAATAAAGCGGACGGATCATCTAAAATTTCTTCTTCCTCTAAAACGTCCAAGCCTGCCCCTCTCAAAATCTTTTGTTCTAGAGCCCATAAAATTGCTTCGGTTTCCACGACCGGGCCGCGGGCGGTGTTGATAAGCAAACTTCCTTTTTTCATTCTTTTAATATTTTGCTTATTTATTAAGTGATGAGTGGCTTTACAGTAGGGAACATGCAAGGAGATAATATCTGACTCTTTTAAGCACAGCTCAAGGGGAACACGCTGATAGCCAAGCTTTTTTTCCAGTTTGGGGTGGCCCTCGTTGGTTACTCCCAGGACTTTCATCTCAAAGGCCTTGGCATAGCGCGTCATCCATTGGCCAATCTTTCCAACGCCTACCACTCCCAATATTTTCCCTTTTAAGTCAAAGCCGGTTAAGCCATTAGGTGAAAACCCACCTTGCCTGACTCTTTCCGAGCCTTCCACGATACGGCGGGATAAGGCCAAAATTAAAGCAAAAGTATGCTCGGCGACCGTATTTTCGCCATAAGAAGGAACGTTGCAAACTATGATTTTGTTTTTTTGGCAATATTCAAGGTCAATATGATCAAATCCGGTGGAACGGGTAGCAATCATTTTTAAAGCGGGTAGTTTTTTTAAGATTTTGGCCGATAGATCAGAGTAAATAAAAGTGGAAATAATTTCATACTCGGCTGCGGTTTTTAAATCTTCTTCTACTTCAGAAGGATAAATATCTGCTTTTAGCTTTTTGGCAAAAGAAGGCAAAACCTCTTTTTCCCATTCTTTTAATTCAAAAAAGGCAATTTTCATATTTTTTAAGGACAGCTGGCAGTGGAGCCATTATCGCATATTTCCGGGCCGTAAAGAAGACCGGTGGCAGGGTTGTATGCCTGAGCACAGTATTGATAAGTTGTCCCACATTCTAAATAGGCTTGGGCTGTCACAAAGGGGACAGCCATACTGGTGTAGGCAGATAAAATATCTGTCCAGCCAGACGGGTTACGGTAAAGATGAATTTCGTGACCGGTTGGGCAGTCGGTCACGATTGTCACAATTTGGATTTGGCTGGCGTATTTTTGATCGCTGGCGGCAATCGATAGGAGCCTGCACTCGCCCTGAAGCTGAGGGGTGGGCAAGGATGTGGGAGTAGCGATCACTCGGGGGCCCAAACTATTGGCTGCCTGGTCAAAGTCGCCAATAAAAGACCAGAAATTAAACATTTCTTTGCCTTGATAAATAATTCCGTTATTTTTCCCGGGAAGATTTTGCATCCACCAGACATAATAAGCTACCTCCGTGCAAGTGGAGTCAGTGAAAGTGTTGCTGCAGCTCTTGCACCCAAAGTACTTTCCCCAAGTCTGACAATTAAGATTTTTTTGCGCCCCGCCCTCCGGCTTCCAGTTTTCGCAGTCAGAAAGAATGATTTGATAATTTTGGTAATCATATTCTTTTAAAGAATTTGGGGGGTTATGGGTGTTTCCGCAATGTCTTTGGGTGCCTACCCATTCCGGCTTTTGAGGACAGCAGGAATATTTTACTCCGGCAAACTTATCAGAAAACAAAGATTTATCTACCCATTCTGAAATTGCCTCTAGGTGATGCATATGATTGTGCAAAGGAAATCTTTCCAAATAAGGCTCATTGGCGTAAGCGGGAAGGGTATAGTTATAAACTGTGTAAGTGTTTTGGCAGCGAGGATAGCTTAATCCGGAAGCTTTAATAGTTGCCAAAGACCCGACCTGAAAAGACTCAATCGGGTGAACCTGGTCATTATGGGGCATCCAGATCCAAATTTCTTTAATTCCTTTGTTGTCTACATAATCGCAGATATTAAAGCCCAATTCGGTGAAGATAGCCTGGTGATCCGCCGGCCGGCTCTTGCCCTCACCTGCCTGGCGGGGGACAGATTGGCTGAAATTTTTTCTTTCAACGAAAGTATAATGCAAAGAAGAGGAGGCATTGGCGTTACGATAGCCATGATAGATGCTTCCTTTTTCCAAGGCGGCGGCAATTTTATTTTCTACTCCCTGTAATAAGGATTTGGCAGTTGCCACCGAATACTTAGCTCTAGTTTCCGGGTCCAGCTGGCCGTTCTTATCAGCGTCGGTTAAAAAGCGTAAAACTAAAACGGGAATTTTGTACTCATAATTCGGTTCTTGAAGATTGGGCCGAAAATTGCGGTCAGGCGGGGGAGAGAAGCTCTTGCTATACTGAGCAAAAGAAAAAGAAAAAATACCCAAACTGACGGCCGCCAAAAAAAAGATTAGATACCCCAGTTTCTTACTCACAATATTTTGATTATATTGAGATTTATCTAAATAGTAAAGTTCTAGCTAGTCATTCCGAGCTTCGAGACCAGTGTCATTGCGAGTCCCGATGGTTCTGTTAGCCATCGGGGCGCGGCAATCCCGCTGGGATTACGGGTTACGCACGGGATCGTTCCGCTACGCTCAGGATGGCGATTTAAACTGTCATTCCGAGCGCAGCCCCGCAGTAGCGGGGCGCAGTCGAGGAATCTTTGGCAATTAAGCGAAGTATTTCTCTGATTTACGAAAGACCCTTCGGCTACGCTCAGGATGACGATCTCTTTTACCAGCTTCCTCCGCCGCCGCCGCCAAAGCCGCCACCGGAAGAGCCGCCGCCGCTAAAGCCTGATCCTCCGGACCAAGAGGAGCGGCCGGACCAAGATTGACTGGGTGAAGAAACTAGATTGGCGCTGGCTTGCCGGGAAAAACGATTAAAGTCAGCGTTAAAAGTACTCACGGCAAAGCCATTTAAATAAGAAGGCGGAGGAACTTCAAGTTTGGCCATATCGGAAGTTAATTTGGTGACTACGCTTAAGCAAATGGCCAAAGGCAGCATTTCCTCTAAAAATAAATGCTTTTCGCTAATTTCTTCCCGCCACTTTCCTTTGCCCAAATAGTACCGCAAGCCCGTGATTTGGCGAAAAAGCGAATGGCCCCAGGCCGTGCGGCGGGGCATGTTTTTGCCAAATAAAATCGCCGGGAGAATACCAGCGATTAATAATAATATAGGGCCAGGGTTGGCGGTTAAACTAACAAAAGAAATAATCGGGCCAAAAACTGCCCCTGCCAAAACAAAGTAAATAATCAGCCACTTGAGGCGGACTTTTTCCGGGTTGCCGGAAAAAATATTTTCTTGGGCTAGATATTCATAAAGCTTTTTCTTAAAAAGATTTAAAGAAGAGTAGAATTTATTTTTTAGTTCAGAAAGCTTAATTTCGCCGTCTTTAGCTTTGCTAAATATTTCTTGATATAAATATTTTTGGTAGCTTTTTAAGCTTTTCGTGTCTTTTTGTTTTTTAATAAATAAATAGTCTGTTTTTTGGCCAATTAGCCTCTTTTTCTTTATTTTCTTAATTTCTAAAAAACCTAAACGGGCAAGCTCAATAATTTCAGCTACCACATCTTGAATATCTACCTTTTCGTCTAAAATAGTGCCTACCTCGGCCGGGGTAAGGTTATCAATCGGGTGGTAAACCAAGGGCAGGTGCTCCCGAGCAAAAACAGAAACAGTTTTTGTTTTTTGATTTTCTGGCTGGTAATAAACATTGCCAGAAACAAAGCGCAGATCCCGGCCCTTTTTATACCAGAAGAAAAATATTATGGCCAGCGGAAGCAGCGCTAAAGGATAGCCCCAATTAGCAGCCAAAAAACTAATACTTCTTTCTAAAATCCCCGGAAAAATTAAATTATTTTCGGGTTCTAAGCCGACGACAATCGTAAAATCATCTCCCCAAGATAGGGGAGAGACAGCCGAAAATTCGGCAGAATTTTCGGTTTGATTAATTAGTTTTCCGTTAAAACTTTCGGTTTTTGCTATTTTGCCATAAGGCGAAGTAATAATAGCCTTAGCTTGTTTAATAGTTGTATCCCACTCTGATCCAGTCACGTTCCAATAAAGTTCCGGCATACCCTCCGATTCGGAGGGCGAGTAAACTAAAAGAATATTTTTCATCTGATATTTAATAATATAAATATGTTCTCCTATAATGGTTTTACCAGGATCGCCGATTTGGATTTTAATACTCTGATTTAGCCGGGAGGTTTGATACTGATAAGGCTGGCTCATTTCGTTTTCGATTGAGAGAATTTTAAGTTGAGCATTAATCGTTCGGCCGTGGGCAGTGTATATCGTGGGAATAATTCGGAAGATTCCGTGTTTATTAATATTAAAATTAACCAAAATAGTTTCGGCGACTGTTAAAGAGGTATCCTGATTAATCGTAATTTCACTTTTAAAGTCTTCGATAATATAGTCAGAAGAAGTAGCCAAAGCAGGGGAGAGGAAAGCAAAAAACAAGAAAATAGCTAAGCTGATTAAAAGCTTTTTCATGGTTAATAATGATAGCATGAAATTCCCAGAGTCATTCCGAGCGAAGTCCCGAGTACTCGGGACGAAGTCGAGGAATCTTTAGGAGTAAAAAGATCCTTCGGCTGCGCCCCGTGAATCGCGGGGCTGCGCTCAGGATGACAGGAAACAATGTCATTGCGAGCCCCGCAGCTGCGGGGGAAGTAATCCCAGGCGGAATATGCAATCCCGTTGGATAGATTGCTTCGTTAGTCACTAGCGTTTCTTCCTCGCAATGACAAAGGAGGTTGAGATTTTCCTAAAAATATGATATTATAGGCTGTTTTCACCAAACAGAGCCAGCAATCGCGCTGACTTGCTTTGGTTGAAAAGCACATTAAAAGCCAGCAGTGGACAAAACTGAAAGGAGACGCAATGAAGGGCTTGGCGATCGTCGTTCTTTTCTTGGTTTCTCTTTGTCTCCTTGTCGAGACACCTACAGTTTCTCCGACTCCAGTTTTCCGGATCGGGGATTCGGTGGAGGTGGAGGGCATCGGCCTTCCTGACCCCGATTGCGCCGGCCTTTGGGGCGGCTGGAGGCAGTTCACGAGGGTAAGTTTCCTCGAAAAATGCTCTCAGCTTACTCCTGCAGGTCCGGCTTTCGGGATTGTCCGAGACGACGAAAGCGGAAGTTACCAGAACGGTGACTACGTTTTTGTCTGTTTATATTATGAACAGGGATGCGCCTGGTTCAGCCAGGTTTATCCCGTCGCCGGGGACTGAATTTTCACTCGAGAGAGAGCCAACTGTGTCCATCTGGACACAAAAAATCCCACTGCTGGCTTCTCTCTTTTAAAAAAATTATTATTTTTGTTATAATTCAAACATGAGCGAGCAAGAAACCAGAGAACATAAAGAGATTGAAAGCACTACCGATCTTGGTGAGTTTGTCAATCGCTTTTATGAGAGCAAGGTGTTTAAAGATGGATTTTATAATTCGCTGTCCCGAACAAATATTGAAGGCTACTCTCAATATCGAGAAGTTGTTTTAAGCAGAGTTGCGTCTTTAGACGAGAAAGTGGATGAAAAAGAAGTTTTTGATACTTTTTTAGAAACGGACCAAGCTAAGCAGCTTTTGCTGGCTTTTGCTCAAAATGATTTGAAATTTGAGTATGATCCTGATCAATGCACTCCTAAGGTCAAAACAGCTTTTACGACCTATCAAAACGCTATTAGGGCAATGGAGTCATCAAGATATAAGGCATTAGCTTCGGACGCTCTATGCGGAGGTGCAGATTCAAAAGAGAGAATCGAAGAAGCAGACCAGCTTCGCCAGCACCGACATAATCGACTAGCCACTGCTTTGCAGGAATCAGGAATCGTTGCCAGCTATCGAATGGCAAGGACTTTAGCCAGAATAATGATGGTCTCTATCGACATGGACACTTTTGATTCTATCCAGGCTGACGAAAAAATAAGATTTAAGATATTAGCTGGCCTTTAACTTATTTCAATTCTACTTTCGCTCCGGCTTCACCTAATTTTTTCTGCGCTTCTTCGGCCTGATCTTTTTTCACATCTACCAAAACTTCTGCCGGAAGTTTTTCCGTCATGTCTTTAGCTTCTTTTAAGCCCAAATCCGGCTTAATTTCCCGTAAAGCTTTAATGACATTAATTTTATTAGCTCCGGTTTCAGTCAAAACTACAGTAAACTGAGTTTTTTCTTCAGCGGGAGCGCCGCCGGCATCTTGCCCGCCTGCCGATGAGGCAGCCACTGGAGCCGCGGCCATGGCTTGCACCCCGAATTTTTCTTCCAAGCCTTTGACCAGATCAGATAATTCCAGAACAGATAATTCTCCGATTTGATCTAAAATTTTGGATAATTTTGGATCTAGGTTAACAGAAATTTTTTCCTCTTGTTTTTCTTCTTTCTTTTTTTCTTTTGCCATTAATTTTCACCTCCTTTATCTTTTTCTAGTGCTTTTAATACTAAAAGCAGTTTTTGCTGATTATAATTTAAAGAGTAAGCTAAGCGAGAAAGGGGATTGGCTAGCCCGCCGACAAACCTAGAAAGCAAGACCTCTTTTCCGGGCAAGCTAATTAATTTTTCTAACTCTGTCAAAGTTAATAACTTCCCCTGAAAAACCCCGAGTTTAAATTCCGGTTTTTCGTACTGTTTTCTGGTTTCCTCAATTTGCTTTAAAGGAGCAATTTCATCCTCGTTGGCCACTACTAGGGCGGTGGGGCCGGTTAGTTTTTCGGAAAGCTCAATTCCCAAAGCTTTTAGGGCAAACATTATTAAAGTATTTTTGGCAACCAGCATTATTCCGCCATTTTCACCAATAGCTATTCTTAAAGCACGGACTTGTTCGGCTGATAAGCCCTGATAATCAATTAAAGCACTGCTTTTACTGCCTTCGATTAAAGCTTTTAAGTTTTCTACCTCGTAAATTTTAGCTTGGTTGACCATTTTTAAAATCCTAATTAATTACCTTGTCATTCCCGATTCTGATCGGGAATTCTCTGTCATCCTGAGCGTAGCCGAAGGATCTATTGCTTCCAAAGATTCCTCGGTTGCACTCGGAATGACCTTTTAGTAACGTGCACAAAAAAAGCCTCGAATCCGAGGCTGCTTTAAGCTTTAAGTTTTTGGCTTTAAGCTAATTACCGCCTCGGTAAGATTTTTAAGTCCCGCAGCTGCGGGAGACTTACTGTCTTGGGCTAGACTTATATTACCAGATTATCCTTTCTTGTCAAGCTAGATTTTGACATATCCCTCTTTCTTATGCTATTATACACTTCGTTGACAGATCGTAGGGAGACCCCTTTGCTCTCAACCGCGAGAGCAGAAAGAAGGGCGCTTCCTTTCAATCATGACCGGGGAAGCGAGAAAAAGAGAGAAGGCAACGATGCCTCTCAACAAACTTTTTCCTGCTTCCCCCGGTCGACAATACTTCCTTTATTATTGACTTCTTTCCCTTACTTTGCTAATTTTTAGTTATGCAAGAAAGCGGATCTTCTTTAGAAAACCAAGTTCAAGAACTTAATCAATACCTTAAGGTTTTAATTAAAAGAAAGTCTCCGGCTTATTTATTTTTATCCGGAGCCCTGCATTCTTTAGGTTCTGTTTTTGGTACCGTGGTGGTTTTAGGTATTTTAGGATTTTTAGCTTCGCAAGTTTTTCGGAATTTTGACTTTACCAAAATAACTGCCGATTGGGTAAGCAATATCTTAAAAACAGTCAATGAGCATTAATCCTTATGTAAAAAAAGTTGAAAAGCCCTGGGGTTATGAGCTAATTCTAACCCAGCCTGACCTTCCTTATACCGGAAAAATTCTCCACATTAATCAAAAAGAACGTTTTAGTTTGCAGTATCATGAGCAAAAACAAGAAACTTTATGTTTGCTTAAAGGAGAAGCAAAATTATATTTAGAGGATGAAAAAGGGGAGCTTTTAGAGTTAGAGATGGAGCCACTAAAAGGATACTTAATTGCTCCTTATCAACAGCATCGAGTAGAGGGGATTACTGATTGCGACATCCTAGAAGCCTCTACTTCGGAAAAAGGAAATACGATTAGAGTGAAAGATGATTATCAGCGGGGAGTAGAGACTGAGGAGGAGAGAAGCCGGCGATGAAACCAATAACAAATTTATCTAACAAGAACATCGCTCCCTTAAAATTACTGTGTTTTGACTGCGACGGGGTAACGGTGCCGGAGGGAACCAAGATTTCTGAAAGCAGGGGTCGGTTAGTCGTGGAAACAAAATTAATTGAAGATCGTTTAGTGCAAAAACTAAATAAACTTAAAAGTAAATATTATTTGGTTTTTTCTTCCGGCCGAAGCCTTCTTTATTTAACTAGGATGTTTGAACCGGTTTTGGGTAAAAAAGTAATTTTGCAGGCAGAAGTGGGTTTATTTACACTTTTAAACGGCGAAGTTTTACAGCTTGATCCGTTAAGCGAAGAACAACTAGGGTTATTGACTAAAATCAGGAGAAGAATCAGGGCGGAGGCGAAGAATAACTCGGATATTTTGGGGTTTGAGCCTAAGCAATTTTTAGCAACCGTGCATTGTAAAAAAGAATTGCCAGTAATCGAGGAAATTGTCAGACAAGAAGCTCAAGGGGAAGATTTATATTGTTTGTGGAGCGGGGAAGCTTATGATATTAACTTTGCTCATCTAAATAAGGGCAGGGGATTAGAAAAATTATGTGCTAAGCTAGGAGTAAAAAGAGAGGAAGCACTTGCTATTGGCAATGATCCTAATGATCGGGAAATGGTTGAGTGGGCAGGCATTGGCGTTACTTCCAATAAAGAGACAATGAGTTCGGCTGATTATTATACTTTAGGCAAACAGGAGCTGGGCGGGGAGGAATTAATAGATAGGATTTTGGAGTTAGTTTAAAAAATTTTGGAAAAATTCCAAATCTCTTTGCACTACCAGGTCCCAATCTGGCTCTAAATTGTGATCGGAGCGAGGATAATAAAAGTAATTTACCTCTTTATTCAAGCTATTAAGCTCCTTAATTAACTTCTCCTGCCATTCGGCCGGCACTAAATAGTCTGCTCCTCCTTGATGAATTAACAAAGGCGCTTTTATTTTTCCATAATAGCTGGTAGTGGAATACTTTTGAGGGTCATAGCTTTTAGTAAAATTATTTATTGCTTCTAAGACCTTTTGGGAGTCAGGGGTTAAATTATCTTGATCAATATAATTGATAATGCATTCCGGAAAACTTTCGGTAACTGGAGCCCAAAGACTGGTCGGGTAAGCAAATTGGCTAATCTCCAAAACCGATAAGGCAATTTGGCCGCCATTGCTATGGGCCCAAAGAAATATTTGATCAGGATTGGCTTCGGGTAAAGTTTTAACTGAAGCGATTAGATTTAAAACCGTAATTGGCCGTTTAAAACGATTGAGAAGAACGTCGGTTGTTTCCGGGTCAGAGCCGCCAAAGCCCAAAAAATCAGGGGCTAGGGTAATAAACCCGTTTTCTGCCAATGCCCCGGCCGCTTTCCGAGTGCCTAATCCTGTAAAATATATTTCTTTATCTGCATAGCCTCGGAGCATAATTACTGCCGGAAGTTTGCCTGCTTTTTGGGGCAAATTTAGCTGGCCTGTTACTTTTTGGCCGTCGGGCAAATAAGAAAAAAGATAACTGGTGAAATTTTCTTCTTTGCTGATTTCCTTTTCGATTTTAATTTCGCTTCCGGCGTATTCTCTTTCGCCTAAAGCTTCAAAACTATAGGGAGCATAAACGCCATTATTTTTATTTTTTTCCGGCTCTTCGGTTCTACTGACTCTACTGACCAAGGGAGAGAGGATAAAGATGCCCTGGGGCTTGAATAGGTCGTAAGCCAAGATTCCTGCGCCTAAAACCAGAATCAACCAGCCAATTCTTTTGAAAGACATAGGATATTATATAAATTTCTAAACCCCAATGCTTTGTGATATAATTCTTCCATGCCTAAAGGGGTAAACTTTTTTAGTGAAGTTTTTGAACAGTTAAAGCAAGTAACTTGGCCGGATAAAGAAACCTTGACAACTTTGACTGTTGTCGTTATTGTAGTTTCGGCGGCAGTGGCTGTATACTTAGGCGCTTTGGATGTTTTCTTTACCCGGGCAGTAGGAATTTTAGTTAAATAATTTTTTTAAAGATGGCTGTTAAAAATAAAAAAGAGAAGAAAAAAGGCAGTAGGATTAAAAAAAGCGAATATCGCTTTAAAATTAGCGAAAAGCCTGCTTCCTGCCGAGCGCTGTGGTTTGTCATTCATACTTATTCCGGCCATGAGCATCGGGTAGTGGAAGCATTAAAACAACGGACAGCGAGCATGGGATTGGAGGACCGGGTTTTTGAGGCAGTTGTTCCCTTGCAAACAAAATTTATTATCAGAAGGGGCCAAAAGGTAAAGGCCAAGGAAAAAGTATTTCCCGGCTATATCCTGGTGAAAATGATTTTAGATGATAATTCTTGGATTGTGGTAAAAACTACCCCCGGTGTGACTGGTTTTGTCGGCGGCGAGGAAAAACCCTTGCCTATTCCCAGCTTGGAAGTGGAAAAGATTTTGGAGACCGTAGAAAAAGAAAAACCGCAGTATAAAGCAAAATTCAGCGTAGGCGAGGCAGTAAAAGTTACCGATGGGCCCTTCGCCGATTCTTTGGGTACCATAGAGTCAATAGACCGAAAACGAGGCAAGCTAAGGGTCTTAATTTCCATTTTTGGCCGGGAAACGCCGGTAGAACTGGACTTTTTACAAATAAGTAAAATATAAAATGGCTAAAAAAGTAAAAGCAATTGTCAAGCTAAACTTGCCAGCTGGAGAAGCAACGGCCGGTCCTCCGGCCGGGCCCATCTTAGGCCAGCATGGGGTCGCAATTATGGATTTCATTAATCAATATAATGCGGCTACCAAAGAACAAAAAGGCAATATTATTCCGGCTGTTTTGACCATTTACGAAGACCGGAGTTTTAGTTTTGTTACCAAGCTTCCGCCGGTAGCGGATTTGATTAAAAAGAAATTAGGAATAGAAAAGGGCGCGAAGGAAACCAAAAGAGAGAAAATAGGCAACTTGAATAAAGTGGACTTGGAAGAAATTGCCCGGCAAAAAATAAAAGATTTAAATACCAAGAGCCTTGAATCAGCGGTTAAAATAGTTCAGGGAACAGCTAAAAGCATGGGCGTGGAGGTGGATAATGGCTAAATCAGCAAAAGAAAAAGCTCAAAAAAAACAAGAAAAAAAGGCGGCAGAAATAAAGGTTACCGGCTTGAAAGGTGGAGAGCGGGTAAAGGTAGTCGAGGGTGAGAATATTCAGGCGCCCAAAATTGAGCAAGAGGAAGAGAAAGCTGAAACCAAATCTAAGAAAGGAAAGAAAAAAAGCCGCGGCAAGCTTTACAAAGAAGTCTTGGCTAAAGTGGATAAAAATAAGCTTTATTCTTTAAAAGAAGCAATTAAATTAACTAAAGACACTTCAATTTCAAAGTTTGTCGGAAATTTGGAAGCACACTTAGTAGTTGATAAGATTGGCGACTTTGGTGAACTGAAGCTGCCTCATTTTCAGGCTAAAGAAAAGAAAATTGCTTTGGTGGATGCCAAGACCATAACTAAGATTAAAGAAAGTAAAATTGATTTTGATGTTCTTTTGGCTTCTCCGGCGGAAATGAAAATTTTGGTGCCTTTGGCTAGAATATTGGGCCCCAAGGGCTTAATGCCTAATCCGAAAAACGGCACTTTGGTAAAAGACCCCGCAAAAGCAGTTAAAAACTGGGGCCAAAAGGGAATAGACTTAAAAACTGAAAAAAAGGCGCCAGTTGTTCATTCTGTTTTGGGAAAACTTGATCAAAAAGACGAGGAGCTTATCGCCAATGTAGAAGAACTAATCAGAGCAATTGGCCGGGACAAAATTAAAAAAATTACCTTAACCTCTACCATGGGCCCAGGAATAAAAACGGCTCCCTAATGGAAAAAAATCTAAAAAGTTTTTTAAATCAGTATTTTGCTCTTGAAATAATCCCCGGCAAAAAAATTCGTATTCCTTATTGGCGCAATAAATTTCCCCCTTGGGGCGGAAGAATTCAGGGGCCATATGGGGGCAAGGGAATGCCGGCTCAAATCAAAAGAATTACCCTGAAAAAAGCCAAGCAGGCCAGGATTAATTTGACGGATTTAAATTCCGATCAAATTCGTAACTTTATGAAGCAGAAAAAGATTGGGGTTGAATGTTCCGGCTTTACTTTTCAAGTTCTAAATTTTTTAAAACCGGGGTTTTACAAGCACTTGAAAAAAGCGCCGGGAATAAGCCCTAATCCGATCAGGAGATTTAATGCGGCTGCTCTCACTTCAGCAGAAAACAGCCGCCCAATAAAAAAAGTAAAAGAAATTCAAGTAGGAGATTTAATCGCCGCCAGCTTTGAGAAGAACATTATTGATCATGTTTTAATAATTGTTGATATTTCTAAAAAGGAAATTATTTATGCTCATTCTTCCAGTCAAACCCCCACTTCCGGCCCGCATCTGGGCAAGCTAAAGATAGCCAACCCGAGCGCCAGCCCCCAAGAGCTTAAATTTGTCGAAAAAACCAAGAGGCCTTTGAAGATTTTAGGAATAAGAAGGATCGAGGGGCAGTAAAAGCTAAAGGAGGTCTTTGTCGTTCCCGACTTAATCGGGTTTCCCTTGTCATTCCGAGCGCAGCCCCGCCGTTGCGGGGCGTAGTCGAGGAATCTTTTGGGGAATTAACCAAACACCGCTTGGACAAGAAAGATCCCTCGACTGCGCTCGGGATGACCATTTGAACTGTCATTGCGTGGCAATCTTGCTTTTCCGACGGGATCGCTGCGCCCCCGACGTGACGTCGGGGGACTCGCGATGACATTTAAGAAATTTTAACCCTATTTTATCTACGATCGTGAAGAAAATGAGGGAGATTATTAAAATCAAAGCCAAATTATTCTGAAAGTTTGATATACTGGAAAAAAGTGAAGTTTATAATAAATAAAGAAATATTTAATCGTTGGCCTGGTTTAAAAATAGGTGTAATTGTCGGTTTAGAAATTGATAATATCAAGGCCAGAAGAAAAAGCCTTGACTTGTTAAGACAAGAAGAGCAAAAACAAAGAAATAGTTATTCTTTGGAAGACTTAGAAGAGAAAAAAGTTCTTCAAGCCTGGCGCCAGACATATCAGGATTTTGGGGCAAGCTCCAAAAAGTATAGTTCTTCAATAGAAGCTTTACTAAAAAGAGTTCTTTCAGGCAGTGTTCTTCCAGATATTAATCCCTTGGTAAACTTTTATAATTATCTTTCTTTAAAATACTGCCTTCCTTTGGGAGGAGAAGACTTAGACAAAATTAAAGGAGATATTTCTCTTGCCTTTGCCGTTGGCGAGGAAAAAGGGCAATATATTGGTTCTGATAAGATTGAGGCTGCTCTTCCCGGAGAAGTAATTTATAAAGATGAATTAGGATTTATTTGCCGCCGTTTTAACTGGAGGGAAGCAGATCGGACTAAGTTTACGACTCAAACTAAAAATGCAATCTTGATTGCCGAGTACTTACCCGAGGGCGAGTTTTCCCTATTTGATCAAGCAGGAGAAGAATTGGCCAAGATAGTTGAGGAGGAGCTGGGTGGAAAGACTTTAAAAATTATTTTAGATAAAAAAAATCCCGGTTTTGAGTTTAAGTTTTCTTCGAAAGCGAGCTTGAGAGCAGAAAAAGAAAAAGTAATTTATACTCCATCGGCGGGGTGGATGGTCGAGGAGAAACTAAAAATCTTGCTTGCCAAAGCAGTAAAAGATATTTGGGGCAAGAAAATTAGTAAAAAAGAAATTAATATTGAGCACCCGACGATAGCTAATCACGGCGACCTTTCGTCTAATTTAGCTTTAATTTTAGCCAAAGAACTTAAAAAATCTTCCCAAGAGCTTGGCCAGGAGCTTCTTTCCTATTTTAATAAACAAGAAATTTCCATGATAGAAAAAATTGAATTTGCTTCACCAGGATTTTTAAATTTTTGGTTGACTCCCCGATATCTGACTTCCGAAGCAAAAAAAATTTCTAACCAAAAGAGCTTTGAGAAAGAAATGCGGGAACTTGGCAAGGGCAGGACTGTAGTGATTGATTATTCGGCCCCGAATATTGCTAAAGCTTTTGGCATTGGCCATTTGCGCTCGACGAACATTGGCCAGGCAATTTACAATCTTTATTCTTTTCTAGGCTGGAAAACAATTGGCGACAATCACTTGGGCGATTGGGGAACGCAATTTGGCAAGCTGATTGTCGCGATTCAAAAGTGGTGGAGAAAAGATTTGAACAAATTGACAATCAATGATTTAGAAAAGCTTTATGTCAAATTCCACAAAAAAGAGAAGCAAGACAAAAGATTAGAAAAGGAAGGCCGGCTTTGGTTTAAGAAATTAGAAAAGGGGAACAGAGAGGCCAAAAAAATCTGGCAATGCTGTGTAAATATTTCTTTAAAAGAATTTGACCGTGTTTATCAGCTGCTGGAAATAAAGATTGATTATGCGTATGGCGAGGCTTTTTATCATTTTAAAGGCTGGATGGAGAAAGTAGAAAAAGATTTGGGGAAAAATAATCTTTTGGAAAAAAGCCAAGGAGCAACAGTAATAAAGATTCCCGGTTTTAAAGTGCCTGGGATGATGATTAAATCAGATGGAGCAACTACTTATTTACTGCGAGATATGGCGACCCTGTTTTTTAGGAAAAAGACTTGGAATCCGGATTTAATTATTTACGAGGTAGGGGCGGATCAAAAATTTCACTTTCGCCAACTTTTCGCCGCCGCTCAAAAGGCCGGTTACTTTCAAAAAGAGCAATTAATTCACGTTGCCCATGGTTTAATCCGCTGGAAGCATGCCAAGTTTTCAACACGCAAGGGAGATACGATCCATTTAGAGGATATTATAAAAGAGGGGATTAAAAAAGCCGGAAAGCTGGCTGAAAAAAAAGACCGAAAGATTGCCCAAGCAGTAGGGATTGGGGCAATTAAATTTAATGATTTAAAGCAAGAGCCGGAAAAAGATATTATTTTTGACTGGGATAAACTATTAGCTCTCAATGGCTACAGCGCGCCCTACTTGCAGTATACTTATGCTCGCTGTGCTTCAGTAGAAAAAAGGGCAGGCAGTAGTAAGCTTACGGTTCAAAGCCAAAAGCTGAATGCCGAAGAAATTAATTTGCTAAGAATTTTTTACCAGTTTCCCGAAGTGATTTTGGCAGGGGCGAACTTTTTTGCTCCGCACCTGCTGGCCCAGTATTTGTTTAAGCTTGCCCAAAGCTTTAATTTGTTTTACCAAAAAAATAGAATTATAGAAGAAGAACCAAATTATTTTAGATTATTTTTAACCAAGACTACCGGGCAAATCTTAAAAACAGGCTTGAGAATTTTGGGTATTCCGGTTTTAGAAAGGATGTAAAAATGCCGACTAGAGCCGAAAGTAACATAACAAGGACAGAAGAAAAAATTAGCAGGGAAGCCAACTACTTTTTTCGTTTAACTGGATCAGAGACGGCCTGTTTTTTACTTGCTTGCGCTAGAGCCTTGGAAGGAAAAAAAAGATTTTGTTTTAATCTTTATTTTTACCCAACCGGCAATGCAAAGGTAGGGGTTGACAGTGCCGATTTAGCGCGAGAAGGTTTGCGTTGTTGGCGAGATTCCGGATTATCCGAACTTTCAGCGAGCTTTTATGCTAAAAGCTATCAGCTTTTGTATTGTTTCGCCCAGGTAGTTGCTTCTGGCGAAAAAGTCAGAACATTGACTTCAGGGGATGAAATTACTTTAGAAGTGCTAACCGAAACATATCCGGAGCAGAATTTGGCAGGTTTGTTTCGCGGCCTACATTCCGGCAGCAGACATTTAATTGATTCTCAGCCAGAGTTATGCTCAACAAGAGTCATCCTGGTCGATGTTTGGGAAAACAAGTTTTCTGATGGACAAAGGAATGAATTAAGCGGGATGGCGCCGGGTAATTTATTTTAACCGTGCAAATAATTCAGAATCTCTAGTGGTGATAGGTAAGAGGGTAAAAAACATTTTGCGACGTGGAAGTGGTGAAATTACCCCTGGTTTTTAATTCTTTCCTATAGATTAGTGGTTTTTATTCTGCTGATAAATTTTGATACATTAATTGCTACTTGACACTTTTCCGTGGTTGTTTTTTACTAAGAAGCTTTCTTTATCTGCCCGATAAGTTTTTAGTGAGTTTAATATTGTATTAAATCTATGTTCCGCGCCAAAAAAGAAATTAAAATTAAAAAAATCAAAAAAAGGAGTGGAAAAATTGTCCGCTTCGCGCCTTCTAAGATTGAGCGAGCAATTCATCAGGCTTTTAAAGCTGCTGGCGAGGGTGATAGAAAAAAAGCTAAGCTGCTAACCCAAAAGGTAATCAAAGAACTGGAAAAACGCTTTAATTCTACTATTGTTCCTGAGGTGGAACAGGTGCAGGATATTATTGAAGGAATTTTCCAAAGACATAATCTGGAAAAGACGCTTAAGGCTTTTACTTTATATCGGGAATTGCACCGCAAACTGCGGGATATTTCATCATTAGTGGACTCCGATGAGCTAATTGAGAAATATTTAGATCATAGCGATTGGCGAGTAAAAGAAAATGCCAACATGACCTACTCTCTTCAGGGATTAAATAATCATGTGGCAAGCATAATTTCTTCTAACTTCTGGCTGAATAAAATTTATTCTCGGGATATTCGAAAAGCTCACGCCCAAGCTGATATTCATATTCATGACTTAGCTTCACTTTCTCCTTACTGCACTGGTTGGGATTTAAAAGACCTGCTTATTAAGGGGTTTGGGGGAGTGCCCGGCAAAGTAAACAGCAAGCCGGCCAAACACTTTGGTGCGGCTTTGGGTCAGCTAGTTAACTTTTTCTACACCATCCAAGGAGAAGTGGCGGGAGCGGTTGCTGTTTCTAACTTTGATACTTATCTGGCTCCTTTTATTCGCCTTGATAAGCTTAAATATTCCGAAGTTAAGCAGGCAATGCAGGAATTTCTTTTTAATATGAATGTGCCTACTCGGGTTGGTTTTCAAAGTCCTTTTACTAATGTTACCTTGGATTTAAGACCGACTAAAACAGTTGGAGAGGAGGCAGTTATCATCGGCGGTAAGCCGACTAAACACAAATATAAAGAATTTCAAAAAGAAATTGACATCTTTAATCAGGCATTTGCTGAAGTAATGATGGAAGGAGACGCGCAAGGCCGGGTTTTTACTTTTCCCATTCCCACTTATTCTATTACCAAGGACTTTGATTGGGATAACCCGAAGCTGGAGCCGGTTTGGGAGATGACCCGAAGGTATGGCGTGCCCTATTTTTCTAACTTTGTCAATTCGAGCATGGATCCGGATGACGTTAGAAGTATGTGTTGTCGGTTGCGGCTAGACAATCGGGTTTTAAGAAAACGCGGCGGTCTTTTTGCCGCCAACCCGTTGACAGGCTCTTTGGGAGTAGTGACGATTAATTTATCGCGCATTGGCTACCTAGCTAAAAAAAGAGGAGGCAGTGAAAAAGACAAAAAAAATCAATTTTTGAAAATCTTAAGACAGATGATGGATCTAGCCAAAGACTCTTTGGTTACCAAAAGAGAAATGGTAGAGCAATTTACTAAACAGGGTCTTTATCCTTACTGTCGGTTTTACTTGGCTGATATTTATGAGCGCAATAATGTTTATTGGAAAAACCACTTTAATACGATTGGTCTAAATGGGATGAATGAAGCCTTGATTAATTTATTGGGAGCATCTATCGCCGATTTTCAAGGAAAGGAATTTGCTTTAGAAATAATGAGGTTTATGCAAGATAGAATTTTGGATTATCAAAAAGATACTGGAGAAATGTTTAATTTAGAGGCCACCCCGGCTGAAGGAACAAGCTACCGCTTTGCTCAAATTGATAAAGCTAAATATCCTAAAATCAAAGCGGCTAACGAGAAAGATGTTCAGAATAAAAATATTCCTCCTTTTTATACAAACTCTACCCATCTACCGGTGGATTATACGGATGATATTTTTGAAGCTCTAGATCATCAAGACGATCTTCAGTGCATGTATACCGGCGGAACGGTTTTGCATGGCTTTTTGGGAGAGAGTCTGCCCGACACAGGGAGTGTCAAAAGTTTGGTAAAGAAAATAGCCCAGAACTATAAACTTCCTTATTTTACCCTTACTCCTACTTTTTCAATTTGTCCTACCCATGGTTATCTTAAGGGGGAGTGGAAGTATTGTCCTAAATGCGATGAAGAAATTGGTTATTCTAAAAAAAAGAAAGGAGGTAAATAATGAAAAAAATAAAGAAAAAGGAAAGAACTAAATGCGAAATTTTCTCTCGGATTGTTGGCTATTTACGCCCCATTTCTCAGTGGAATGCCGGAAAAGAAGCAGAGTATAATAAAAGAGTGACCTATACTATGGCGAAATGAAATTAGCGGGCCTGCAAAAAACTACTTTAATTGATTTTCCGGGAATAATTGCCTGTAGCGTTTTTACCCTAGGATGTAATTTTCGGTGTCCTTTTTGTCATAATAAACAGCTAGTTGACCCAAGTTTTTTTTCTGAATTAAAAATAATCAGCCTTGGCGACTTCTTTTCTTTTTTAGCAAAAAGAAAAAATATTTTAGATGGAGTTTGTATTACTGGCGGCGAACCTACTCTACATAAGGACCTGGTTTCCTTTATCAGCCGAATTAAAGATTTGGGATTTAAAATAAAACTGGATACTAACGGAAGCAACCCAGTAGCAGTAAGTAAGCTTATTAAAAATAATTTGGTTGATTTTTTCGCTCTTGACTTCAAAACTAGCTGGGAAAACTATCCAAAATTAACTGGCTTTAAAAATACAGAAAAAATTAAAGAATCAATTAGATTAATATTAAAAGCTAAAAAAAAGCTGCAGATAAGAACAACTCTTGTGCCCAAAATTCATAACCAGAAAGTCTTGCTTGCCATGGCCAAAGAGCTAAAAGAATTTGAGGGCAAATTTACTTGGAAATGGCAGGACTTTCGGCCGAGAAATACACTTGAGCCTCGATTTAGTAAGCTAAAATCTTATTCGGGTAAAGAAATTAAGGAGTTAACTTTTGCTTGTCAAAAGATTATTCCGGTCGGGTAAAAAGGCCGAGAATTTTTTTCTTGAACTCCGATCCGTATTCCTTATAAAAGTGATAGGCGGAAGGAAGAAGAGAGACAAATATTACTGCCAAAACAAGATAGTGAAAGTATTTATCCGCTCCGGGGAAATATGTGCCAATTAAATAGCCCCCAAAACCCATTGTCAAAACCCATAAGATTCCGCCGATAACATTAAAAGAGACAAAGCGATCATAGTGCATCTGAGCTACTCCGGCCATAATCGGCACAAAGGTGCGAATAATCGGCATAAATCGGGCAATGACTATTGCTTTTCCGCCATGAAGTCTATAAAAATCTTCTGCTTTTTCTAAGTGCTTTTTTTTAAAAATTAAAGATTCTTTTTTTTCAAAAAGGCGGCGGCCCCATTTGTGGCCAATCCAGTAGCCGGCTGTATCGCCGCCAATAGCGCCGATAATTGATAAAATTACCAAGTAATAAATATTTAAATATCCACGGGAAGCAAGCAAGCCAGCGGTTAAAAGTAGACTGTCACCCGGGAAAAAGAAACCAAAAAGTAATCCGGATTCGGCAAAAACAATACCAAATATTCCGACGTAACCTACAGTTCTGATTAAGCCCTCAATGTCCCAGTGCATGCTTTGAATTGTAATCAAGTTAATAAAATATGTCAATAAATAGCAAGACGAGGTCATTGCGAGGCAGGAATGAAATGACTAACGAAGTAATCTCCCAACGGGGTTGCTTCACTTGCGTTCGCAATGACAAAGCGGTTGTCTTTTGGCCTTAATCTGTTAAAATAGCAAACAATGGCAAAAAAGGGGAATAGGCTAATTCTTGGTTTAGTTTGTTCGGTGTGCAATAGTTTTAATTACATTACCGAGCGTAACAAAATTAATACCACCGAAAAGCTGAAAATAAGCAAGTACTGCAGAAAGTGCAAAAAGCGGACCGAGCACAAAGAAACGCAGAAATTAAAATAGCTTTAAGTTAACTTGCGGGCCCGTGGCTCAGTTGGCTAGAGCGCCTCGATGGCATCGAGGAGGCCGCCGGTTCAAGTCCGGCCGGGTCCACTAATAATATTTTTTTGCCCAAGTTTGAACTTCTCTAAATTTATTTTCCTCTATGCTTTTTCTAATCCAGGCCATTAAGCGCATGTAAAAAGTTAGATTATGAATAGTTAATAAACGAGAGGCGAGCGGCTCTTTGACTCGCAGTAAGTGATGCAAATAAGAGCGGGTATAGGTTTGGCAGGTCAAACAGGGGCAATTTTTATCCAGGGAAGCTTGATCTAATCTGTATTGACTCTTTTTTAGATTTAGTTTGCCAGAAAAAGTATAAATAGTGCCATGGCGGGCGTTGCGAGTGGGAATTACGCAGTCAAATAAATCCCAGCCCATGCTGACGGCTTGAACAATTTGTTTTGGCGGCCCGCCGCCCATTAAATAGCGCAAGCGATTGTTAGGAATAAGTGAAGCAGTGTAAGCTAGAATCTCGTTATTTTCCGGCGGGCCGCCAAACCCATATCCCGGAAAACAAGAAATTGCTTCCAGCTCTTGAAAATTAATTTTCCGCAGTTTTTTGTTATTTGCTCCCTGAATAATAGACAGCAGCATTTTATTTTTGCTATTTTTTGATTTTTGAAAAGCTTCTAAGCTTTCTTTAGCCCATTTAGTTGTTAGCTTTACTGACAATTTGTTGTCTTTTTTGCTGCCTTTGGGAGCAATGGGGTAATCTAGACACATTAAAATATCTGCGCCCAAATTAAGCTGGATTTTAATAGATTCGGCTGGCGTAAAAAAGTGTTTGGCTCCGGTCAGATGGTCGCGAAATTCCACGCCCATATTTCCGACTCGGCCCATCTTTTTTTGGTAAACCAAAGAGAAAACCTGCCAGCCGCCGCTGTCGGTAAGCAATGGCCTTGGCCAACCCATAAACTTTTTTAAGCCGCCGGCTTTTTTAATAACTTCAAATCCTGGCCGTAGCCAGAGGTGGTAGCTATTGCCTAAAATCATTTGCAAGCAGATTTCTTTTAAATCTAAAGCGGATAAGTGCTTAACCGCGCCGTAAGTGGCATCAGGAATAAAGCAGGGAGTAAAAACTTTTCCCGAAGGGGTATTAATAACCCCAGTTCTGGCTTGGGTTTTGCTGTCGCTTTTCAGAACAGAAAATTTCATGCTCCTATTTTAGCAATACTTGCCCAACTAGTCATTCCGAGCGAGTCAAGATAGAAAGATCCTTCGGCTATGCTCAGGATGACTATTTAATCTGTCATTCCGAGCGAAGCCCCGCGATTCGCGGGGCGCAGTCGAGGAATCTTCGGAAAAATCCTTCGATCCCGCCGGTGCGGGGCTCGCAATGACAATAGGTGCGGTATTATTGAGTTTAAGCGGGGGAGTAGGATAAAATATAGTAGTCTTTTAGGCCCGTGGTGAAATGGCTATCATCAACGTCTCCAACCCCGCAGCTGCGGGGCGAGTCCTGGAAGGGCCTTTTAGATTAAAATGTTTTACGTTTATGTCTTGTTGAGTATAAAAGACAAGAATATTTATACTGGGCTTACCTCTAATTTGCTGGCTAGACTAACCGAACATAAAGAAGGTTTAGTGAGGTCAACCAGAAGCAGAAGACCGGTAAAATTGATATACTATGAGGCTTATTTATCTAAGGTAGACGCTTTACGCAGAGAAAAATATTTAAAATTGGGCGGCAAAGCCAAGACGACTTTAAAAAAACAAATACAAGAATCTTTATTATTTTAGGCCCGTGGTGAAATGGCTATCATCAACGTCTCCAAAACGTTGGTTTCAGGTTCGAGTCCTGACGGGCCTGCCGCGATTTTGAATGCTATAATTATTCTATGGATGTAAAGATTAAGAAGGCTCGGACAAAAGATTGGAAAGTGATTCAAAAACTCAATAATCAAGTTTATCTTAATGATAAAAAGAACGATGACGACCTTGATTTAACCCAGCCTTTTACCGAAAAAGGAATAAAATATTACAAAGATTTGGCTGAGGGCAAATATGGACATTGTTTGATTGCTTTTTTAGATAATAAGCCGGTTGGCTATATCGCTTTGGCCAAGAAGAGTTTCAGTTATCGGAAAAGCAAGTACGTAGAGGTTGAAAACATGGGAGTTGATCCTGAGTATCGTTCTAAAGGAATAGGGAAGAAATTGATGGATGCAGGAAGCAAGTGGGCCAAAAGCACGGGGGCAGCCAAAATGTGGGTGGTTGCTTACTGGGGGAACAAGGAGGCAATTAAGTTCTATAAAAAGAATGGTTTTTATGAGTCGGGTTTAGAGTTGGATAAAAAGCTATAGTCTTTTTCTTAAAATAGGTTCTAACTCAAGTCCCTGCCAATCCGGCGGGCAAGTACCGGAATCTGCTGCTGTTTCATTCTATGGGGGAGAGGGCGAAAACATGGACGAAAACTAGTTCCCCTTGGTAAAAAATGCTTTCTTTTCCTGTGGTGACTGGAATATCATCTTCTCTGTCCATTATTTGGTATTCATATTGCCAATCTCCTTCTGATTCTGGCCCGAAGTCCTCGTAAAGTCGTATTTCGTCTCCGTTTTTAGTGATTTGTCCTTTAAGAAAGGCTATTACCTCTTTTTTAGTTAGTCCTAGCGACTCCAATATTTCTTCTGAAACAGTTCCTCCAGCGTAAACTCTGGTAAATCTTTTTCCATCTACCTCAACTATTTCTTGTCCACCGCCTACCCTGTTTGCTAGCCACTCGTCGTGGTAAACATTGCCTTCTTCGGTTTCATAATGGCTTGATTCTAGCTCAAAAGGTCCTCTTTGAACATTTTCTCTAACTGTTTTGCCACCAAAACCTTCTTCTAGTCCTTTAGAGAGTAAAGCTTCTGTATTCATACTCTTATTATATCAATTGTTGAGTAGAGACTTACCCAAAACACAGGATTTAGGCTCAAAACAGGTTCTAGCATAGTAGTTCGGTAAACTCACTATAAATCCACAAGGGCCTGCTGCGTGTTTTCAGATGATATACTTTATTTATGAGAAGACCTATTAGGGTAGTGGGGATAATTATTAATAAAAATGGAATCCTTTTAATCCACAGAAAGAAGGCAGGAAAAGAGTATTATGTTTTTCCAGGAGGGGGAGTAGAAGATGAAGAAATTAACGAACAGGCATTATTAAGGGAAATATCAGAAGAGACCTCAGTTAAAGTAAAAGTTGGCAAGCTGCTTTATAAACACGTTTATGAAACTAGTAACCAATATTATTACCTATGCACCTATATTTCTGGTACGCCTGAACTCAGAAAGGATTCTATAGAGAAAAAAAGAGACAGTAGTGGTTATGACAAATACGAGCTTCTTTGGGTAAGTGTAAACAAGCTGCCCCAGTTGCTAATATACCCGCTAGAAATTAGAGATTGGTTAATAAAAGACATAAAGGATAATTTTCAAAAGGTACCAAAAGAGGCATCGCTTAAAGCTGGTGAATTGCGGCAATCCTAGAGTGGTAAACAGGTCCTAGTTCACGTCCCCTCCGAATTGGCGGGTAAATTCCAGGGGCCTTGGTTTTTGAAAAAGGATTTATTTTGCGAGCGGGAAAATCAAGGAGCTTGCTCTGGGGATGAAGGCTATAATCCTCGCAGAGCCAGGTACCAGATGGCACTTGGCAAAGCGAGCAAAAGAAGAAACTGCGTAAGCAAGCTGTGCAGAGACTTCATTTAAATGCCGTTCGCCCAATTTCTCTTGCTTTGTCTAAAATAAAATCTTCAATATTCTTTATATCGCCTTTTTTAGTTAGCAAAGGATCGTCCTTCATTGTTTTAACTAGCATCATTTTGCTTCCCAGCTGAATGGGGTCAATGTGCCAATCAAATTTATTTTTTGCTTTTTGGATCAGATCCTCAAGCTCCCATTTTTCTTTTTTTAAAATATAATAAAGATCAAAAAAATCTCTTCCTCTTGGTTTCTGAGAAATAGTAAAAACTTTATTAACGGCAATGTCCAACAGACTATCTACTTTAATTCCTCTGTGGTTTTTTGGCTTTTTTATTTGGGGAAAAGGAAAGTAAGCAAACTCCAGTTTTAAAAAAATGCCTTTTTTAAATAAAAGCTGGTAAATGTTTCGGTTAAATAATTGTTGAAAATCAAATTGATCAAAACTAAGGCTTGGCTTTGCCTTTTTAATAAAAGGAGTAATATCTTGGGGGCTAAATTCAGTCTCGGAAAAAAAATCTAAATCAACTGAGCGGCGGTGACGTAAGTAAAACTTGGAAAGAGCAGTTCCGCCGGTAAAATAAAAGCCCTTAGAAAGTTTTTTCTCGGTAGAGAAAAAGTCTAAAAAACGCTTTTGATTTTGGTCTAGGTATGACTTGGCCATAGCAAGAATTTAAGAAATTCTTTTTTTCTTTGATCAATGTCTAGTAAAGGAAAGTACTTTTTTAGCAGTTTCAGGTCAATTTTATTCTTGCCCAGACCAAAATTAATTAACTGCTCTAGTTTCCACTTATTATAGCTATCTGAATCTTTTTTTAATCTGGTGAGGCTCGTATTCCAATTATACATTTTCATATTTTAGCAGAAATAGGGCTAATAATCACGCTCTTAAAAATAGAAAATAGTCCTCTCTGAATTGGCGGGTGAATCGCCGGGGTCTGTAAAATAGATTTCGGAAAACTTAGGAGGCTAAGTGCTTGTCAATAAATTCTCCAATTGCTGCCAAGCCTGTACGAGGAACATCTCGCAAGCCCCTGACTGTCCAGATATGTTCCTCGTGCATGGCTTTTTTACAATAGCCTTTTTCTCTAGCTATACCTTTTAGGCTTCGAGTAAGCAGAGAAAGTTCTAGGCTCATAAGAGAAGCGGCTCGCATCTGTTCTGGATTTTCTTGAGAATAGAGCTCCTTAAGCTGATCATCTGTTAATTGAAAAACTCGAGCTACTGCCATAACGTCTCTTAAAACGTTTTTGATCGCTATTACTAAATATTTATTTGGTTTATCTATTTCCTCATCTTCTTTTCCTCTTAGGGGCATTATTTGTTCTGTGACCAGAGTATCTATTTCTGATTCTACTCCTTCCCCAAATACCGTTTTTAAATCATCAGTAATAGCTTCCATAATTGGAGTTTCTGTGCTTTTAGCAGGTTGGGCGGGGGCTAGTTCGGTAAGGTTGCTGAATTTATCGGCGATTGTTACTCCTTCTTTGCTGGTTAAGCTTGGAATCAGTCCTTGAGCAACTTGGGATTCTATTTGGGAAAACCAGCCTTTAAATCCGGAAGTATTTAGAACCTCAACTCTTCTATTTTGGGATTCTTCTTGGGCTTGGACTATAGCATCCGGTTCATTAGCAAGGGTTTCCTTCATCTATTCTATTTTAACATAATTAGATTTTTCCAAAAATGAAGCCTCTGTGCAGCAAGCTGCACAGTTTCTTCTTTTGCTCGCTTTGCCAAGTACCATCTGGTACCTGGTTTTGCGAGGATTATAGCTTTCATCCCCGGAACAAGCTCCGGGGTTTTCCCGCTCGCAAAATAAAATGGTAAAATTTTCCTATGAAACTTCTTCTTACCTCAGGCGGCTTAGCAAACAATTCCATTATTGATTCCTTAAAGAATCTTACCCAGAAACCCTTTTCCGAATTAAATCTAGGCCTTATTCCTACTGCCGCCAACCTTGAGGCAGGAGATAAATGGTGGCTAATTGAGGATTTAGAAACTTGTAAAAAACTGGGTTTTAAGTCAATTGATTTAATTGATATTTCAGCCTTGCCTGAGAAAATATATCGCCAAAGATTAGAGAAAACTAACGTTTTATTATTTGAGGGGGGCAATACTTATCATTTAATGTATTGGGTTAAACAGTCCGGTTTAATTATCCTCTTGCCAGAGCTGTTAAAAGAAAGGGTTTATATTGGCATTAGTGCAGGGAGTATTATTGCTACGCCCAGCATGGTGTTCTGCAAGGAAGAGAAAGAGGCTATTTTAGATATTGGAGAAGATATTGGCGATGAGGGACTGGGCTTGGTTAACTTTCTGGTGGAGCCTCATATCAACAACAAGCATTTCCCCGAGCTGACCTTTGATTACGTTAAGATGAATTCTGCAAAAATAGATTGCCCCATTTATGCTCTAGACGATAATTCTGCTGTTGAAGTCATTAATGGCCAAATAAGAGTTGTGTCTGAGGGAAATTGGAAAAAGTTTAGCCCAGCAAAATAAGTTCTAACTCACGTCCCCTTCGATTCGGCGGGCGAATCGCCGGGGTCTGCAAAGTCCTGAGGCAAATATTTCTGAAGTTCCTGAGGATAAACGAGAAAAGGCCCAAGCGGCATGTCGAATGTTTTTTGTAGAATACCGAGGCTTACTTTAGATAATGCCTATAGTATAATCTAATTATGGCACCTCGCAGTGAGCTGGCAAGGCTTTCATTATTGGAAAGGGCTCCTTGTCGACCAGGGGGCCGAGTTTTTTCTGAAGGTCAACAAGAGAGTAAAGAAGCTACTTGTTTTTGTAAGGATTGTTCCGGTGGGTGTTGTGTAGATGGTGGAAACTATCTTGTTCCTCACCGTTTAAAAAGCGACTTGGATTTTAAAGACTTGACCCCAGAGCAACAAGAAGCCTTTGATCTTCGCTTTCCGGTAAAGACTACCTCTTGACAAACCCCCCTATGGGGGGTATTGTAGGATTTGTGAAGAAAGAGAAACAGAATAATCCCTTTGCTAACAGAATGAGCTATCTTATTGGCCATCTTAAAGCTAATCTTAAAATGCTTGAACAAGGACGCTATTGTATTGACATTATTCAGCAAAACCAGGCGGTTATTGCGGCTTTAAAGAAAGTTAATGAGCTTATTTTAAAAGAACATTTAGATACTTGTGTAACTGCCGCTATCAGAGGTAAAAGCGGGAAGGAGAGGAGAAAAGTTCTTGAAGAACTGGTTTTAGTTTTTCAGCAGGGAGAAAAACAGTGAAGGCTTGCATTTATCAGATTAGTGGAATGCATTGTTCTTCCTGTGAGATATTAATAGAAAAAAGGCTTAAAGAAGAAAAGGGGATCAAAGAGGTTGAGGCTTCCTCTACTCGCCGGCAGATAAGAATTGAGTATTCTCATAAAAAGCCAAGTATTAAGAAATTAAATAAAATTTTTAAAAAAGAAAACTATGTTTTTTCTTCTCTCTCTTCTACCCGGCCAGGCGGCATTCTGCCCCTTGTCGCTGTTTCTGTAGTTATTATTCTTGGCTTTCTGTTATTAAATAGTTCTGGCTTGAGCGCTCAAATCAGCGTCAACTCTCAGTCGGCCTTAATTGCTTTTCTTTTTCTTGGCTTGCTGGCTGGATTTTCTAGCTGTTCGGCTTTGGTGGGAGGGATTATTTTATCTATGGCCAAACAATGGTCCGGGCTTTATTCTAAAGAAACCTCATCTTGGCCAAGACTTCAGCCTCATCTTCTTTTTAATGGGGGAAGACTAATATCTTATTATCTTTTGGGAATTATTTTGGGGATTATTGGCAGTGCTTTCCAAATTTCCCTAACCGCCAGCTCAATTTTTACGATTCTTATTTCCCTGGTGATGGTTTTTTTGGCCTTGCAAATGCTGGGAATAGAGGCTTTGCAAAAAATTCAAATAACTCTTCCCAGGGCCTTAACCAGATTTGCGGCCGACGAAAAAAACTTTAAAGCAAGGGGAATGCCTTTTTTAATGGGAGCTTTAACCTTTTTTCTGCCTTGTGGTTTTACGATTACGGCTCAAGGATTGGCTTTAGCTTCAGGTAGCCCCTGGCAATCAGGGCTAATTATGTTATTTTTCGCGTTAGGCACCCTTCCGGCTCTTGTCTTAATAGGTTTTTCTAGTGTCAAATTTAGCCAAAAACCCCAACTTGCTGACCAGTTTTTAAAAATTGCGGGCATTTTGGTCTTATTTTTTGCCCTTTATAATATTAATGCTCAACTTAACATTTTAGGCCTAAGGAGTTTTAGCGATTTAACTCTTGGTTCTAAAAACACCTCTTCTTCCGACGGATCTCCTTTGCTGACTGATAGCAAGCAAGTCTTAAAAATGGATGCTTTTGCCTCTGGCTATAAACCTGATTATTTTAAAGTTAAGGCGGGTGTTCCAGTGCGTTGGGAAATTACTGATAAAGGAACCGGCGGTTGTACTAATGCTATTGTCTCTCGAGGCCTATTTGCCGGAGAGATTAGGCTAACCCCAGGAACAACAAGTATCAAGGAGTTTACGCCAAAGGAGCCGGGAAAATACAAATTTAGCTGTTGGATGGGCATGATCTCGGGCACTATTGAGGTGGTGGGCCAAAGATGAGGAAAAAAGAAATTCTGCGAATTTCCGGGATGACTTGCGCTTCTTGTGTCGCTTCAATTGAGAAGGAGTTAAAAAAACAGCCCGCCATTTTAAAAGCCAGTCTTAACTTGGCCAGTGAAAAGCTAGTGGTGGAGTTTAGTAGTAAGAAAATAAGTTTAGCTAAGATTAAGCAGATTATTAAGGATCTTGGTTATAAAATAGAAGATACCCTAGAAAACGATTCTGATCAAGTTTTAGAAAATTACAAAAAGCGGTTTCTATTTTCTTTACTTTTAGGCTTGCCTCTTTTTTACTTGGCTATGGGCCCGTTGGCTGGCCTTCCTGTTCCCCAAATTCCTTTGCCCATCAATGCTTTAATTCAGTTATTGGCAACTAGCGCGATTATTCTGGTCAATCTTCGAATTTATTCTTCTGGTTTAAAAAAATTAGTTCAAAAAAGTCCTAATATGGATTCTTTAGTGACTTTAGGCACTTTATCAGCCTATTTTTACTCGGTGATTATTATTGGGCCATTTTTATTTTCGAGCGTCGGCGAGAAAACAAGGTTCTTGAGCGAAGCGAAAGGTTCTTATTTTGAAAGTGCTGCCTTTATTCTGGTTTTTATTTCTTTGGGAAAGTATTTAGAAGCTTTAACTAAAGGCAAAACTAGCCAAGCAATTAAAAAGCTAATTAATCTTGCTCCAAAAACAGCAATCCTTCTTAAAGGCAGAAGAGAGCTAGTTGTTCCTGTTGACCAAATTAAGGTGGGGGATTTGGTTTTAATTAAACCAGGAGAAAAAATACCGGTTGACGGGGTTGTTGTTTCCGGTTATTCCGGAGTAGACGAGCAAGCGATTACCGGGGAAAGCGTGCCAGTGGAAAAGAAAAAAGGAGACAAGGTTATTGGGGCGACAGTTAACCAAACTGGCACCTTAGTGGTAAAAACGACAAAAGTAGGAGCAGAAACAATGCTTGCCCAGATTATCAAAGTAGTAGAAGAGGCGGTTTCTTCTAAGGCTCCGGTTCAGCTATTGGCGGATAAAGTGGCTGCTTATTTTGTACCTGCCGTAATGATCATTGCTTTTGTTTCAGCTGGGGTTTGGCTTTTGCTAGGCTATTCTTTTGCTTTTTCTTTAACTACTTTCTTGTCTGTTTTAATTATTGCTTGCCCGTGTGCTTTGGGTTTGGCAACACCTACAGCGGTAATGATGGGAACGGGCTTGGCGGCTCAGAGTGGGATATTGATTAAAAGCAATAAAGCCCTGGAAATGGCCAAGAAAATTGATTTAGTAGTTTTTGACAAAACCGGAACCCTAACCGAGGGCAAAGTTTTGGTTACTGAAGTTTTGGGAGATAGTCAAAGTAGAGTTTTGCAGCTGGCCGCTTCGCTGGAAAATAAATCTGAGCATCCTTTGGCTCAGGCTATTGTTAATAAGGCTAAAGAAAAAGGAATAAAACTTTTAAGAGTGAATAGCTTTCGAGCTTTTCCCGGCCGGGGAGTAACAGGGGTAGTAAAAGGAGAAAAAGTATTTGTAGGCAGCCCTGGATGGTTAAAAAGCAAATTGGGCAAGAACTTGGAGAAGCAAGGAAAAACAGTAGTAGTAGTTTCAATTGGCAAAAAGCCAATTGGAGCGATTGGTCTGGCTGATACTTTAAGGCCAGATTCAAAACAAGTGGTAGCAGAGCTTAAAAAAAGAGGGAAGAAAGTTGCCTTGCTTACAGGGGACAATCGCTGGGTCGCCCAAAATATTGCTAGAATATTGGGAATTGGTCAGTTCTCTTTTGAAATATTACCCCACCAAAAGGCGCTGGAGATTAAAAAATGGCAGGAAAAGGGAATGGTTGTGGCGATGGTAGGGGATGGGATTAATGACGCCCCGGCCTTGGCCCAGGCGGATCTAGGGATTGCCTTAGGATCAGGGACAGATATTGCCTTGGAAACCGGGGAAATAGTTTTAATTAAAGATGATCTTAAAAAAGTTATTGAGGCTATTGATTTGAGTCGATATACTTTAAAGAAAATAAAACAAAACCTGTTTTGGGCCTTTTTTTACAATATTATCGGTATTCCGCTAGCGGCTGGGTTATTTTATCCTTTAACTGGCTGGCTCCTGAACCCAGCTTTGGCAGCTGCAGCAATGGCTTTTTCCTCAGTCAGTGTGGTTTCCAACTCGCTTCTGATGAAAAGGTTTAAGGCTTGATTAGCTAGGTGAGTTCTTCAAATTTGTTATAAAAATCAATCACTGTTTTTTTGGCTTTTTTAGCATCCAGCATTTTTATTGCATTTACAGTTTCTTGGGCTGTTTCTAACGAAAGCCCTATCCCGGTCGTAAAAGCAATCGAGTCTTTGTCTTCCGGCTTTCTTGCAAAGTAGTTTTTTAGCAGCTGATGCCATCTTTTTATATCGCAGCTTTTTATCCCTAAATCAAGCTCTGGTTTGTATACTTTATTAAAGCAGCTTATTATTTTTGGCCAATTATTTATTTTGTTATACAAAATCCTGTCTTCAAACACTTTTAACGCCCTAACAAAAACCCCTGTTTTTGGAAAAAGTGAACAATAACTATTTTTTTCCATAAATTGTTGTCTTGTTTTATCTACGAGCGAGTGAAACAACAGTCCCGCATTAAAAGAATCCTTTTCTAAAAGATCTACTAAAGATATATTTCTGCAATGAGTTTTATCTCTTTCTATTACTCCTAGATATCTAATATCAGGCAGGCTCGTTCCCACATAAAAAGCCCTTTTTTCTTTATCCGAAAAATACTTTCTATAAAGTTCGTTTGCTAAAACTATATGAGTAATCGGTGCTGCCATAATTGCTGTATTTTACCTAAGGGCTAGTTACTTTTTTGGAAATTTGGATTAGGCTTAATTGAAGGAATAGCGCCGTCAACCGATTTCCATCCGGTCTGGCTAAGCTGGAGATTGTGCGCCTTATTTTTGATGTGATCCACGTATACCAAAATGGATAGGCGAGGAGTAAGAATGCCTTCTCTATCGCGGTCAAACTCTATCTCTTTAGAGACTAAGGCAGCAATATAATCATCAGCAATTTTTAAATCCTGGCTTAAAATCCTTTTTAGGGATATATCTAGAGTCTCTCCGGGGCGAATTTTGTCCATAAATAAAAGAGCGCCACCTTCGCCTGTGTAGTTATAAAACTCACCTATTGCCGGCTTAAATTCAAAAATAAATGGCTTGAGAAAAACCTTTCTATTTTGATGATTGATGTCAAAAAAACTTTTATTGATTATTTTGACAGACTTGTTGTAATACTCGTAAAAATCAGCCGGTATTAACTCTTTATCAGCCTTGGCTGAGAAAAGATTGATACTGTTCGCAACGGGGTAGCTTAATTCTGATAATTTAAGTTCGGGAATTTCTTTGTTATAGATATATTCCAAAAGATAGGGATTGATGATGTGAATCGTACCCTGAGGATCAGCGGCATAATAAACATTGTTTATTTGTAGGTAAAAAACAGGTAAAAGAGAATATTTTCTTAAAATTTCAAAGGTTTTTATATTGATTGAGCCGAATTCCAAGCTGACAAAGTTGTTGTCTCTGGGCAAGAAACTTTTAAGTTGTAGACTAAAGATGCGATAAAAGTCTTTTTGCTCGAATAAGTAAAAACGCAATCTGCTAAAAGTAGCATAATCTTCGCAGCCAATAGTCAACTTAAGACAGAACGAAAAATCTTTAAAATTGTCTGGAATATTATTAGCAGATAGATATTCAAGCTGAGATTGATAATTTGCATGGCCGGATAAGGTAACCTTAGTTGGCGAATCTTGGATTGTTTCTATGCCTGCAAAAGAGCCTTTAAGGTTATAAATAAAATCGGAAAAGTCTTTCGCCCCATCATCGCTTTTTTCCCTAATAATATAGAAGATTAATTCGTGATTATTATTCATTTGGGGAAATTGTATCATAAACAAGTTCCTAACGTTATCTTGGTTTGAAAGATTATTTTAACGCGGTCTTGGGCGCTTTAGAGATAAAGGGTATAAAATAGGTTCATGTTTGAGGAAACGGAGTCGAAATGCAGTATTTCTGGTAGCTTTGATAAATTTAAAGATTTGATTGATCTGACCAGAGAAGAATTTGAAGGCTTGGGCGTAGTTGTTCTTGCGCCAGGCAAGGGCTGGCTAGCTCTTCCTAGACGCGGAGTTTTGCCTCCGGCGAAAATCGGTTTTCGACCTTTACCTAGCGAAATAGGAATGAGTATTAAGGAAATAGAAGATGAGTTTTTAAGAAGCGTTAGCGCTTCAGATTTTTTGTATGTAGTAAACCCTGATGGATATATTGGAACAACTGTCAGTTTAGAAGTAGGATATGCTGTGGGTAAAGGTGTACCAGTTTATGCGCTTTGCCCAGTTGATTCAGGTCTAGATCCGGATCCTTTTTGGCAAGAGAGGCTGAAAGAAATAAGGGTGATGTCTCCGAGTCAGGCGGCTGAAGATGTTAAAGGATTAAAATAGCGACTATGTTTACTGCGGAATATGATTTTTTGCGAACCAGGCTTGAGGATTTGAATTTCCACTCTTCAAGGATAATGTTTTGGGTGGTGGAGGGGGAAATAGTTATCGCTCCGCCTGGAACTTCTTTATCTCATCTGGAGATGGCAGAAACAGGAGGATGGATTAACGAAGTTGAAACTGAAAACTTTTTTAAAAGGAATATGAGGGGGTTTTTCTTAAGAACTGAAGAAGAAGGAAGAATTCATTTTTATAGGGGACTGGGTTTTGGTTTTGACGAGGGAATGATAGTTGAGGCAAAAAAAATGCTTCCTGTTTTTGTGCAGAAATTAGGACTTTCTTCTGATACCAAAGTATACTTCGGCCCCAAAGATTCTTTGATAAATGGGGTTGAATATCCGATTCAATATGGGGGAACCGTTGAGGAGGTGTTAAGAGAAGAGCAAGCCGGTACTAGTTCTGCCGCCCCCAATGAATAAAAACAAAAAAGGTCGGCTTAAGCTTAGGGAAGGGAACATTGAGCAAGAGCTTATCGACAGAAGGAGAGCTTTTTTCCCAAGGCTCTAGAGCCATTTGACATCGGGAGCAAATCATACTATAAATAAACTAGGAAAAAACAAATGTTCGTTAGCAAAAAATTGGTAATTTATTTTAGCGATGATGAGTTAAGGGCAGGCTGGGTGGTTTTGGGCAAAGAGCCAAGACTGGAAGGGGTTTTGGTTTATGATCGGGAAAAAGCAAAACTAGAAAAAATTTTAGAAAGAGTTAAAGAAGATTTTAAATACGAGAAAGCCTGGGTCGTTTTTTCCGACAGCTTAAGCTATATTTTGCGCTTTGATGTCCCCGAGGGCGAAAAGCGCTTGAAAAAATACGTCAAAGAAAAGATTAGCGAGGGCATTCCGGAGATTTTGGAAAGCGAGTACTGGGATTTTCAAGAAGTAGCCAATGATCAGGGGGCAAGAAAGATTGAGGTTTTCGCTCCGGTAAAGGAAGCTTTGGATCAATTTAAGAAAGCGGCCAAAAAAACAGATTTGGAAATTATGACTGTTGAGCCGGAGCTGCTTTCTAAAAGCCGCAATAGTGAGCCGATGATTGGCATTATTATGAAAGAGGAAGAAAAAGTGGAAGAGAAAGAAGAAGAAGTTGACGAAGAAGGTTCAAAAGTTGTTATAATGGAAGAACAAGCTTGGGAAAGCCAGGAAGAAGATGAAATTAAGCCGAGCATCGAAGAAGATAATAAAGTTAATGCCAAACCGGAGGTGATTGAAAAAATGGATAGTTTACCTGAAAAAAAGAGAAAGTTTCCGATTTTTCTAATTATTATTATTTTGTTGGCAGGCAGCGCCGGGGTGGTTTTATTTAGCAGGGTAATGACCAATAAGGGGAATACTCAGCTTGCACCCGCACCTACGCCCGCCCCTGATATTATTGAGGAGCCTACTCCTACGCTTGAACCGCAGCTAGATCGGGCGGATTTGACTATTCAGGTTTTAAATGGCACCGGCGAGCCGGGGGTGGCAGGGGAAGGCAAAGATTATCTTGAAGGCTTGGGTTACGAGGATGTGGCCGCAGGAAATGCAGATTCTTATAACTATAAAGAAACAGGGATTGCTCTAAAAGAGGAAGCGCAAGAATATTTTGATCTTCTTTCTAAAGATCTGGCAGGCATGTATAGTGTAAGCTCAGAGTCGTCAACGCTTTCGGAAAGCTCAGATTATGACGTAGTAGTTACATTAGGCTTGACAACTGAGTAAAGAACGCATATACTTCCATTGTTATAGGTTTTTAGAGGAAAGTTGGGAAAGATTAACTTCAGGGGTTGTCATTTTTTGGCCTCCAGTAAGACTCTTTCGAAAGAACTTTTTCAAAGTAAATAAAGAGGGGGTGAGATAATTTATGGCACCAATTAAACTGTATGTTGGCAATTTGCCTTGGTCAGCTACTTCTGATGAGCTCGGACAAAAATTTTCCGAAGCCGGTCAGGTAGTTTCGGCCCAAGTCATTACCGACCGTTATTCCGGTCGCTCCCGCGGCTTTGGCTTCGTGGAAATGGAATCCCAAGAAGCGGCAGATAAAGCTATTGAGATGTTCAATGGCAAAGACTTTAACGGACGGGAAATTACCGTTAATATCGCTAAACCTCGTGAAGATAGTGATCGAGGTGGAAACGATCGCGGTGGACGGGATGAGCGAATGGCTTCGGAACCAGAACCGGCTCAAGCAGAGCCTGCTTCCGAGGAAATCGAGATTCAGCCCGAAGAATAAAGCTAATTTATTCTTAATAGAAAACCCCCCTTGCGTTCCGCTGGTGCGGGACTTCGGGGGGTTTTTGATGAGCCCAGAAGCGGGCTTGAACCGCTGGCCTTTCCCTTACCAAGGGAGTGCTCTACCAACTGAGCTACCTGGGCAAAAAGTAATTAATTTTATCATTTTTATCATAATAGTTTCTTGTTTATTGGTAATCGCGCGTTATTGCGATCCGCCATCTTGGCGGATGGTTAGCAGAACCATCGGGATTTCTTGCAATGACATGTTTCCGGTCATCCCGAGTGCATCCGAGGGATCTTTGGTATTAAGAAATCCCTTTTTTAATTACAAAAGATCTTTCGACTTCGCCCCGCGAGTCGCGGGGCTTCGCTCAAGATGACCATTCAATGACATTTAGTTTAAGCCTTATCGTTAAGATATTTTTTTGCTTTTTCGTAGCTGATACGCAAATATGAAGAAATGTTTTGCAAAAACTCCTGGCGGATTTTTTGGCGGTAGGCAGAACTTTTTAAGGAAACTGTCTTTTGAAAAACTTCCCAGACCTCTTTAAGATAATTTGCGGCCCAGTCTTCCTCTTTTTCGGTTTTAATAAAGTGAAATTTTTTGTTCAGTAACAGGGGAACAATAATTATTCTTTTGTTTTTAAAGTGATCATTAAGAATGACCTCCAGGCCATAATTGGTGGCCTCTATTTTTTTTAAAGCAGGAATAACGCTTCTTTTTTTTAAGCACCGCTGGCCGGAAAACCGCCATAAAAAATAATTAGAAGCATTATACTGGCTGTTGATGCCAATAGTCATATCAGACAAGTTACTCACCACGGGATTGATTAAGGAAAATAAGTGATGTTTTTTCAGATTAATAAGGTCTGCATCTAAAAAAAGCAAATAAGGGTATTGGGCTGCTTTCACTCCCTGTGCCACTGCATATCCTTTGCCCCGATTTTGCTTTAAATCAATTACTGTAATTTTGCTTTTTAACTTTTCCAGTTTTTTTAAAGTTTCGTCAGCTGATCCGTCGTTAACAACGATTACTTCAGTAATTTCCGGGCAGCTCAAAGCTGACTTAACCACTCCAGCTACAGTTTTTTCTTCATCATAAGCGGGAATAATACAGCTGACTTTTGTCTTGTTCATTACATAAGGTTTTTTGCCTTGGGCTGATTATCTTAAAGCGCGATTGGTTTGTCAAGGGAAGTAAGTATAAAAAAGTGGATAAAAGTAACTAAATATGATATAAACAAGCTAATGTTAGAAAGATATGGTATTTTTCCGGCTGAAGTCAAGAGAGATTTTTCCCGAGAAGTAATTTTGGAGACTGGTCAGACAGCCATGCTTCAAAGACTGGCCTTCGAAGATTTTGGGGGCCAAGTGCCGGTTTTAACGACTGGGAGGCTGGAAAACGCTTCTTCTATTGCCATGCTTTTGCCAGGATCAGTGCCGACAATGGAGCTGGAGCACAAAGCAGCCACTTATTATTCTCTTGTTGCAGAACAACTAGCCGATGCGGGAGTGACTAGTGTGCTTTTAGCTAACTGGTCTGGCTGGCCGCGCGACTATGGCCCATATATCAATTCCTTTTCTGCTTTTAGCTGTAAACCTCAGTCCGTAGGTGAGAAAATTGATTTAATTAGCTGTCTCCGGCAATGGATAAGAAAACAAACTGATCCAGACACGCCTCTTTTAATGGTTGGCCATTCCAGCGGCGGAGGTGCGCTTTTAAGAGTTTCCGATAAACTATTAAGAGGTGATTCTTGTTTGAAAATTATCGCTGATGCTCCAACAGCAATTGGAGCAGATTCCAGAATAACTAGAACTTTTGGCAAATTAGCTAAAGCTGGGGGAGTGGGGGCGGCAATCCGCCTTACCCGGAATTTGCCTGAAAGCTGGCAGGAGAGGATGATGACTCAATACGGCTTAACTGTTTCTCAGGCTAGAGCCGATCAATGGATAGGGCTTAATGCCCAGTTTAGCCCGCACCAAGTGGCAAATAGAGAAGTGCAAGAAGAGCATGAGTATTTAAGAACAATGGGCCCAGTTCGTTTTTTAAGCAGAGAGGTAAGAATTTTGATAGGAGAGAACGATCCCTTGGTTGCTAAAAGTAAACTTAAGGAGATAGCGGGCGTCGAACCAGAAGTTTTAAAGAATGGCAATCATTTTACGGCTCGCACTGATCCGGATCAGTATGCTCGAGTTTTATTAAGAAGCTGATTTTCTCAAAACATCGGAATTATACAGGAAAACAGGGGAGATGTGTAGTTATGGGATTAAATAGTCTGATCAGGGAGCATAAATTCTTTTTCGTCTACCTTTATGTTTAATACGGTCGCTTTGTAGCTTAATTCAGTATTCATATTGCCATAATATGGCGTGTTTGCAGATAATATAATAGACATTTCCAGAGGGATAGCAGTTTGTTTGTCTAAACAAAAAGTTATTTCTGCCTTATCCGGTTCTGTTTTGTAAACTTCCCTATAATATCTTAGGTTTTCCGAAAGACTACTTTCCACCATTATTACATCTGCTTCAAAAAGACGGCACTTTCTGTTAATAATTTCTTTTTCTCCCAGATATGAAAGATTTTCGTTGGTTAAATGGTTGAAGACCAGGCTTAATCTATCTTCAGGTATTACATTTTCATTATTCGATAATGGATCTTTAGTTAGGGAATGTGGTTGACAAGTTAATGGGCCTATTGGATGGGCTCCGGTATTATCACTTATAAATACTGGAGTAATACAGGAAAAGCTGCCTTCTGGTATTTCATAATATAGCTGAGTTGAGCCATCTTGAATAACATTGTCCTTCAGATGTTTCGTGATGGTTTTTGTTTTGCCATTTGAGCGAAAAACATCTAAAAGTTTAATTTCAGGGATTTCAGTGGGTTTGGAGCTATAAGCGACTTCATAATTTATTTCATATTCAACCGCTTGCTTATTAAGAGTACTTTGTAGAACGAATCGAGGCATTCGAACATAATTTATTATCCCAGCGACGGAAATTACAGCGAAAGAAAAAACAGCTATTTTAAGCATTAAGAAAAAATGTTTTCTCATCTAGACTATATTATCAATAAATAGCGAAATATTCAAAATATAAAAGCACCTGGGGCGGGTCGGAAAGCGGCAAGCCGCGTTTGTTTCCCACCTTCCAGGTGCTCGTCTTCTCATGCGGAATCCTCCTCCTTTTCTTCTGGCGGTGGCTTGAAGGGCCACCAAATTCCTGTGGCTAGCAGAAGCCACAGGATGAGAAACGTCAATCCCAAAAGAGAACCGACGACTAGCCAAAAATCCGTCATGGTAGAAAGACGTTCGCCCATGAGACAGGCGGTTTCAACAAGAGTGAGACTCATTTTGCACTCCTTTAGCAGTTTCTGGTCCAGTTGACGAAGCCGATGGCCACAAGGGCTATGCCGATCATGACTATCGGGAACGAAGATTTAGGCTCTCCAGGTCTTTCCCTGAGACTTAGGAAAAGGCCGACGATAATAGTCAATATCCCAGCGATGATGGTGAGTTGCGACGCAGTCATCTTATCCTCCTTTTGTTGCAGTTAGAACTTGAAGAATAAAACCTGCTAGTAATACTAGCAGGCCGACCAAAAGGAAGAGCTCGCTTTCGAGCTCGAACCTTTGGTTTTTCCCTCCCGTCACCCGGTAGATGACGGCGAAAATTAGGGCCAAAAAAACAAGCCCGCCTCCGAAGACCATCAGAGCAATCGGGAAAAAGGTCATCTCGCCCTCCTTTTTGGGCTATCCGCATGATGTTAAAGTACTGAAACCTTTACCCGCGCGATTGCGAGCAATTTTTCAAATTAACGGAATTATACAGGAAAATAGAGAAGATGTGTAGTTATAGGATTTATGAAGTATCTTTTAGATACCTATTTAACATGGATGTTATTGATCTTCTTCCATAGCCGCTTTTTAGATATATTTCTCTTTTTTTAGCATCAATTCTGTTTAGAAAAGCTTCGTAAAATATTAGTTTGTAGGGTAGGTAGGGTTTTGTGGCTTGGCTTTTGCCTTTATTATGTTGGTTAAGTCGTTTAATTAAGTTGGTAGTATAGCCAATATATAAACTTTTATTTTTCTGACTCTGTAAGATGTATACGTAATAAAACATGGCGAGACGTAATAAATTGCTTTGCAATTTAAACGTCTCTGCAACGTTTAAATTTTCTTGACAAAGAAAATTTATTACGTTGCGGAAGGGGAGGGATTCGAACCCTCAAGCCCCATTGGGGCGCCGGTTCTCAAGACCGGTGGAATAGCCGTTATCCGACCCTTCCTAAACAAACTCTAAAAACAATCAAAAATTAGTCAGTTTTTGGTGTCCCCGGAGGGAATCGAACCCCCAGTTCCTCCTCCGCAGGGAGGTGTTTTATCCGTTAAACTACGGAGACGGATTCTTTATTCTACTAAAAATAAGTAGCATTTAGCAAAGAAAATACAGTAAAATAAGGTGATTATGATTAGCGTGATTATTACGGCTTGCGAGGAAAAAGAAAGCATTAAAAAGGCGCTGGAGAGTTTTTTACCCCAAATAGGCTCCAAAGATGAGATAATTGTAGTTGCGCCGGACAAAGAAACTTTAGACACAGCAAGTAAAGCATCAAATAAAGTAACTACAGTCACTGATAAGGGCAAGGGCAAACCAGCGGCTTTAAATTTAGCTTTAAGCAAAGCGAAGGGAAAGATTGTAATTCTTTCTGATGGTGATGTTTGGGTAAGTGACAAGAGTGTAAAATATTTAAAAGAAAAAATTACTGATTCGGGAATGGGAATAGTAAGTGGCCGGCCGGTTTCTTTAAATGATCGTAATACGGTTTTTGGTTTTTGGGCGTATGTTTTAACTCAAGTTGCGGATAGCATTCGGCGGGAAAAAGATAAAAAAAATGAGTATTTTGATGTTTCCGGCTATTTGCTAGCTGCCAAAAGGGGACTACTTCCTAATCTTCCGGAAAATGTTTTGGCGGATGACGTTTACTTGTCTCAAAAGGTGTTTTGTCAGGGATTGAAAACTGCCTATGCTCCCAAAGCTCGAGTTTACATTAAATATCCGACTAATTTTAAAGATTGGTTTAAGCAAAAAATCAGATCCGCTGGGGGTGCTAGTGAGCTAGCTGAAGCTCAGGCACAGCCGATGCGTTCTTTTATTAAAGAAGCAAAGGGAATTAAGTATTTTTTGGGTTTGCCGCAAAACGGAAAAGAGTGGTTTTGGCTGGCAAGTTTATTTTTGGCCCGCGCCGGTCTTTGGCTGCTGATTTTTATTAAACACGGAATTTTAAAAAGAAAAACTTGGCCACGGGTGGAGAGCACAAAATAGATATATTGGTTTATTTAACTTTTTGTACCCAAATTATCTAGTATTTTTCTTAGTTGTCTTCGCCCCCAAGAGGTTTTGAAATGACTTTCACGACTAAAAGCCTCATGCTTATCTGCGTACTCTTCTTTATACCAGAGGATAAATGGAATTCTATTCTTTGTAGATTCTACTTGACCTGAGTTATGCAGCTTAATTCTTTTTTCTAAATCTTTTGTACATCCTACGTATGTTCTTTTATCTTTGATACTTTTAAGGACATAGACGGTATACATATTTCACTGCGCCCGTCTCTCCGCCTTTGGCGGAGGACGAGGCGAGGGAGCTGGGGGTGGGACTTGAACCCACAACCTAACGCTTACAAAGCGATTGCTCTGCCGATTGAGCTACCCCAGCAAGATAGTTTTGTCATCGCGAGTCCCGCAGTTGCGGGACGTGGCGATCCCCATGAAACTGCAAATCCCGCACGGAATTGCTTCGTCTCCCGATGTTACGTCGGGATCCTCGCAATGACATGGACTTTGATAATTATATCAATTGAAAGAATAAAAGGAGGAGTGCTGGCCCCGCTGCGTCGGGTGCCTATAAAATCTCGCCCGAAGGCACTAGAAAAGATTTTCCTCGTTAGAGAAAAAGTGGGTGGACTGCTCCCCGTCGCCAAGGCTATGGGGAGACTCCGTCCTCCCGAAAAAGATTTCGTGGAGGAAAAACTTCTTTCCTAGTTGTTAAAGCCTTTATCAGGCGAGACAATTCTATTTTAGATTGTTGTTGTCTCCTTGTCAAGTAGCATCTTTCCTGCTTATTGACAAGCAAAAAAATAAATCTTAAACTAAGACTATTATGGTATTAGTTTTTAAATGCTGACGATAAAGAGGCAAACAGAGTATGCTGTTTTTTTGATTCATTATCTTCATTGTCAAAACAAGGAAGTCTCTTTAAAGTTGGTGAGCGAGGCAACCAGCCTTTCTTTGCCTTTGCTGGGGAAAGTAGCCAGTAGATTAGTGGAAGCTGATATCTTGGCGAGCAAAGAGGGGAAGGGGGGCGGATATCGACTAAAAAAACCTTTAAAAAAAATTACTTTGAAAGAAATAATGGATATTTTTGAAACCAAAAGAAGAATTGTTTCTTGTTTTGCTGATGAGCAGAGCTGCATTGCCGACTGCCGCCTGAAAAGTTTTTGGCACAAGGTAGAAAAGGACTTAGAAAAGAGGCTGGGCCGAATTAGATTAAGCAAAATGCTTTGAAGATGAAGAAAAAAAGAAGAGTTTATTTAGATTATGCCGCTACTGTTCCGGTTTTTCCTGAAGTAGTTCAGGCTATGGCTTCTTATTGGACTACTAAATTTGGCAACCCTTCTTCAGTTCATTATTTGGGTCAGGAAGCGCGGTTGGCTATAGATCAGTCTCGGGCGAAGATCGCCGGGCTTTTGCACTGCTCTCCTTCGGAAATTATTTTTACCGGCACAACAACAACCAGTGTTAATTTAGCTCTTCAGGGGACGGCTTTAGCTTTGCAGGGAAAGGGGAATCACCTGATAACCAGCAGGATTGAGCACCAGGCGGTTTTGGCGACAGTGAAAGGACTAGAAAGAAGTGGATTTACGAATACTTTAATAGGTGTCGATCAATACGGACAAATAAATTTAAGCAATTTAGAAAAAGCAATTAATAAAGATACTATTATAGTAAGCACGATGTATGCTAATAATGAAGTGGGAACTATTCAACCGATTAAAAAAATTGCCCGGATTGTTCGCCAAAAAGAAGAAGAATTACAAACGAAAATATATTTTCATGTGGATGGAGCGGCGTGCGTGGGCTGGCTGGACTTAAATTTGGACAGGCTGGATGTTGATCTTTTTACCCTTGGAGCGCATAAATTCGGCGGGCCAAAAGGAATCGGCCTTTTATATGCCAAAAAGGGAACACCGATTAAACCGGTTCTTTTTGGCGGGCATCATGAAGCTGGTTTATGGCCGGGCACGGAAGCTGCGCCTTTAATTGTAGGTATGGCGAAAGCTTTGGAAATTACTTTGGATAAAAGAAAAACGGTTGAGCCTAAGGCTAGAAAACTGCAAGACCTGCTAATTAAGGGAATGCTTCAAGTTCCCCAGGCGGAACTTACAGGGCATCCAGAAAATAGACTGGCCGATATTGCTAGTTTTATTATTAAAGGAGTAGAAGGCGAAGCATTGCTTTTGTATTTATCTGATAAGGGGATTGCTGCTTCTTCGGGAAGCGCCTGTACTTCGGGCGAGCTTAAGCCTTCGCATGTTTTACTTGCGATGGGCATCCAGCCGGAATTGGCTCATGGCTCACTGCGCTTTTCTTTAGGAGCGGAAACCAGTAAAGAAGATATTGATTATGTTCTTGCTGTTTTGCCCAAAGTGGTAGAAAAATTAAGGAAAATTAGGAAGGGAATCAGATAATGTATACCAAAAAATTAATGGATCATTTTCGAAGCCCGCGCAACCTAGGGGAAATCAAAAACCCCGATAGTTTTGCTCAAATAGGCAATCCAGTTTGTGGAGATGTAATGAAAATATACTTAAATTTTGTGAAAAACAAAAAAGGAGAGGACTTAATTAAAGATATTAAATTCCAAACTTTAGGGTGTGCGGCGGCTATTGCTACTACTAGTGCTTTAACAGAGTTAGCTAAAGGCAAAACTTTAAAAGAGGCCTTAAAAATAGACCGAGGCAAAATTGCTAAACATTTAGGTGGCCTTCCGCCGATAAAACTTCATTGTTCGGTTTTAAGCCAGGAAGTATTAAAAAAGGCAATCAAAAAATGGCAGAAAAAATCTCTTTAAATACCAAATTGATTACTATTTTAGAAAAATATCCGAAATCTTCTAGATTTTTAATGGAAAAGTATAATCTTCATTGTTTCGGCTGTGCTTTGGCTTCTTTGGAAACTATTGGCCAGGGTTTAGGAGCGCATGGCCTTAATAAAAAGGAGATTCTAAAAATAGTGGAAAAACTAAATAATTTGGCCGATACTGGGGAAAAGAAGGGAAAGAATAAAGTTAATCGCCGACCCAAGAGTTAAGCTCAAAAGCGAATCCTGGCTTCCCAAAGGAAGAAAAAAAAGTATTAAAATAATTAAGCCGTATTGATTTAATACTTGCCTCCATTCATCGGCAAGGTCAGCCGGGAGTAGCCCTAAAAATATTTTTGAGCCATCTAAAGGGCCAATAGGAAGAAGATTAAAAATCCCCAGACCTAGATTCATAATCGCCAGGGTAACAATAAATAAATAAAGCTCGTAGGGCATAAATGAGAAGAGCCGAGAAATAAGGGCTAAAAAGAGGACCATGATGATGTTGCTCGCCGGGCCGGAAAGAGCAATGAGTGCTTCATCTTTACGGGGATTTTTAAGATTATAAGGATCAATGGGAACCGGTTTGCCCCAGCCAAAGTGGAACAAAAGTAAAGCTAGGGTACCGAGCGGGTCAAGGTGAGCAAAAGGATTTAAAGTAAGCCGCCCGCTTAAGCGGGGAGTGGGGTCGCCCAATCGGTCGGCCATTTTTGCATGGGCATATTCGTGAATAGATAAAGCAATAAGTAAAGCGGCGGCAAAATAAAAAAACATAGCTTAAATTAAGAAAAACTGTTTGCAAAACACTAACACGGCTGATATAGTATAGTATACAAGTTAAATAATGGGTAGTAAACCCCAATTGGGATATTTTCAAAAATGGCAAGATGCAAAGTTTGCGGCAAAGGAACAACTATTGGCAGAACAAGCAAGCACCACCGTGGCGTGACTTCTCGGCAGTTTAGCAATCGGGCGCCGAAAAAAAGCCGGACTTTTAAAGCCAACATTCAAAAAACAACTGTTCGGGTGGGGGGATTAAAGCTGAAGCTTCGCCTTTGCGCCAATTGTTTGAAGAAGATGAAAAAAGAGGCTAAAAAAGAAGCGGTTAAAGCTCCTCAGACTTCAAAAAATCAGAAAAAGAAATAGGCTTTTTCCCCTCCAGCTGTACTTGATCAATAATTAATCTTCCTTCTTTTAGATGCGTTTTTAGGATTTTTAATCTTTTTTCTTGATTATCTATTTTAATCTTAGTATATATTCCTGGCCAGGGGGCATAGGCTCTTCTTTTTAAATCTATTTCTTTACTCATTTCTTTTAAACTTAGACAGCCGTCTTCTTTCTTGATCATTTTGGTAAAAGTAGCTTGGGAGTGATTTTGAGGACGGGGTTTTATTTTTTCGGCCAAATATTTTTTGATTATTTGAGGAAGTTTTTGACTGGCGAAATTAAATAAGCGCTGATAAAGCTCGCCGGCTGTATCTTGGGGAAGTATTTTTTCTCTAAATTGGGCTAAAATTGGACCGTGGTCGCAAAGGGCATCCATTTTAATAAAAGTTACTCCGGTAATTTTTTCTTGATTAAGAATTGCTGCTTGAGCAGGGGAGGGGCCGCGATATTTAGGGAGCAAAGAAGGGTGAATATTAATAATTCCGCGGGAAAAGAGATTTAGCCAAAGCTTTGGAATAATCTTGCCGTAAACACAGCAAACTCCTAATTTAAAGCCAGGGCTAACCTTGTCATTGCGAGGAGGGAAGGTTTTTTGATCTAATTTATCCGGTTTAATAATTTTTAAGTTCTTTTTTTGAGCAAAATCAGCAAGGGGACTGGGGGTTAATTTTAAGCCGCGGCCGGCCGGCCGATCAGGAGCAGCCACTACTAGTATCCTATAGTCATGTTTAAGTAAAGATACTAAGCAGGGAATCGAATATTCACTTGACCCAAAAAAGACTAAGCTCATGATCTATTTTATCATTTGCTATTATTTTCCTGTGTCATTGCGAATCCCGATGGTTCTTTTAGCCATCGGGGCGTGGCAATCTTTCCAACGGGATTGCTTCCCCCGCAACGGCGGGGTCGCAATGACATAATCTCGTTTTCGGTCTTTCTATTGACTTAATGTTTTAAAACATTAAGTCAGAATATTGTTTCGATGTATCGATACATCGAAACATGCAGAAGAAATTACTGATGAGCTTGCTATTATTGCCGCTAAGCAGCTACTAGAATCTTTAGAGAACACAGCGGCAGGAAAGCCGCCCGAATTTAACCCAGCCATAATCCGTTTATTTGAACCTGCGCCAGTTTGTGAAAAATCTTCGTCAAGAGCAAGAAGACTTTGACAAAAAGCGAAAATTTATGTATAAGTTAGCTTATAATGGGAAGAATTGAAGCTCGGGATAGTGTTGATTCCTTAGCCGGATTTAATAATATTAATCATAGTATTGCAGTCAGAACCCGTAGTTTTTGCGATGATTGCTGGCCTTGGGGTTTAGATGAGATAGATGGCAATGGAATATCAGTATTAAACGAAACTCTTTCTGGACTAATAGTTCAAGGTAGCTCAGTGGATGATGTAGACAAAACAGCGGCTGATATTTATAGAGATTGTTTTATTAAGGAAATCAGAGAAAGGCAGAATGGGGATGACTTGCGCGCTCAAGCAGTCCAAGTGCTGGGGCAATTAGCTGATGATGGTCCGCTAATGGGAAGACTTTTCTCTTCTTGGGAGATACTAAAAGAAGACGTTCAGGCTCTAGCTGCCCCTTTAATAATCGCCGTTTGGCTAATCAAAGATCCTGATCTTTGCAAGACAGAAGAAGGACGAGAGATGCATAAAAAAGTAAGAGCGATTCTAAAACCTTTTGCCGAAGCGGCCAGAAAATCCTGCGAGAAAAAAACCGATAGAGACGGAGGCTGGGAGCTTCTTGCCCGCTTTGCGTGATAAAATAGGAGAATGATGAAGGTTGTTCGGCATCCTAATCCGATTTTGCGAAAAAGATCTAAGCCGGTTAAAGATTGGGGTTTGGCCGAGAAAAAATTAATTACGGACTTAAAAAAAGTAATTAAAAAAAGTCGTATTGGCGTGGGTTTATCTGCTCCTCAAATAGGAGTGAATAAAAGAGTTTTTATTGGCCAAAAACAAGTATTTTTCCCTAAAGAACAGGAGTTTTCAATTTTTATTAATCCGATAATTGAAAAAACTTTTGGCCGAAAAGTTTATCCTTTGATGGCAGATGAAAAGGGAAACAGCGAGGAATTTTTGGAAGGCTGTTTGTCTTTTCCTGATCTTTATGGACCGATAAAACGCTATTTAAAAATTAGCGTGAGTTTTTATCAGCCGACTGGTAAAGGAAACTTAGAAAAACAAAAAGCCCAGCTTGAAGGACTAGGGGCAATTGTTTTTCAGCATGAACTTGACCATTTGAACGGGGTTTTGTTTGTGGATTATCTAAAAAAGGAAAAAAAGGATTTGTATAAAATAAGCAAGGATGGGGAAAGAACTAAAATTGATCTTAAAGGCTATGCTAGAATAGAAGACGATGTCTTCTGTCAGGCTAAATAAAATAATCTTCTTTTTGTATGCGGCTCTCCTTTTTTTGGCGCCTTTGTTTTTTCTCCCTTATAGTTTTGAACTTTTTGAATTTAATAAAATAATTTTAGTTTATGCTTTTACCTTGCTTATTACATCAGCCTGGGCTGGGCGGATGATTTTAGAGAAAAGAATAATTTTTAAAAAGACGTTTTTATTTTGGCCTTTAATTATATTTTTTCTTTCTCAACTGCTATCAACTGTTTTTTCCATTGATCCTCATACCAGTTTTTATGGCTACTATTCGCGCTTTAACGGTGGTCTTCTTTCTGTAATCTGTTATTTGCTTCTTTTTTGGGCCTTAGTTTCGAATGGAAAGAAAGATTGGGTGGAAAAATTAATTACGATTAGTTTAATTTCGGCTCTCTTAGTTGCTTTTTATGGAGTTTTAGAAAAACTTGGGATTGATAAGAATATTTGGGTGCAGGATGTTCAAAACCGTGTTTTTTCTACCCTGGGTCAGCCTAATTGGCTGGCCGCTTTTTTGGCCGTATTTTTAATAATTATTCCGGCTAGAGCTTCTCTTTTTCACTATGCTCTTTTTATAGTTCTTTATCTTTGTTTGCTTTTTACTAAATCGCGATCCGGATTTTTGGGTTTTGGATCTGGTTTTTTACTTTTTTCTTTTTCAAGCTTTTTAATTTTTAAAAAGAAAAGAAAAGAACTTTTTCGGCAAGCAATTTTTTTGCCCGGTTTAATAATAATTTCTTTAAGCTTAATTTTCGGTACGCCCTTTTCCTCTTCTATTTCGGACTGGTTTCAAAATAAGCCGCCTCAAGAAGAGAAGGGCCTGGCTTTTACTAGCTTAGATGAGCCAAACATCACCCCTTCTTCTCAGATTAGAAAAATTGTTTGGAAAGGGGCTTTAGCCCTTTGGAAAGAGCAGCCGCTTCTAGGCACTGGCGTGGAGACTTTTGCCTATGCTTATTATTGGGTGAGGCCAGCAGAGCATAATTTGACTTCGGAATGGGATTTTCTTTATAACAAGGCCCACAATGAATATCTTAACTATGCGGCCAATAGCGGAAGCCTGGGTTTGCTTAGCTATCTGATATTAGTCTTTATCTATTCTTTTTGGGTATTTAAGAAATTAAGACATAAAAATATTAAGAAAAAAGAAAAGTTATTTGTTTTAGCTTTTTTTAGCTCTTGGGTAAGCATTTTAGTTTCTAATTTTTTCGGCTTTTCGGTTGTAGCTACCAGCTTATGGTTTTTTCTTCTTCCCGCTTTTAGTTTTTTGCTTCATTCCCGGGGAGAAAAAGAAGCGAAGATAGATTGTAATTTAAATTTGGGGCAAAAGATCTTGCTCTTGCTTTTAATTTTTAACTCTTCACTTTTAACCTTTCACTTATACTCTTATTGGCAAGCAGATTATTATTTGGCTGCTGGCATAGAGGCTCAGAATCATGGATCTTACGAGCAAAGTGCTAATTTGTTATCTAGGGCAATTGAATTAAGGAAAAACGAACCCCTTTACTATGATAAGCTAAGCTTAACCCTTGCTTATCAGGGGAGAATTCAAGAGGCAATCGAGGCCAGTGATCGCGCCTTAGGCCTTAATCCTTATCAGCTTAATTATTACCGCGACCGGGCCAGCTTGTTTTATATTCTCTCTCAAAGAGATATTGACTATTTAAAAAGGTCTTTGGAGGCGATGCTTGCCGCTATTAATCTAGCCCCAACCGACGCCAAGCTTTATTATAATGCTGGGCTAATGTTTTCCTCCTTGGGTGAAAAGGAAAAGGGAAGGGAATATTTAAAAAAGGCAGTAGAGCTAAAAAGTAATTATGATCAGGCGAGGCAGTTTTTAGAAAATGAATAATCAGATTTTTAGCAAGTTTAGCGAGTATAATCTTGGCCTTGATTTAGGCAGCAGCTTTGTTAAAGTTTTTGCGGATACCAAGGGAGTTTTGTTTTTTGAGCCTTCGGTTATTGCCCGGCAGAAAAAAAAGGGAAAACAGATAATTGCGGTGGGGAAAAAGGCGGCGGCGATTATGGGCAAAGAGCCCCAAAATATAGAAGTAATAGAGCCGATTGAAAATGGAGTAATTGCTGATTTTGATGCCGCTTTATGTTTAACCAAATATCTTTTTAGTCTTGTTTCGCAAACTCCCGGTAAATGGCTAAGGCTTTTGGGTCCCAAAGTGATTGCTGGTGTTTCCTGCCAGGCAACAGAGGTAGAGCGTCGGGCAATTAAAGCAGTTTTAGTAAAAAGTGGAGCTCGGGAAGTATTTTTAATTGAAAAGCCCATGGCTGCAGCGGTGGGCTTAGCTTTGCCAATTGAAGGCTCGGGCGGGTTTTTAGTTTTGGATATTGGTGGAAGCACGACAGAAATGGCTGTTTTGTCTTTGGGAGGGATTGTCTTGGAGCGGTTTTTGCCGATTGGCGGAGAGGATTTTAATCAGGCAATTATAAATTATTTAAGATTAAAGTATGGCATGCTTATTGGCCGGCCGACGGCCCAGAAAGTAAAAGAAGAGCTAGGCAGTGTTTCGGGAAGAGCTATAACCTCGCGCTTGAGCATGGTGGTGCGGGGCCGGGATTTGGCTACCGGACTGCCTAAAAGTATTCGGATTAAAAAAAATGAAGTAATGGAATCATTGGTTCCTTTGGTTCAAAAGATTACGCTTGCTTTAAGAGAAATGCTGGAAGAAACTCCGGCTGAGTTAACCGACGATATTTTAAAAAGGGGGATATATCTATCCGGCGGAAGCGCGAGGCTGGCTGGCTGGGAAGATTTAGTCACTGAAGAAACAAAGATGCCGGCGATTTTGGCCGATAAACCCCAAGAGTTGGTAGTGCGGGGGTGCGGTGCCTTGCTGGCTGATAAAAGTTTGCTAAAAAGAGTAAAGTTGGTGGCCGGATTAAAATGAGAAAAAGTTTAGTAATTTTGCTGGGCATTAGCCTGCTTCTTTGGATTCTAGATGGCCGTGGTTTTCTGGATTTTATTCATGATTTTTTCTCAAAAGCAACAGAAAATGCTCGCCAGGAATCTGTAGCCTTGAGTCAAAAAGTGCCAGGAGAAAAAAAGGAAGCAGAAATTGAGGCTTTAAATCTGAAAATTAGCCAGCTAACCGAAGAAAACCAATCTTGTCGGAGGCTTTTGGGAGCGGATCTTTCGCCAAAACTAAAATTTATTCCGGCGCAGATACTAGGCGTGAACAAAGAAGGATTTGTTTTAAATGTAGGCAGTTTTCAGGGCTTGCAAGAAGGAAGCTTGATTCTTTGGGAGAATATTTTAGTGGGAAAAATAACTAAGGTAAATTCTTTTAGCAGTGAAGCAATAAGCATAGCCAATAAAGATTTTCAGCTGGCTGTAGGAATTTGGAGAGTCGCCGACGAAAATAAGCCCTTAACAGGCAAGGGGATATTGCGCGGCGGACCTGCTCTGGTAGTGGAAGAAATTTTAGCTGACGAATTAGTGGAGACGGGAGATTTGGTAGCCAGCTTAGAGTCAGGTGGAGAATTTTTAATAGGAAGAGTCAGCGCGGCAGATTGGGAAGAGGGTAAATATTTTAAAAGAGCGGCAGTTGATTGGCTAATTGATTGGAAAACCTTGAGAACAGTGATGGTGGTAAAAATATGAAGGAAAATACTTGGTTTGTTTTTTATCTAATTTTAGGCTTAGGTATTGGCTGGACAGAGGCGGTTTGGGGGCTATTTTGGCTTTGGTTTTTATTCCTTCTGTTAATTTTTAAAAGCCAAGTTGCGATCCAAAAATGGTGGGCCTTGGCTTTCGGCTTAGGTCTTATTCGGGATTTGCTTAAAGGAGCGAATTTGGGCCAAAGCTCTTTTTTCTTTTTAATCAGTTTTACTTTATTTTGGCAGATAACTAGGAGTTATCGCCAGCCTAATCGCTTTTTATCATGAATACTTTATTTGCCCAAAACAATCAAGAGAGATTATTTTTTACCGCCAGGGCTATTGTTTTTTTAAGTTTTTTTTGTTTTATTGCTGAGGTCTTTTACCCTTGCCCTGGTTCGAGGAAGTTACTATTTGAAAAGCGCGGAAAATAATCGTTTACGCAAAATACCTTTGCTTGCTCCTCGGGGAAGGATTGTTGGTTTAAGCGGGGAGGTGTTGGCCGATGACTTGATTATTTATCAAGATGCACAAGGCAAAGAGCTGGAACGAGAGCAAGCTTTGCTTCAAAAGGCCGCAGGAGGAGAAGTAGTTGATGTTTTGGCCCGCCGTTATTTGCTAAAAGAAGCGGCGGCTCATTTGACCGGATATTTAGGGAGCGTGGGCGAAAAGGAGCTGGGAAAAAAACGCTGTGCTGAAAAAGATATTAATTATTCATTGCATGATCAGGTCGGCAGGGGAGGATTAGAAGAGATTTATGATTGTTTGCTGGCTGGGGAAGAAGGGGAAAAGCTGGTTGAAGTTGATTCTCAGGGCCAGATTGTACGGGAATTGGGGCGAATTGATCCCCAGCCCGGGGAGGACCTGGTGGTTTCCTTAGATTTAGGTTTGCAGAAATTTGCCTGGGAAAAAATAAAGGACTTAAAGGCGGCTGTGGTTGTTTTGGAGGCGGAAACAGGGAAAATTTTAGCTCTAGTTTCCGCTCCCTCTTTTGACCCAAATGTTTTTGGTTTAGATCGGGACGAGGAAAAAGTTAAAAGTTATTTAGGTGATCGAGAAAATACGCCCTTGTTCAATCGAGCTTTAGCCGGTGCTTATCAGCCGGGTTCGGTTTTTAAGCCGGTTTTGGCTGTAGCTGGCTTGGAAGAGAGGGTGATTGATTCCCAAACAAGTGTTTTTGATACTGGTTTTATTCAAATAGGGGAATGGCAATATAAAAACTGGTACTGGACTGACTATGGCCGCACTGAAGGAGAAGTGAATTTGGTGAAAGCGATACAGCGCTCTAATGATATTTATTTTTACAAATTGGGAGAATGGCTGGGGGTAGATAATATCAGCAAATGGGCAAGCCGGTTGGGATTAGGAAAAAAAACCGGCATTGACCTGCCAGCCGAAGCATCTGGCTTAGTCCCTACTGCAGATTGGAAGAGACAGGTGCGCAGCGAGATCTGGTTTTTGGGCAATACTTATCACTTCGCTATTGGCCAAGGAGACTTAACGACTACGCCGCTGCAAATTGCCCAAATGACGGCGGCAGTAACTAATGGAGGGCGATTATGCCAGCCTCAGATCAATGGTCTTTTGGAAAGTAATTGTCTTGATTTGGGTATTAGCCGTGCAAATTTGGAGGTAATAAAAGAAGGAATGAGGCAGGCTTGCCAAAGCGGGGGAACAGGATTTCCTTTTTTTGATTTTAATCCACCTGCTGGTTGCAAAACCGGAACAGCCCAAACCGGAGGAGAAGAGGAATCTCATGCCTGGCTTAGCGCATTTTTTCCAGCAGATAAGCCCAAGATTAGCATGGTTGTTTTTGTCGAAAAGGGAGGCTCTGGGGCTTATGTGGCAGCTCCTATTGCTCGGGAAATTGCTGATTATCTAAAAAACGCGAATTATTTTTAAAAATGAAAAGATTAAAAATAGGCATTGCCGGAGGCGGTTTTTCCGGTTTGACTTTGGGCTATAAACTTAGCCAAAAAGGCCACCAGGTAACGGTTTTTGAAAAAGAAAAAAGATTAGGCGGCTTAGCCTCTTCTTTTAAAGTTCAGGACTGGTCTTGGCCGCTAGACCATTTTTACCGCCACGTTTTTGCTAAAGACCAAGACTTCATTCAGCTAGTAAAAGAACTTGGTCAAAAAGATAAGTTAATTTATAAAAGGGCATTAAGCTCGGTTTATTTTCAAAATGAGATTTATCCTTTTGACTCCCCGCAAAATATCTTAAGATTTCCTGGCTTGGGAAAGCTTTCTAAAATAAGGATGGGAGGATGTCTAGCCCTTTTTAAATATTTGCCTTATTCTCTTTTTTACGAAAAATTTAGTACAGAAAAGACCTTGCCGAAGCTCATGGGCTCAGAAGGCTATAGGTTGATATGGCAACCCTTATTAAGCCAGAAGTTTGGAAAACATACAGATAAAATTCCGCTTTCGTGGTTTTGGGCAAGAGTAAACTCTAGGACAACCGAATTAGGATATTATCAGAAAAGCTTCAGCCGGATGGCGAATTTGCTAGCCAAAAAGATAATTGGCTATAAGGGTAAGGTAAAAAAGAACTTTGAGATAAAGAATATTGAGAAAAAACACGATAGATTTATACTGAAGGGAAATGGGAAGACTTATTCTTTTGATAAAATTATTTTAACATGTTCACTTGCTGACTCTCTTAGAATGGCCGGTTCTCTTTTAGTTAAGGAAAAAGTAAAATATAGTGATTTAAAAAGCTTGGGTGCGGCGGTTTTAGTCTTAAGGTTAAAGGATAAATTTTTTCCTGATCAAACTTACTGGCTTAATATTTTAGATAGCTCTTGGCCTTTTGTCGCGGCCATAGAGCATACGAATTTTATAAGTCCAAAATATTATCATGATGAGCACTTAGCTTATTTGGCCGGATATTATCCCCAAGATCATCCAATTTTTAAGATGGACAAAGAAGAAGTATTAAAAATATTTTTGCCTTTCGCTAAAAAAATAAATCGAAATATAGAAAAAAAAATAATAGAAAGTCATTATTATTATAATCTTGAAGCCCAGCCAGTTCCGGTTTTAAATTACTCCCAAAAAGCGCCAAAGATGAATACCAGTGTTAAGGGTCTTTATTGGTTGACCTTGCATCATATTTACCCTTATGATCGGGGAGTGAATTATGCCATTGTTTACGCTAATAAATTAGCGAGGATGGTTTAATAGTATTTTTTGCCTTTGAGTTGGTCAGGAAGGAGCGACTTGCTTTTGTTTGGATAGGCTTCGTAATTTTTGCCATAGCCGGCTTTCTTCATCAATTTAGTGACCGGATTACGCAAGCTTAAAGGAATGGGGAGATTGCCAAATTGGCGAACATCATTTAGAGCTTTCATATAGGCATTATAGGCTCGGCGGTCTTTTTTCGCTTGGGCTAGAAATACTACTCCAGCCGCCAAATTTTCCTGGCATTCGGGCAGACCGACTTGCTGACAGGCTTGGAAAACAGCGTTAGCTACAACCAGAGCGGTAGGCGAGGCGACATCTTCGGAAGCAAAAACAACCATCCGGCGGGCAATAAAAAGTGGATCTTCACCGCTGACGATCATTCGGGCTAAATAATAAAGAGCCGCGTCCACTTGAGAAGCGCGCATGCATTTAATAAAAGCGCTAATGGTGTTGTAGTGTTCTTCTCCGGTTTTATCGTAGCGTAAAGTTGTTGAGGAGAGAATTTTTTTAATTGTTTTTTCATCGATTAGCGCTGATTTTTTGGTTAGGCCATAGGCCTGCTCAATCAAGTTTAAACCTACTCGAGCATCACCATTGCTAATATTGGCGACTAATTCTTTAGCCGGTGAGGTTATTTTCTTTTTGAGTTTTTTTAATCCTCTTTTAATAATAGTATTTATTTCTTTTCCTGATAAAGGATTAAAAATCAAGGTTTGGCTGCGGGAAAGAAGAGGGGAAATTACATAAAAAGAGGGGTTTTCCGTAGTAGCGCTGATTAAGATGATTTTTCCAGATTCTACGGGTGAAAGGAGCACATCCTGCTGGGCCTTGGAAAAGCGATGAATTTCGTCAATAAAGATTAAGGTGGGGAGAAAAAGGGGAGCGCTAAAAATTTTTTGAAGCTCGGATTTTTTGGCCGAAACAGCCGAGAATTCTTGAAAACTAATACCTAAAGAATGAGCAATAATTCGGGCCAAAGTAGTTTTTCCGACCCCGGGCGGACCCCAGAAAACTAAAGAAGGAAAAGAAAGATTTTTTTTCAAAAGCAGTTTTCGAATATACCCATTTCTGCCGGTTAAGTGCTCTTGCCCGACAAATTCGTTTAGGCTTTTAGGTCTAATTAAATCAGCAAGCGGCTGCATAGAAGCAATCATATCACAAACCCGAACAAAAGGCGAAGATCAAGCGGGGTAGTCATTCCGAGCGAGTCCCGAGTACTCGGGAGGAGTCGAGGAATCTTCGGAATTAAAAAGGAAAGATCCCTCGACTGCGCCCCGCGACTCGCGGGGCTGCGCCCGGGATGACAAAAATAATGTCATTGCGAGCCCCGCAGCTGCGGGACGTGACAATCTTTCCAGATGAGTTGTCTATTTATATCTGTTATTATAAGAACGAACAAAGATGAAATATTCAAAAATTTTTGGCAAGACAGTAAAAAGTGTACCGGCAGATGCGGTAGCAGTTAGTCATAAATATTTATGGCAAGGCGGTTTTATTCGCCGCTTTTCGACCGGCCGCTACGGTTTTTTGCCGTTAGGCTATCGGGTATGGCTAAAAATCTACCGGATTATTCAGGAAGAAATGGACAAAATCGGCTGTCAGCAGTTGGTCGTGCCCACTTTGCATCCGGTAGAAGTTTGGAAAAAAACCAGCCGAGACGAGGCTTTTGGCGAGGAAATGCTGGTTGTGGCTGACCACTACGGCAATGAGTTTATTTTGGGAGCGACGGCCGAGGGAATGATGGTCGAGCTGGTTAAAATGTTTTCGCCTTCTTATAAAGATCTGCCGATTGATATTTATGAATTTTCCTCAAAGTTTCGGGATGACAAGCGGCCGCGAGGAGGGATATTGCGGGTTAGGGAATTTATGATGAAAGATGCTTATAATTTTTGCGCGAACGAAAAGCAACTCCAAAAAGGCTACGAAAAATATTTTCAATCTTACTTGCGGATTGCCAAAAAGCTGGAACTGGCGGTTATCCCGGTGGAAGCAGATTCTGGGGCAATCGGCGGCAGTTTATCGCATGAATTTTTGATGGAAGGGGATTTTGGCGACCAGACCTTTTTTGTTTGTGAGAAATGCGGATATGCGGCGAATATTGAAAAAGCGGAATTTTACCGTGAACCCCTTAACCTGCAGGAAAAAGAAAAGACTTTTAAGATTATTGATCAGCCGGAATGGGTGTGCACTATGGCTGACAACCAAAAGCATTACAAAGAGCCGCCTTGGCGCTATTTAAAAAATGTTGTTTACAAAGATAAAAAAGGGAAAATTATTATTGCCTCGGTGCGGGGCGATCAAGAGGTTAATGAAATTAAACTAAAAAGAGCTTTAGGGCTTGATTCTTTGGAGCCGGCGACAGATAGGGATCTAAAAAAAATAGGGACAAAGCCCGGTCACGTTCATTCCTGGGGAATTAAGGGGGCTGTTTATATTGGCGATTTGGGCTTAAAAGCGGTGAAAAATTTTATTGGCGGCCAAAAAGAGAAAAAAACAGATTCTGTTAATGTTAATTACGGTCGGGATTTCAAGTACGATTTATTGGCGGACATAGTGGATGCGAAAGCCGGCGATAAATGCGCTTTTTGCAAAGGAAAACTGGTGGAAAAAAAGGGAGTCGAGTGGGGCCATACTTTTAAAATCGACCGTTTTTATACCAAAAAACAGGAGGGTTATTTTACTAATAAAAAAGGTGAGCAAAAATATCTTTGGATGGGCTCTTATGGCATTGGCATAGATCGCAGTTTAGCGACAATCGTTGAGGCCCATCATGACAATAGGGGTATTATCTGGCCCGAGTCGGTAGCTCCTTTTAAATATCACCTTATTGGTCTTGACCTTCATGAAAAGGAAGTTAAAGATCGGGCCGAGAGAGTTTATGAGAATTTAGTTCAAAAAGGAGAAGAAGTTTTGTATGATGATCGGGAAAATATTAGCGCCGGCGAAAAATTTGCGGACGCCGATTTAATTGGCATTCCTTATCGCTTGGTTATTAGCAAAAAAACCAAAGAAAAAATTGAAGTAAAAAAGCGAGCGCAAAAAACTTCTAAATTGACTAGCCTTTCTCAGATTTAGGGTAGGGATTATTGAGAGGATTTGTCATCCCGAGTGTAACCGAGGGATCTTTCTCTTGTTTAATTTCCAAAAGATTCCTCGACTTCGCCCCGCGAATCGCGGGGCTTCGCTCGGAATGACAGATTAAATAGTCATCCTGAGCATAGCCGAAGGATCTTTCTATCTTGACTCGCTCGCAATGACATGAGTCTTTTACTATAATAAATCATGTCCAAAGACCTGCCTTATTATTTAGCTTTTAACTTTTTTGGCAAAATCGACCCATCGCGCTTTAAAGTTCTTCTTGACTATTTTGGCTCAGCAAAAAGGCTTTGGGAAGCGACCCGAGCGGAGCTAAAATCCACGGGATTATCTGGCCGCCTTATTAATGATTTTTTAGAATTCCAATCGATTTTTGACCCGCAAAAAGTTAATTTTACTAAAGAAAACTGGAATATCCCTTATGATAATTTCTCCTGGTATAAAGAAATTAAAGATTACCAAAAATGCTTAGCAGGCAAGATCACTATCCTAACCTGGCAAGACAAACATTACCCCAAAGTTTTAAAAAATATTATTAATCCGCCGCCGGTTTTGTATGTTAAAGGCAAACTGCCTTCTTCAAAAAAGGCTTTGGCCGTTATTGGTAGCCGCAGTGCGAGCGTTTATGGCCGGCAAAATACCCAAAAGTTTGTTCAAGATTTAGTAAAAAATAAGATTACTATAATTTCTGGCTTGGCCCGGGGAATAGACGCGATTGCGCACCAAACGGCTCTTGATAATAACGGCCAAACTATTGCCGTTTTAGGATCAGGAATTAACGTTGCTTATCCCTATCAAAATAAAAATATTTACTTAAAAATTATTAACGGCGGGGGAGCGGTAATTTCTGAATTTCCTCCTTTTTATCCGCCGTACGCGCCAAACTTTATCCAAAGAAACCGGATTATTTCCGGTTTGTCAAAAGCAGTTTTAGTGGTGGAGGCCGGAAAAAGATCCGGCAGCTTGGTGACGGCTCGGTTGGCAGGGGAGCAGGGTAGAGAAGTAATGGCCATTCCCGGGCCGATCAATTCGCCGCTTTCCGCTGGAACTTCTTATCTTTTATCCCAAGGAGCAAAACTGGTGACAAAAGTGGAAGATATCTTAGAAGAGCTCTAGTTTCCCCTCTTGACAAAAACCCATATTAGACCTTATACTTCGCCCAGTGCTATTTGGCAATCACCTATTCCTTTTGACATTGGCGTCGAAAGAAGGTGGGTTGCTCACCGGGAGCCCTGTAGACCTTAAGGAGGTCAGATGCATAGAATCAGGGCTGTTTTACCGGAGGGGAGATAGCTTTTTTTGCCGGAATCAAGCCGCCGGCACCGGCAGGTAGCTTTTCTCTCCTAAAAAACTAGCGAGGGTCGGGCGGCAGGCCCAAAAGGTTCTTTTACAGGTGGTGCTGGGATCGGACACAGACGAGATCGGGGTTTCGCGCTTCTTAGCGCAGTTGACTCACTGTCATATACCCCTTTTTTCTTGTCGCTTTTTGTCCTCCCCCAGCACCACCCCAGTTTTTCAATCTTTTTTAACTTTCCCCACTAAATACTAAAATTTCTAATCTCTTCTCGACGGTGAGCAGATTTTGATAAAATGCAATATGAACGAAACAGATGAATTTCTAGAAAAATTGGGTATTAAACCAGCCTCTTCGGATTTTAACGATTTTATTAGGAAAACTAAAGAAAAAGCAGAAAGATCTAGGCCCGGATCAGATCAGAGACTGGTAGACTCTCTTCGCACATTCAATAACGAAATTGCAACAAAAATAGATTTAGTTTACTACCCTTGTTGCGGTCTTGATATAAGTCCGTCAGTTGCTTTTCCTGAGAGCAAGGTTGTCTACGTGGATAGCGATCGGATGACTATTAATAAGCTTATCTTAGCGGGATACGAGGCTCATAATGCATCGGCGCTGGAATATCAACTTAAACAGAAGGCTGACATTGTATTAATAGTGAATCCTACAGATATTGATCTTAATAACATATGTCAACAAGCTGGCGGCAATGGTTTTGTTTTGTGCAATAACTACCATGCAACCGCTACCGCCATGGCGAGTAATGAGGATTACGAATTGACCGGCTATCTTGATTGGAGTGAAGAAGAAAGTAAGTATGTAGAAGACAGAAAAGAAGCGCTTGAGGAAATGAGGAGCAAAAGAGATGTCGATATTTTGTTTGTTTTTAGAAGAAAAGCAGATGCGGAAGGCTTTGATCGAATATCTCAATGAAGATAATTTCCGTAGTTAATGTCTTTGTTAAGAAAAAATATAGCGCAACCAACCACTTATCCATCCCTGGTTATCCCCCAGTAATCATCTATATCTATAAAGGAAGAAAGGAAGAGTTTTGAAAGGAACTATTAAGCCAGCAGATAAAAATATTGAAAAAGCCAAATGGATAACGCCCAAAAGTCTTCTTGCTTCTCTTGAGAAAAATAATTATCCCCAAAATCAACTTGCCAAAATTAGAAAGTTTTTAGAATCTTGCTAGCCCTGGTCTTGCCGACGATGAAGGTGGATTTGGTAGAATAAAAGTAATGAAGGATAGTTCAAAAGTAATTAGTTTTTCAGAATTTTTAGAGAATATTTTTCAACAAGCCGATATTGTTGCTTTGGGCGAGACGGTGCATGCAAAACACCTAGATATTTTTAAAGAATTTGACCATCTTAGCAAAAAAGTAAAAAATAGTCTTTCGGGAGTATTTTTGGAATTTCCTAATAATCTTCAGTCTTCTGTAAATCATTATTTAAAAACAGGTAAATTTAATAGTAATCTGTTGAATTTTCTTAAAGGAGCCGCCAAGGAAGGTAAAGATTTCCAAAAAATGTATAGGAGCATTTTTGGTTTTGCCCGAAAATTAAACATTCTCGTTATTTGCACTGATTCAAGTAAAGCACCCAATGGAGAATATCAAAAAAGATATCATCAAAATCCTACTTGGTTTATGAAGGGAAAATCAAGAGATGAGGATATGGCTAATATTATTAAAAAGCAATACAGACAAAGAGAGGGCAAGTGGTTTTTTATCGCCCACTTGGGCCATGCTGGCTATGAAATTACTTATGATAATCATGTGCCGGCGGGAAAAATCCTAAAAAGAGAACTTCAAGATAAATATTATTGCATTGGTCTAGTTAAGCAAGAGGCAAAGAAAAACACGTTTAGGTCTACCGCCAAAATGGCCGATGCCTTTTTGATTATTTAAAACAAAGAGCAAGAGACTGTTTCGATGTATCGATACATCGAAACACTTGGGGCATTGCATCTTGCTGCAACTCTTTTAGCCTTGACTCTGTTTTAGAAAGCAAATTTTAGTAGAATTGAGGGATGGCCGAGAAAAAACATTTCCATCAAAAACTAGTTAGGGATAAGATTCCTCAAGTGATAGATGCGGCGGGTGGAGAATATGAAACGAGAATTTTTTTGGCTTGATCTTCAGGCAAAGCGGGAAAGTAAATTTGCTATAGATTAGTAAATATGCTATTTTTTTCTGAAATTCTAATGAAAAAGTTAATTGTGGTGGAATCACCGACCAAGGCCAAAACGATCGGTAAATTTTTGGGCAGTGACTATAGCATTATAGCGACTATGGGTCACATTCGCGATTTGCCGAGCAAGAGATTTGCCATCAAAATTACCGAAAAGAAGGAAATTCATTTTGAGCCGCAGTATAAAATTATTCCCAATAAAAGGGAAGTAGTGGATAAGCTAAAAAACAATATTAAAAAGGCAGATAAGGTGATTTTAGCGACAGACCCGGATCGGGAAGGGGAGGCAATCGCCCATCACGTATACGTGGTGGGCTCAAGTTCAAAATTCAAAGTTCAAAATTCAAAGTTTTCCAGAATTGTTTTTCATGAGATTACGGAAAAAGCAGTAGAAGAAGCCTTAAAAAATCCTCATGGTCTGAACCAGGATTTGGTGAACGCTCAGCAAGCCAGAAGAATGTTAGACCGAATTGTGGGCTATAAACTTTCTCCTTTGCTTTGGCGCAAAGTAAGAAGGGGCTTGTCTGCCGGGCGGGTGCAGTCAGTGGCAGTGCGCCTAATTGTGGAAAGGGAAAGAGAGATTAAGAATTTTTCCCAAAAAGACTATTGCCGGGCTTGGGTGCTTTTTCGGACCCAAAAAGGTGGAGAGTTTTTAGCCGAGTTAATTAAAATAAAAGATAATAAAGTCGAGACAAAAGAAAAGTTTGATTTATTTGCTGGGAATTATCAAGTAGTTCAGACTATTTTGGAGAGCGAGAAAGAAGCGGAAAAAATAATTTTGGATTTATTGGGCAAGCCAAAAATAGAAAGAATTGAAGAAAAAGAAAAATCTTATTACCCCTCTCCTCCTTTTACTACTTCTACTTTACAGCAAACTGCTTCTCGGAAATTTGGCTGGTCTTCGCGCCTGACAATGCAGGTGGCCCAGGGCCTTTATGAGCGTGGGTTGATTAGTTATCATCGCACTGACTCTACTAGCCTTAATCAGGATTTTGTCAGTAAAGCAAGAAATTATGTTAAGGAAAAATACGGCCAAAAGTATTTACCCTCGAAAGCGATTTTTTACAAGACAAAAACCAGACTTGCCCAGGAGGCGCACGAAGCTATTCGGCCGGTTAATAGCCAAAAAGAGAAATTGATTAAAGCAAATCATCGCGAACAAAGCCTTTATCGGCTTATTTGGCAAAGAAGCATTGCCTGCCAAATGAGTCCGGCCAAGATTGCGGCTACAAAGGTGATTGTTCAGGACGGGTCTTTGGAGTTTCAGGCAAACGGAACAAGGCTGGTTTTTTCGGGATTTTCTAAGGCCTATCCGATGGTTTTTTCCGAAAATAATTTGCCCGAGTTGAAAGAAAAAGAAGCTTTGGATTATATTCACTTGGGAATAACCTCTCACCAGACTCAGTCGCCGCCCCGCTACAATGAAGCTTCCTTAATTAGGACTTTAGAAAAAGAAGGCATTGGCCGGCCCTCAACTTACGCGCCCATTATTTCTTTGATCCAAAAAAGATCTTACGTAGAAAAAGAAGAAAAAGTATTTTTGCCCACCAATTTAGGAATTGCGGTTAACGACTTTTTGGTCAGCAATTTTCCTAAAATTCTGAACCTTCCTTTTACGGCCGGATTAGAAAATGATTTAGACGAAGTGGCTAAGGGGAAAAAAGAATGGATGAGGGTTTTGGCAAACTTTTGGCAGCCGTTTATTAAAAAAGTGGAGCTGAGTAAAGAAAAAGCCGAAAGAGTGAAAATAGAAGTAGAGGAGCTGGATGAAAAATGTCCCCAATGCAAAAAGGGAAACCTAATAATTAGGATTGGCCCCTATGGTAAATTCATCGCTTGCTCGGCTTTTCCGGAGTGCAAGTATAAGCGTTCTTTTGTTGTGGAAGCGGGTTTTGTTTGCCCGGAATGTGACTCAAGCGCGGTGCTAAAAAGGACTAAGCGGGGAAAAACATTTTACGGATGCTCTAATTATCCTTCTTGCAAGTGGGCCTCTTGGAAAAAGCCGAAGAAAGAGTAGGAGGTTGTCATCGCGATCCCGTGTGGGATTACAATGACAAGGCAGATTGCCGCGTCACTCCGTTCCTCGCAATGACAATACTTTCGCAATGACATTTGTTCGGGTCACGCCTGGTGTGTGATAATTAGTATAGTGTATTATAATAAGTATCAAGCATGGAAGAAGAAACATTCCGCTTTTTGGAAATAAGGATTCCTAAAGACAATGAGTATACTGTTGAGCAGACTCAGGCTTTGCTTAGCAACTTAAGTTTGTGGAAAAAAAGTTTTCTTTTTTTAAAAAAACCGCTTCCCGTTTCTTTGGAAATTGCTTGTATTGAGCAAAAGATCTATTTTATTGTTGGTGTGCCCACGGCTCAAATTAATTTTTTCCAATCTCAAGTGCTTGCCCAATACAAAGACTGCTTGCTTACTCCGGCTAAAGACTACTTGGCTAGCTTGAATAGAAATGAGTTTTCTGTTTTGCGTCTTTCTTTGGCTCGGCCCTGGTATTTACCCTTAAAAACTGCGGACCAGTTTGACCAAGTTGACCCCCTTTCTTCGGTTTTAGCGACTATGGCCAAAAACGCCAAAAGTGAAGACATTATTGTTTACCAGCTCCTCCTTTTGCCGGTATCCAAGGGCTGGCAGGCGAATTTAATTAATTTTGCCAACGCAGGCGGAGGAAAAGACGAGAATGGCCGCGCCTTAGCCCACCCTCAAAAAAGTGAAATAGAGCTTAAGGCTGCCCATGCTGGTTTTTGTGGTCACTTAAGAATCTTTTCTAATAATTCTGAGGCCTTGTCTGCTTTATCCGGAAGCTTTGGCGCTTTTGCCAGCTCTTCCGGAAACTATTTAACTACTGCCAAGCCTGGAAGTTTTTCCAAGAAAAAGTGGCAAAAGGCTTTTTTTGAACGAAAAGTAATTGGCAAAGGCCAAATCCTTAATGATCTGGAGATTTCTTCTCTTTGGCATCTTCCAACGGCTTTAATTACTTTGCCTAATATTGCCTGGGGTAGAAAAATAGTTTCCGAGGCGCCGGAAAATCTACCCATTGCCGAAGGATTAGGAAAGGAAGAAAAACAACAAATTACCTTTATTGCTCAAACTGAGTATAAAAACCAACTGATGACCTTTGGAATCAAAAGGAAAGACCGCTCCCGCCATGTTTATACGATCGGTAAAAGCGGCACGGGTAAAACAACTTTAGTGGCTAACATGGCTATTGAAGATATTAGAAAAGGCGAGGGAGTGGGAGTAGTTGATCCGCATGGAGATTTAATGCAAATTCTGCTTCAATATATTCCTAAAAATAGGATCAATGATGTTTGCTATTTTAATCCGTCTGACCCGGAATATACTTATCCGCTAAATCCTTTGGAGGTGAATAATCCCTCTCAAAGAGAATTAGTCGCTTCGGGAATTGTATCCATTTTTTACAAACTTTATGGCGATTCCTGGGGGCCGAGACTAGAGCATATTTTGCGCAATTGTCTGCTTAGCTTAACGGCTGTGCCCGATACTACTTTGGGGGATGTTATTAGAATTTTAACGGACAGAGGCTACCGCCAAAAAATAGTGGAAAAACTGGACGACCGAACCTTAAAGGCCTTTTGGGAAAAGGAGTTTCAGGGGATGGGGGATCGGCTAAGAGCTGAAGCAATTTCCCCTATTTTAAACAAGGTTGGCCAGTTCGTTACCTCTCCTTTAATCCGCCAGGTTTTGGCTTATCCTAAAAGCCGGGTGAAAATTGAAGAAATTATGAATCAGGGGAAAATTTTACTGGTGGATCTTTCTTCCGGAAAAATAGGGGAGGACAACTCCGCTTTATTGGGAGCAATGATTATTACTCAAATTCAATTAGCGGCGATGAACCGAGTTTATACTCCGGAGGAAAAAAGACGCGATTTTTACTTATATGTTGATGAGTTTCAGAATTTTGCTACCCGAGCTTTTATTAAAATTCTTTCCGAGGCCCGAAAGTTTAAACTTAATTTGACAGTGGCTAACCAGTATATGGCTCAGCTTGATGAAGAAGTGCAAAAAGCAATTTTGGGCAACGTGGGGAGCATTATTACCTTTTTGGTGGGCTCTAATGATGCTCAGGTTTTAGACAAAGAATTTGGCAAGGATTTTACTCCGGACGATCTGGTTTCTTTAGGCCGCTTTCAAATACTGATGCGCTTGGCTATTGACTGGCAAACAAGCAATCCTTTTTACGCTGTCACCTTGCCGCTTCCGGATTGCGTTAATAAAAATCGAGAAAAAATTATTAAGATGTCCCAAATGCAGTTTGGGAGAAAGAAGAGCTAAAAACCAACTAGCTCGATTTCTAATTCTAAATCAATTTCAAATTTATTTTTAACCTCTTTTTGGATAAGTTCGATTAATTTAAAAACATCACTGGCGGTGGCGTTTTGGTCGTTAATAATATAATTCGCATGCAAATCAGAAACCATTGCCCCGCCAATTCTTTTTCCTTTAAGATTAGCCTTGTCAATAAGCATGCCGGCGTAGTTATCTTTCGGATTTTTAAAAATACAGCCAGCGCCAAATCCTTTAGGCTCAGCAGCTGATCTTTTTTTAAGTTTAATTTCTATTACTTTTTTAATATCTGCGGGGTCGCTTTCTTGAAGCTGAAAAATGCTTTTAAGAATAATCGGCCTTTTCTCTAAAGAGGTTTTTTTAATCTTGCTGGTGCGATATTCAAAGCTTAGGAAACTTCTATTAACTGTTGTAATTTTACCTTGGGCAGTAAGCAAACTGGCCTTTTTAAAAACATCAGCTATGCATCCGCCATAAAAAGGTTCTTGGGGGGTGCCCGCATTATTGCAAATTGCACCTCCGATAGTTCCCGGAATACCAGTCAAAAATTCCAAACCGGAGAGGCCGTTTTCTTGGCAAAAGTTCAAAGCTTCGGCGGTTAAGATGCCGGAAGAAACTTTAAGACAGTTGTTTTTTAATTTTTTTATCTCTCGGTAAGAGTTTTTTACGACCAAGCCCCTAAAACCCCGATCACTAATAAGCAGATTTGATCCAACGCCGAGCAAAAATAGAGGAATTTTAAGTCGGCAGGCTAGTTTTTGGGCTTGGATTAGCTCTTCAGCACCGAGCGCTTCATAAAAATAATCCGCCGGGCCGCCGATTCTAAAGCTCGTGCATTCTTTTAAGCTAATATTTTTTTCGAGCTGACCCTTATTCATATTAGTTCCTATTATATTATATAGATTCCCACAGGAAATGATCGTGCGGAGGATCAAGGTCCTGGTTGAAATGTATCATGTGCTGGAATTCATGAACCAGAACAGATTTGAAGTCTTCGGACGCTAGGCCTATCCCATCAACCTGAGAAAGATTGATGTAGAACATCTCTCTTTCATTGGACCTAAGCTCTCCCCACCGCCCTGCGTCGACTGGATCGGGATATTCGTCTACCATGAAAAACACACCAAGCCAATTGGGGTTGGTCACATCGTGGTTCTGTTGCAATAGAATTGTGAGCCTCTCGTCACCATCTCTTCCGGGTTTCCATTCGCCCCCGAACGTTGCCACAACCTTCTCATAGTCCTTGTCGAAGGCGCTAGCGAGGGCATCGAGAGCCTCTTCTGACACAGCCTGACCGTTTTCCACATACAGGTAAGCATGCGTACCCGTAACCTGCAGAGTAGCAGTGATTTGCATCTGCGTGTATGTGCCATTGCTGCTCGTCAGGACCCAAAACGGCCTCTGCTCACCTACCTGTTCGGTTATCACTCGTCCGGCCGCGTCTACTTTCCCCGCCGCCGAGAGTTCTGCAAGTGTTGGATCTGGACAGGGCACATTCCTGCTAACCCAATCAGCCAGCTCATGCAACCTGGCCGTCCCACAAAACGCCCCCGCATTAAGTCCAGAGGCAGCAGGCAAGGAGCTAGGCTCTTGAGCCCAAACTGGCCAGTCAATCGATAGGAGAATGAATGAGACCATAACCAACGCAAACACAGAACCAACGGAGCCGAACCACTTTCTTCTTGACTGGATCATTGCGATGCCTCCTGTGTGCTAATGGAAGCTAGAGAAGTACGGCAATAACGACCAAACAAGGAATGCAAGCGGCATGCATAGCCCATCGGCCGCCATCGAACCCACCGAGCTCTACACGGTTACTGTGGCGAGGTCGCAGCCTTGACCTTTCCTCAGCAAATTATCTCACGTGCTAGCAGCTAAGGGCTTGTCCCTGGCGAACCCAGGATCTCGTAACTCTGCACTTCGATCAAACTTTCCTCGATGTAGCCTCTTGCTTGAATGTTCACGCTGCCCTCGCTAGCTAGCTCCCGCAACTCCTTTGCGTACTCACCAACAATCCCGTAATTTCTTCCCTCGGGAGTCTCCAAGGCTAGCACAGCAAAAGGCTCATTTCCCGCTAATCGAATGCGGCCAACTACTGCCACTAGCTCCCTGTCTTCATCGGTAACAGGTGAAGGGCTCGAAGCCGGGGATGGGAGTGATTCTCGGATAGGCATCACGATGGTGCAACACACTAGGATCAAAGCCGATAACAATGCCACTAGCAAGACAAGTGCTGCCGCGACACGAAATCTCACGAGGCTCCGCATGGCTCTTTCGAATCCCCTGTTGTCCACAGGAATGATATTACCAATCTGGAGGTCAAGAATCAACGCGAGCGCCCACCACTCAGCAATCGCGTTGCGCAAGGCTTGTTACTTGTTAGAGGAACGACGTTTACCCAAGCAGGGATTGTCGACCGTGATGGCAAGGAAGGAAGGGACGTTCCGCAGTCGACTAAGGTGAAGAAGAGCAAGATGTACGATAGGTTCTGCTCTTCAAAAAACCGCGCCTCATCGAGGCACCTACCAATCATTGAAAGACTACCACAGAACCTGATTCCTGTCAAATTTGCCATGGAGAGTGCGGGAAAGCCAGAACAACCTTCTGCACCCGGCCACAGAGCCAAAAGTACCACCCGTTCCCGAAAAGCCGGCTACTCCTATGGCCTGCTCGCGGTCACTTGTGTAGCATACACTCATAGAAGTACGCTCGCCCGCCGTTTTCCAGCACTCTCCCACGGTGGGATCTCACACCCACCCTCACACCGCATCTTCAAACTGATCCGTAGCCACCCACCGAGACCCAATCAGTCACTGATCATCCCCATCCGCTCCAAATCCTTCAAAGCGGACCTATACGACAACCCCTTCACTTCGGCATACAGGGAGACGGCATTGCCAACCCTGAAATCGTGAAAGCAGACCCACCTTCCCACTCCCCCTGGATTTGGATAGACAGCAAAGGAGTGGTGAGATTCCTCATGAAGCGGGCACAGGCCCGTGTAATAGGCTCCCCTATCCTCGAGTTGAGTGAAGAGGCGGGCCACCGCCACCACGTCCGCCTCGGGCACATCAATCGCTTCTCTCCTTCTCCGCCCGGGCCTGCGCTCCGAGACCTCGGCAACAGCCTTCCCCACAGCATCCCTATCGACCCTTACCACCTTGTCCAAGTAGTCGAGCTGCTCGCTTAGATTCCTTCCCACCCGCTCCAACGACTCTGGATCCAGGAAACCATAGCGCTCTCCGGTCACCCGATGTACGCCCAGAGGACCTCGCACCAGGGACCCGTAGCCTCTCGCCGAGATCCTGTCTTGCTTGGGGCTACAACTTTTTGGGTGATTGAAAATAAAGAGATTGTAAAAATGTATTGGAGCTGGGAAACAATGGCTAAATATCCAAGGGAAATGTTTTCCTCGCCCCGCCTTCTTTATTGGGCGGTGCATTCAGTTGTCCCGGTCATTTTTCTTGCTGTTGTGCCGACCCAGGTTATTATGAACTATTTGGAGTGGCCGCTGATTATAAGTGCTTTTTTTGTAACGCTAACTCTGGCTGTTTTGAGCAAAAAAGCTTGGCAAGCGGGGGTAAAAAGATACAGCGGCGTTTCGACTTAAATACTTGACAGCGTATAAAGAAAGCTTTATAATTTCATAATGAATACTTTAGGTTTCTCTTTTGTTGGGAGCTATGAACTAAGAAAAGATTTGCCCCTTTTAATAAAAAGTTTAAATAAAAAAAGAGGAGAAGTAGTGGTTACACAAAAAGGCAAGCCGGCGGCGGTTCTATTGTCTTTGAAGAGATATTCAGAGTTGAACTTGTTGACTGAGGAGTTAGAGGAGGCAATTAGAGAGATGGCTGATAAGCGAGAACTCCAAGAGCTCTTGCGGGAAAGAGAAGAGATTAAAAAAGGAAAAGGAAAAGAGGCTGAGGATTTATTTAAAGAACTGGGAATCTGAATGTATAGAGCATTGTTCGGCCGGAAAGCGCAAAAATCCTTAAGAAAAATTCCCAAAAGATATCAAATTAAAGTTAAAGAAGCTGTACTCAAACTAAAAGACAACCCCTTTTGTTATGGCACAATTAAGCTTTCGGGTTATTCTGTAGCTGAGTATCGTCATCGAGTAGGAGATTATCGAATTCTTTTTGATATTTGGGAAGAAAAAGAGAGAATTTTAATTTTAGATATCAAAAGAAGGACCTCTACTACTTATTAATTAACTCTTCCAAAATCCGCCACCTTCGTTTTTTTTCCGGTGGAGAAACATCGTCTTTAAGCTTGGTCGCTATTGTTCCTGGGCGAGGGGAGTATTTGGCTAAATATGCTTTTTGGAAGCCGATTTTTTTAGCTAGCTTAACCGTATTTTGAAATTGTTTTTTTGTTTCTGTGGGAAAGCCGACAATAACATCTGTGGTAAATAATACTTCGGGAATTGCCCTTTTAATTTTATTAACTAAATTTAGATATTCTTTAGCCATATAGGGCCGGTTCATTTTTTTTAAAATAGCATCATCTCCGGACTGCAAGGGCAAGTGAATCTCTCGGCTGATATTTTTATTTTCGGCAATCACCTTAATCAGCTCATCAGAAAAATCCCAAGGGTTGGCCGAAAGAAAACTAATTTTTTTAACGTTCTTAATTTTAGCTATTTTTTCTAAAAGCTCGGGAAAAGAAGTATTTTTTAAATCTTTTCCGTAAGAATTAATATTTTGGCCGAGCAATAATATTTCAGAAAATCCATCTTTAAGAGCTTTTTTTACTTCAGCAAATATTACTTTTTCCGGCCGGGAAATTTCTTTTCCCCGGCCAAAAGGAACAATGCAATAAGAACAAAAGTGATTACAGCCGTTGGAAATGGGAATTAAAGCTAAATTATTTTTAGCTCTTTTTGGTTTTACTAAAAAACCAGCCAAGTCTTCGATTAAAACCATTTTAATTTTTAGGCCAATTCTTTTTTGGAGCACTTTAAGATTTTTATGTGTTTTGTCTAAAAGCGCCCAGCCGGCCAAGCAGCCGGTTAAAATAATTTGGCCCTGATAATTTTTCTTTTTTAAGTTATTAATTAGGCCATATGCCCGATTTTCGGCTGACTTGCGGACAATACAGCTATTTATAATAATTACTTTTGCTTTCGCAATATTTTTTGTTTCTCGATGGCCTCGAGAGTTAAAAATGCTTTTTATTCTTTCCGAATCCGCCTCATTCATGGCGCAGCCAAAAGTTTTTAAGTAATAAGTTCTTATTTTATTTGCCATTAATGAGCGATAATAACACATTAAATTTAGGCCTTGACAAATAAATTAAATTTCGGCATTTTAAGATTGATGATTTTATCCGATCAAGATTTGCTCTTAGCGATAGAAGAAAAAAAATTAGTAATCGATCCTTTTGATCCCCAGCGGGTCCAGCCCTCTAGTTATGATCTTCACTTAGACGAAAAAGTTTTAGTTTTTGAAAACCATCTTTTGGCAGTAATGGATGTTCGGGAAAAAGCAGAAGCTACGCGGTTAGTTGAAATCGATGAAAAAAAGGGATTTATTTTGCATCCGGGGGAATTCATTTTAGGCAATACCCAAGAAAAATTCGTTATTCCTAATGACTTAGCGGCTAAGCTTGAAGGCAGAAGCTCTTTGGGGAGAATTGGCCTAATTATCCATGCAACGGCTGGCTATGTGGATCCGGGTTTTTCCGGCCAGCTCACTTTTGAGATTTCCAATATTTCCCGATTGCCAATTAGAATTTTCCCTAAAATGCGCATTGCCCAAATCTGCTTTATTCAGATGACCAGTCCTGCTAAAGTTCCTTATGGCAGCCCAAAATTAGGCAGCAAATATAAAGGCCAAATGGGGCCAACCGAGAGCAGGATCTATAAAGACTTTGCCAAAAAGAGAAAATAATCTTATGCTATTATTGGTTAGTTATAAAACTCCTGCCCTGCCTGCACTTAAATGCGAAAAGAACTAGATCCAACTTATATTAAGCAAGATGATGGCAGTTTAGTAGTGAGAGCAAGAACTCCTGGAGGGGAAATAGTCGAAAATCTTGTTGATCGTCAGTCTCTAAATTTAGATGTTGATTATACGGATGAGCAAGGTAGCCCAAGAGTTGCTCGAATTGTTCTTGAACCTCAAATTTCAAATGTGCTAAGAGTAGATGAAATTTTGCCCAAAGACTACCAATTACATTTTTTAGCGGCAAGAAATTGCTATTCAGGTTCGTCGGACGAAGAATTGCTTTTAGAGGCGAGAAATATTCCCAGGAAGGAAGCGGATAACTTTCTTGATAAGAATATTGTTAAACCCGGGCACTGGTCTGTTCTAGAGCATGCTCGATATGTTTATTTAATCAGCGGTATTTCGAGAGTTTGTAGTCATCAGATGGTTAGGCACAGACACATTAGTTGTAGTCAGCAAAGTCAGCGTTACACCGATCCTATGGCTGTAGCTCTTGAAGGACAAGAGGGCGTTTTCACCTTTGTAATCCCCCCTCAATTTCGCTACGAGCAACCTGTTGTTGAAGAATATTTGAAGAGCATGAAAGAAATGATGTCTAGGTGTCTTTCTTTTAGAGCCAGGGGAGCTAAGCCTGAAGATGTCCGCTTTCTTTTTCCTAATGCGGCTACCACCAGAATTGTTATGTCGGGAAACTTAAGGATGTGGATGGAGTTAATTCCAAAGCGTATTTGCGCCACAGCTCAACAGGAAATTGACATGGTAGTTACCCAAGTTGCGGAACAATTATGGGAAGGACTATCTTATATTGGCAACAATATCGGACCTGCTTGCTCGAAGGGCAGTTGTAATCAGGGAAAGAGAAATTGTGGGAAGTCGTTGGGGAAATCGATTACTGCTTTTTTTGGCGACGAAATTTATCCGCATGATTCCCTAATTTTTGGTATGCGCTAAAGATGGACATAAAAATGGGGAAACACCCTTTTCCAGGATTATATGTCGCTTTTGAAGGAATTGGGGGATGCGGGAAAACTACCCAGTTAATGCGTTTAAAAAAAGAATTAGGGGCCTCATGTTCGGAAAGGGTGCTTTGGTTTCGGGAGCCAGGAGGAACCGAATTTTCCGAGGGTATAAGAAAGTTAATTTTAGATGCGGAATCTCCAGAATGTTCTGTTCTTACAGAACTTTTTGCTTTTGCGACTGCTCGATCAGATACATTAGAAAAAATAGTTCGGCCTGCATTGCAAAAAGGAGAGCGTGGACTAATGACGACCGATTTGATCTAAAAGGCCTTGAGTTTACAGAAAGCACCCAAGAGGGGTATAAATTTTTCGCACAGAAGTTTTCAGACAGAGTGGCAACTGTAAGCGGAGAGGGCAGTCAGGAGGCTATTGGAGAGAAGATTAGGGAAATCGTTTTAGCTAAAGCGGGAGAGAAGGGCCTATTAAGGAGGGAGGGAGCAGTAATTCGGGAAAGGGGAATGTGATATAATAGCTAAATTACGCACACCGAGAGTTCCTCCTAATAGTTTTTTTCTCGGTGGAGGCAAAAGGAGGGAAAAAAAGTGAAGAATAAAGCGTTAAAAGTGAAAAAGTCAAGCCGGGTTAAAAAAAGCAAAACTCGCTCGGCTGATTTGCTTTCCCCAATTGATTTAAAAGCTTTGTTGGAGGCAGGTTGTCATTTTGGCCATCGAGTTTCTAAAACTCACCCCAAGGCTCAGTCCTTTTTGTATGGTAAAAAAGGAGGAGTGCAAATTTTTGATTTGATTAAAACAGCTAAGTGTTTGGAAGAAGCCAGGAATTTTATTTTTAAGTTAGTATCTTCGAAAGAAGTGGTGCTTTTAGTAGGAACCAAAAGGCAAGCTAAAAAGGCAATTAAGCAAATAGCTGTGCAGACTCAAATGCCTTATGTTCATAGCCGCTGGCTTGGAGGCACTTTAACTAACTGGGAAGAAATTAGCAGGCGGGTGAAAAGACTAGAAAAACTAACTAGGCAAATGAAAGAAGGGGATTTTAAAGGAAGAACAAAAAGAGAGCAGTCTTTACTTAGAAAAGAAATTGCGGATTTAAAGGAGAAGTTTGGTGGTTTAACTAGACTTAAGGGTTTGCCGGGAGCATTGTTTATTATAGATATAGTGCGAGAAAAGATTGCCTTGCAGGAGGCAATTCAAGCAAAAGTGCCGGTAGTAGCAATTGCCGATAGCAACGCTGACCCGACCTTGGCTGCTTATCCTATTCCGGCTAACGACGATGCGCGCAGAAGCATTGAGTTAATTACCAATATTATTGGCGAGGCGATTAAAAAGGGAGAAGAGGGCAGTGGAAAAAAATAAATTACTAAAACAAGTAAAAAAATTAAGAGAGGAAACGGGAACCGGGATAATGGCTTGCAAAAAGGCCCTGGAGGAGTCTGGGGGAGATTATAAAAAGGCTTTTTTACTGGTAAAAAAGAAGGGGTTGGACAAGGCCCAGGAAAAAAAAGAAAGAGCTACTAAAGAGGGCTATGTGGCCACCTATACCCATGCCACCGGAAAAGTAGGCGCGATGGTATCACTGCTATGCGAAACTGATTTTGTTTCCCGCAGTCCTGATTTTAAAAAATTGGCTAGTGAAATTTGCTTGCAGGTTTCAGCGATGAATCCAAAAAATGTAAAATCTCTTTTGAAGCAGGATTATATACGCGAGCCGGAAAAAAAGGTCAGCCACTTGATTGATGAGGCGATTGCCAAATTTGGAGAAAATATTCAGATAGGGGATTTTAAGAGAATAAGCATTTAAGCTACTGTCTCAAAATTTCTTTTTCTTTCTCCTTATTGATCTCGTCTGTTTTAGCTGAATACTCGTCGGTGATTTTTTGTAAAAGATCTTCTAGCCGGCGATATTCATCTTCACTAATCCTTTTTTCTTTTTGATCTTCTTGAAGAGCGCGGCGATGCTCAGAGCGGATATCCCTAATCATTACTTTAGCTGCTTCTGTTTTTTTATTAAGCAATTTAAGATAATCCTGGCGTTGCTGGGCGGTGAGCGGGGGAAGCGAGATTCTAATTATTTCGCCTTCAATAACGGGATTAAATCCTAAGTTTTGGTTGTCAATTTGATTTTTAATCTCTTTAATAATACTTTTGTCCCAAGCTTGCAAAACCAAGCTTCGGGGGTCTGGGGCAGTGATTGTTCCTACTTCTTTTAAAGAAAGCCTTTGTTCGCCGTTATAAACATTAATTATAATATCTTCAATTAAAGCCGGAGTGGCTCGGCCGGTGCGCAAAACAGCCGTATCTTGCTTATAAAGATCAATAACCTGCTCCATTTCTTTTCTTATTTGTTTATCATCCATGGTTAAAGTATACTACAAGAATGTTTTCCTTGCTAATCTTCATTTTCGCTCTTTCTGTTTTAATTATTGTCCATGAATTGGGCCATTTTTGGGCGGCGCGAAGAAAGGGAGTGCTGGTCGAAGAGTTTGGCCTGGGCTATCCGCCTCGGGCATTGGGTAAAAAAATAGGGGAAACGCTTTATTCTTTAAATTGGCTTCCTTTGGGTGGATTTGTAAGGATTTTGGGAGAAGTGGAATATGGCGAGAAAATACCGGAAAAATTAAAAAAAAGATCATTGTCTTCCCAAAGCCTAAAAACTAGATTTTTAGTTACGGTAGCTGGGGTAGGGATGAATCTTGTTTTGGGCGTTGCGATCTTCGCTATTGTTTATTCCGTTTTGGGGATCCCCCGGAGGACTGATTTTATAACAGTAGTTGATGTTTCTCAAGATTCACCTGCGCAAGCGGCTGGAATTGAAAGCGGCGACAGAATACTGGTTGTCCAGGCAGGGGAGTTTACTCAGGATATTGATCAGATAGACGCTCTTATTAACTTTGCTAACGAGCATGCGGGTAGTCAAATAAAATTACTGATTGGTCGGAATAACCAGGAAGATTTTTGGGCGGAAGTTGTTCCGCGCCAAAACCCCCCTGAAGGACAGGGAGCAATGGGCGTAGTTATTTCTCAAACAGAAATCTATATGCCGCCTCTTTGGCAGCGGCCTTTTTGGGGGGCAAAAGAGGGCTTTCAAGAAGCTTATTTTTGGGGTAAAACAATTGTTTTGGGAATAGGTCAAACTTTGGCCAGCTTGGCTCAAGGAAAAGCGCCGCAAAACATTGCTGGTCCGGTGGGTATTTATCAGGCAACCTCCACAATTCAAAAAGAATCGGGCAATTGGGCTGTTCTTCATTTTTTTGGAGTTCTTTCGGTAAATTTGGCGGTGGTGAATTTACTTCCCTTTCCGGCGCTAGACGGCTCGCGTATTTGGCTGCTTGCTTGGGAGGGGGTTGCCAAAAAAAGGCCAAACCCCAAAATAGAATTTTGGCTTTATCAAATCGGAATATTCTTTTTGATTCTTCTTCTTGTCTTGGTGACTTTTGCGGATATTCGCCGGCTTAAAAACAGCGGCGTTTAAAGATCATCTTGTAATTATCTCCTTTTGTTCTAACTCCCTCTTGACATTAATTTTAAAATGCTTTTTAATGGAGATAATCTAAAATTTTAGCTAGAGATTAATTAAGTGTTTAAAAAAGAAAAAATAATTCTGAAATCTTCTCAAAATTTTCAAAAGGGAGTAATTCAGCTTCCGATTATTTTGGGCTTGGTTGTTTTGGCTGTTACTTTGCCCGCCGCGGTGCTTCTCACCAGCCAGGTTCAAGAAACGAGACGGGGAGCTGCTGAGGGTACAATATTAGCAACCTGCCATGACCCTTGGGTTAGCGCATCGGAGGCAGTATCAGGCGGAGAAGTTATTTATAGGCCGAGCTATGATGGCTGGACTTCTAATTTAAGACTTTATTATGGAAATACGATGAATCGGGCAGAAATGACTAATAATCCCAATAATTTACGCTGTGATGATCCGGCCAGTGGATGTAAAGTTAACGATGGTCGGTGTATTTGTACTGTAAATGGACAAAAAGGCAATACTTTATGGTTTTTTAATAATATTAGCAAGGAAATTAATGGCACTCAGTATCTTTGCACCTGGGATGATCGCTGGATGAAATATGATCCCGAGCAGGGCTGGTTAATGGATATTGGCCCTGGGCCAAGCTATAGTTGTATTAATAACTGTGAAGTTTCCGTTCGGGTTACATCTTCAGACCAGGATGGGAGTACTTGTCTTGCTCATGGGGGAGCTTGTTCAGCCGCTAATTGTTCTGGAGGCATGACCGATATTGGCTCTCTAGATTGTCCAGCCGATGCTCCTTATCCAGTGCCTTATACGCCACATTGCTGTGTACCCAAAGTACAACCAGATGGGAGTGAGTGTGCAGCCCAGGGAGGTTCTTGTTCGGCTACGGCTTGTCCTGCTGGCTTGGCTGATCTTGGCTCCTTGGATTGTTCAGCCGATAACTATCCAGTTCCTGTTGATCCTCATTGCTGTTTGGCTAGTGTTGCCAATACTCCTGTTCCCATAGAGCCTACCCCTACTTCTAGCATCGGTGCTTGTACCCAGCCTTCGGCGATCGGGACGAGCGGGCCGAGGGGCTGTGTTGGTCCGACTAATACTTTTACAATAACCGACACGGGCATTGACTGCTATCCTCACGGTGCCCAGATTTTAATTTACGAGCAAGAAGATGTGGGCAGTGATGGCGAAGTAATTGCTGGCGCCCAAAACTATGGTAATGATATTTTTGCCTGGGGTGCTTTTCAAAAAGCAGGGGATAAGTATTCCGTCGAAAAAACTTTAGCAGAAGACTTGTATTATTGGCGCGGCTGGTCACGGCTTTCTCCTGATCTTTATCCGGATTCCGGCGGAATACGCAGTGTAAAGCTTAATTGGCGTCCTTTTGAAGTTGATGCTGCTGGCCCCGAAGCGCCGGTAATTGAATCAATCACTTGCAGCCCGGATTCCATTCGTTTGCAATGGGAATCCCGGGAAGTTGATCAGGGCTGCGCCGGAATTCCCGAAGGACTTAACTATGGAGCTTACGATTATCAGTTTAGCCGGACTCCGAATTTTACGCTTCAAGATCGGCTGGAAAGCGGTAGCCATTGGACTGACAATAATTCCGGCCAAATAACAGGCGCTTTTAGCGGTACAGTTTATGCTCGGGTGAAAGTTCGGGATAAGGTGTGGAATACTTCTTCCTGGAGCCGAACTTCTTGCGAGATTGCTCCGCCCGAGGCGCAAGAATGTCTTGTTAGCGGGTTAACTATTAATAATAGCTTCCCAAATCAGTTAGTTTTGTCTTGGAGCACTGTTAATCCCGAAGAAGCCGATCAAATTAGCATTGAGCGGGGAGAGCAGCTTGTTGCTTCTCTTGAAACCGCAGAAACATCTTGGCATGATACCGGGGTAATTTGCGGAAACACTTATGAATACCGAGTTTCGTGCTTAAAGACTCAAGCCGGAGGAGAAAATTTATTTTACAATTCCTCAAATATTGTTTCTGCTCAAGTTCAGCCTTGCGCGCCCGAATGCCCGATTGGGGATTTAGATGATGATTGCGATGTAGATTTAGCGGATATTGGAAAGTTAGTTTTGCAGTGGTCGGGCGGAAGCGATTCCTCCGGCCCTGTTTCGGGTAAGTGGGCGGATCTAAGTGGCGATTCTAAAGTTAATGAAATTGATCTGGCGATTTTGCTAAGATCTTGGACAGGTTCGCGAAACTAGCATTAAGATGAAAAAGGAAAACAAAAACATTCTGATTCTTTTAGGATTGCTTATTGCTCTGCCAGTAGTGGTTTGGGTGATTAATCAAGCGACAAATCTTCGCCAAAGAGCCACCGGAACAAGAAAGTTAGCCGAAGTATATCTTCGGGATACCTCTTCAAATCCCAGCGCTTTGCGCGAGTCAGGAGACGTGGTTCCTTTTGAGATAAGGATAAAGCCAGATTCTTCTTTTAGCTTGATTACGGCCGGGGTGGAAATTGATTATCCGGAAAACATTATAGAGGTGTCTGGTCTTGGCTGTGCCGAAACTTTAAGCAGGGAAGTTGTTAATGAAATAGATGATGGCCTCTTAAAAATTTCTTGCTATTATCAGAATAGCAATCAAAGTATTCCTTTTAGCGGAGGTGAAGATTTTGTTTTGGCTCGCTTTAATGCTACGGTTAAAGAGGCTGCTGAAGTAAGCCAGCTGGCTTCGGTAACCTTTAACGTCAGCCGAACCAATATTCCGGACATTTCCCAAGAGGTTATTGATGATGTAGCCAGTGATGGCATACCTTATGATCTTCCCTTGGCTTATGCCCCAACCCCGCAAGAATTAGTTTGCGACTTGCGCTGTGAGGATGGGACTCAAGCTTGTCCCTCTAGAGTTCAAGAGGGCAGAATATTAAGTTTTTATGCAAATATCTCGGGAGCCGGAAGTGAGATAGACCCCTACAGGTGGATGTCACAGTATGAGGAAAATGATCCGGTCTTGTTAGCCGATGAGGGCGCGACCACTGATTGTGCGAATGACGGTCTTTGCCAGGTTACTCAAGATTGGCCAGCTCCTCAAGGAGCAGCCGGCTCTTATTTGATTAGCTTTAGTTTTCAAATTGGCAGTGAACAGTCTGGCTGCCAGCACATTGTTGAGGTAGAAGATCAAGACGGCAGTGAATGCCAAAGCAGAGATGGAACATGCTCAGCCGCTAGTTGTTCCGAAGGTACGACAAATATTGGTTCTTTAGACTGTCCAACAGATGCTCCTTATCCTGTTCCTTATACGCCTCATTGCTGTGTTGAAGATGAAGATCCAAATATTCCAGATCAAGACGGTAGCCTTTGTTTAGAAAGCGGCGGCACTTGTTCGGCTACTTCTTGCGATTCTGGATTCATCAATGCAGGAGCGATGGATTGTCCGGAAAGCGAAAACGATACCCCTGAAGGACCTTACTGCTGTGTGCCGCAAGGACAACCAACGCCCACGCCTACCCCCGGAGAATGCTTAGCTGTATGCGAAGCTCGGGGTTGTGTTGGTCGGACTTGCCGGGAGGAGGGTTGCTTCCCCTTAGAGGTTGATGCTGACAATGGAGTCTGTAGTCTAGATCGGAGCTGTTGCTGTTTTAATTGTCCGCCGGAAGCACCCACTGCTACCCCCACCCCGGATGATAATTTGCCCACTGTTCCGGTTTCTGAGTGCGTCTGCACCAACGACGAAGCCGGGTTACTGCGGGCTCAAGGGGACGCCAATTGTAATGGCCAGACGGATCTAATTGACTACAGCATTTGGTTTGATATATTTATTAGAGGAGGAGCTGCTTACGGAGAAAAAGGAGACTTAAATTGCCAAAACGGGGTGACTATAGATGATTATGAAATTTGGCGGTCCCATTTTGATTTTTAAGAATTAAAAAGACATGAAAATGAAGGAAAATTCTAAAATAATTATTTTAAGCTTATTAATTATTTCTTTAGCCGTAGCTGTAAGTTTGGTTCAAAAAATTCAAGAAACTCGGCGAGGAGCGGCTGGCGAAGGATTGGCTGTTGCTATTTTGCCCTCTTCCGAAAATTTGGAAACTGGAGACAAAATTATTACTTATCTAGATGTTGCCCAGCCGGAAGGAAAGTATATTTCCACTTTTGCCTTGAAAATTAACTATGATAAGCAAAAACTAAAACTTTTGACCAGCAGTTCCGGCCAAGCGGCAGGAAGCGATAATATATTGCTAAGCGCTTTTAGCGCTAGTGCCCAAGGTCAAATTTCAATTATTGGAGGAACAAATAGTTTAATTTCAGGGAGTACTCGAGTAATAAAGCTTGAGTTTGAAGCTTTAGCTTCTGGAGAAGCTACTGTTAGTCTGAATACTTCAGGAAGCTATATAACAGCTTGCGGAGTCTCTGATAATAGTTGCGCGCCTAATTCCGAAATAACAATTACCGATTTTTTCGCTCCCTCGGCAACTTATAAAATTGGGGAAATAGGCGGGGAAAGACCAGAAATATCTTTATATTTGTCTCCTTCTTCGAGCGAAAAAAAAATCAACGAGCAGTTTCCCGTCATTATTCGAGCAAATAGCGGCAATCATAAGATCAGTGGTGTGGAGCTTGTCTTCACTTATAACCCAACTCTTTTAGAAGTGGTGAGCATTGATCTTCCGGTGGGTTCTGATCAGCCTTTTGACTCTGCTTTAACTAAAGAGATTAATAATGGCCAGGTAAGAATAGTGGCTACGGCTTCCCGGACTGACAATAGCTTATTAGCGAGCGGCAGTTTTGATATTGCTACTTTAAACATAAAAGGCAAGCAATTAGGTTCGGCTAATTTTAGCCTGCAAGCAGCAGATTTTAGCGGAGTGAGTGTCGCGGGAAATAATTTGGATAATGAAATAGTTCTTCCTGTTTCTTTAGCAGGAGAGTATAGCATTGTGCAAGAGCCGACTTCTTCCTGCAGTGACTCTGACGGCGGCTATGCGCCTTTTGTTTCGGGAACGGTAACTACTGATGAAGGAATTTTTTCTGATTATTGCCAAAATAGCGAAGCCTTGGTGGAATATTATTGTTACGGCAGTCCGGCTCAGGCCGAGTCTGATACTGAGAATTGTTCTGAAGCCTATAGCGGTGGACTTGGAGCTTGCTCCAACGGAGCCTGTGTAGAGCTTAGCCCAACTGTAACACCAACTTTGCCGGAGAGCTGTACGGTTGAAGGAGAGACTGGATATTGCGAGGAGATTAATAATTCTTGCGAGCAGGGCACAGCTGGCCGCACCGGAGAGAATATTTGTTTAGGAAGAGGAAAGTGCTGCATAGAGCAAGAGGCAAATACTCCTATTAGTATAGGTTTAAAGGTTAAATTCGACGGAGTGAATCATCAAATTCCTGACCAAAAAATACTGCTGACCGTAAAAAAAGCAGGCATCGGCAATGAGCCCAGATATGTAGAAATGGAAAGCAACGAGAGCGGAATTTTGTCCGGCCAGGTAAGCTTAACTGACGTAGCGCCTGGGGCAGGATACTATTTGATTATTAAAGGTCCTAAGCATGTAGCCGAGAGATTTTGTATTGACGGCCAAGAGAGCCGCTGTTCATCGGGTCAGACTTTAACTTTAGGGCAGGAAAACGATTTTGATTTTAGCGGCTGGGCCCTTCCGGCGGGAGATATTGCTAATGGTCAGGGCCGGCTAATTCAGGACGGTATAGTTGATAGTGCTGATTTTAATGTGCTCCTAAATGCTCTTGCTAGCAAAGACCCTGATATCAGAGCCCAAGCCAATTTAAGCTATAATATTTATGAAGGCGAAGAAAATGTTACTACTAGGGATATTAATTTATATTTTGCTACTCTAAAAGTCCGTTATGACGATGATTATTGATTTTTCTAGATGATAAAAAATGAAAGATAAAAAAGATAAAACCACTTCTTCCATGGGCCTGATTGTTATTGCTTTATCGGTTTTTATTATTGCTGAGTCGATTTGGCTTGTGGGCAAATTGGAGGAAATAGGCCAAAATACCGGTTCTTCTTCCCGGGGGACGCCGGCGGGCGAACTGTCTAAGGTTAACCAAGAGGGAGCTCTTTTTACTTTGGCTGGGCCAGACCAAGTGGGGCAGGGCGAGCTATTTACGGTTACGGCTTTGCTGACGACTCAAGAAGATGTGCTTACTCATGGCTTGGATGTTGTTTTGAATTACGATCCAAAGATGTTGGAAGTAATTGGCCTGGCTAAGCTTGACTCTGATTCTCCTTTGGGAACTATTGGCTTAAATGTAGCTGAAGAGGACAAGGAAAGAGTTTTAGTTAGCCTGCTGGAAGTAGATAATCTTGAGGGAGTAATTTTGGCTTTCGGCCAAGAATATAAGCTTTTTTCTTTACAGCTTAGGGCGATAGCGAGCGGAAAGACAGCAATTAATTTAGAAACAGATCAAGAAAAAGCCCGAAAAACTCAAATATTAGATGCTAAACTGGATAGATCTTTGCCTCTTGACAAAGAGGACCTAGAAGTGATTATCTTGTGACAATGAAGTTGGGATTAAAAATATTTTCTGCTCTAATCTTTCTTTTCTTTTTGAGCCTAGCAAGGCCGGCTTGGGCTTTGGCCGGGCCTCGTTTTTATCTTGACCCTGCCAGCGGAAGCTATTCTGTGAGCGAAGATTTTACTGTTTCTGTAAAAATTGATCCTGCCGGAAATGATATTGTTTCCATTGATGCAATTTTGAATTTTGATGCAGACAAGCTAAAGGTAACCGATGTTCAGGCGGAAAGTTATTTTGTTGGGCCACTTGGCAACCAGCAGGGTTTTAATTATATATTGGATAATGACGCAGGCGAGATACAGCTTTATTCTTTTATGAGGGAGACTAATTCAACAATAAATACAGCGGGGGCGATTGCTAAGATTTATTTTGAAGCTAAAGAAGAGGGAACAGCAAGTGTTACTTTCGTTTGCTCGTCTAATATTGAGGGCGATTCCAGCATCTGGACAGCAGAAGGTGAAGATTTAATTGATTGTGATTCGGTTGGTTCGGGAAGTTATACTATTAGCGACGGGGGAGATATGCCTGATCCTACTAATGCTCCTGTTCCTACGGCAACCAGCGCTCCGGTAGATGATGATACCCCCGTTCCAACCAGTACGCCGGCGGGTACCGGAGGAGAGAGCGCCACGAATACTCCCACAAGCGCTCAGCTGATGGACAGCGGGATAGTGGAGCCCTTAGTAGTGGCTGTATTTTTGGGCAGCGTATTTATTGCTTTAGGATTTTTGGGCTTAATTTGGTAAAATGGAAGAGCAAGTGAATAATAATCAGCCTTTGGCGGCGGCACCAGTGGAAAGTCCTCCTGCTCAGCCTACTCAGCCGGAAGCAAAACCGAAGAAGAATTTAAAAACAATAATTATCGTTCTTTTGTTATTTGTGGCCGGAATTGCTTCAGTTTTGGGAATAAACAAGGTGAAAAATTATTTGGGCGGGGCAGCGGCTGATGAAGAGCCCAAGAATGTTCAAGCTACGGCATTGGATACTTCGGCAACAATATCCTGGCAAACAGATAAATCGGTTTTAGGAACAGTGGAATACGGCACTAACCAGGCCAGTATGCTTCTTAGGGCTCCGGAGTCTGCACCGAGTGCTACTCACCGGATTGCTTTGTCTCCTTTAAAATCAGATACGGTTTATTATTATCGGATTAGAATTGGAGAAACGCTTTACGACAACAATGGTTTGCCTTTTTCTTTTCGCACCAAAGCGGCGGCGGCTGCTCCTACTATTGCTCCGATAGTTAGCCCAACTGCCGCTCCCACTATAGCATCGGGAAGCTGTGAATTAATTCAGGTTTGTAATCAAACCGATTTTGAGGGGGAAATGGGTGGCACTGACTGTCAATATGATTTTGATGAAAATGGAATTGTCAACACTCGGGATTGGATTGAATGCCTTAAAATCAACCGCTAAGCCGAAACTCCTGGTTGTCAAATATATTTTTTCAGGGTAAACTTTGATGTGATTATAAAAAAGGAGGTGGATGTTTTGGATGAGTATTACAGTAAACAAAAAAAAGGGAGAGAGCAAAGAAGAACTAATATCTCGTTTTCGCAAGCTATTTTTGGAGGCTGGCATTACCGACAAGATAAGAGAAAAAGCGGCTTATATCAGTCCTTCCCGCCGACGCTATGAAAAAAAGAAAGTTCAGGAATCTTTAAGAAGACGAGGGTCAAGTGAAAAATAAAAAAGAGATTGCCATTATAGTTCAGCTTAAAAAAGAAATTCACCAGGCTATTTTAAGCCAGGAAAAAGAAAAAGCCGAATCTTTAAAATACTTACTTTCTCTTTTGGAAAAAGAATCTTTTCGCCAGGATAGTTTTAGCCAAGAAAAGGCGCTTCAGGTTTTAAATAGAGAAATGAAGAAAAAGAAAGAAGCTTTAGTCTTATTTGAAAAAGGAAGCAGAGAGGATTTAGCCAAAAAAGAAAAACAGGACATTGTTTGGCTAGAAAAACTCTTGCCTCTGGCCTTAGAAGAGCAGGGTTAACAAAAAATGCCCATAGAGGTTAAGAAGGACCCGCGTTATCGGGTAAAAAAATCTTTCCTTAAAAAAGCCTGCTTACGGATATTAAAAGACCTGAGTGTTCAGCCAGAAGTATCTGTTGGAGTGGCTTTGGTGGGTAAGCGTAAGGCCCAGAGCTTGAATCAAGAGTATCGGAAGCAAGATTATGTCCCCTTGGTTTTAAGCTTCCCTTATCGGCAAGATATGCCGGATAGTAATTATTTTTTGGGTGAAGTGCTAATCTGTTTTCCTTTGGCACGAGAAAAGGCAATAAGAGAAAATCAGACCATTGAAAAAGCCTTGGTAGAGTTATTGGATCATGGTTTGAAAAACTTAATATTAAAATGACCGATCTTTTTTGGCAAAAATACCGCCCGGCAAAGATTGCTCAGCTGGATCTAGATTCGGCCCGAAAAAGTTTAAGCCAAATACTAAGCCGGAAAAACTTACCTCATGCTTTTTTGTTTTCCGGCCCTAAGGGTACAGGGAAAACTTCAGCTGCTCGGGTATTGGCTAAGTCTTTAAATTGTTTGAAAAGTAAAAAAGGCGAGCCCTGCGGCCAGTGTGCTATATGCCTGGAAATTAATCGTGGGGAAAGCTTGGATGTTTTAGAGATTGATGCGGCTTCCAATAGAGGAATAGACGATATTCGGCTTCTTAAAGAAAAAATTAATCTTCAGCCCCTAAGGGCGAAAAATAAAGTATATATTGTAGACGAGGTGCATATGTTGACTACCGAAGCCTTTAATGCTGTTTTAAAAACCCTGGAAGAGCCGCCGGAGCATGTTTATTTTGTTTTTTGCACGACTAATCCGGAAAAAATTCCCCAAACCGTTCTTTCCCGGTTAACAAATATCAGCTTTCAAAGGGCTAGCTTGGAGGAGATTATCAGTTCTTTAAAAAGGGTCATCTCGGGGGAGAAGCTAAAGGTGGAAAAAGGAGCTTTAGAGCTTATTGCTTCGTCAGCTGACGGCAGCTTTCGTGATGCCCATAAGATTTTGCAGCAGTTATTTTTAGAAAATAAAAATAAGGTGAGTTTAAAAGCGGCTCAAAAACTTCTGGCTGGCTGGCAGGAGGCTACTCCTGAATATCTGCTTAAGCTAATTGGCCAAAAGAAAATTAAATCATCAATTATTCTTTTTGAAAAGTTAAGTCAAAAAGGCATTGATGTTCAGGATTATGGCAAAAAAATTCTCCAAATTCTTCAAAGCCTGCTTATGCTGAAAGTGGGAGCAAAAAAAGGGGAAGATTGTTTGCTGTCCTTGGCTGAATTATTTTCCTTGTCTGAAATTGTCCGACTGAGTGAAATTTTTGGCCAGGCAGCTATTCGGGCGAAAAATTTGTCTTTGCCTTGGCTTTCTTTTCAGCTGGCAGTGATAGACTTTCTTCCAAGAAAAACTGATAGATTAGGGCCTGATGATCAAAAAGAGCCGGTAAAAAAAGAAATAAAAAAGACTGAGCCGTTAAAAGATGAGCAAAAGATAAATAAAAAGACCAGCTTGGGGCTAGAAGCTTTTAAAGAAAATTGGGCTAAGTTTTTGGAAATGGTCAAGCCCTTAAATCATTCGGTTTGTGCTCTTCTGCGCTCGGCTCGGCCCAAAAAAATAGATGAAAACTATCTTACTTTGGAAGTTTTTTACCAGTTTCACAAAGACCAACTAGAACAAGAACGCAATCGGCGTATTGTGGAAGAAGCTGTGGCTAAACTTTTCCAAACCTCATTAAAGCTGAAATGCGAGCTGGGCCAAAGATCGACTGGGTCAAGCTCTTTGCCCGCTTCTCAAGCGCCAAAAATGAATGATGACAGTGGGAATAATAACGGAGAAGATCTTTATAAAATGGCTAAAGATATTTTTGGCGAATAGGTTCAGTGTCATTGCGGGATCGCAATGACACTAATAACGAACTCGTAAAGATAGAAGTTAATATTTTGTTAAAGAAGGAGGAAGGATGTTTGATAAAGTTAAACAGGTAGGCAAGATGGCCCAGTTAAGATCATCGGCCAAAAAGATGCAAAAAAAATTAAGCAAGGAGAAAATTTCTCTAGAAAAGGGAAAAATAAAAGTAGTGGTTCGGGCTAACCAAGAAGTGGAAGAAATTATTATTGACGGCCAAGATCAGCTCCTGCTGGTTAAGATTTTGAATGAGGCAATAGAAAAATCCCAAAAAGTAGCCGCTAAAAAAATGAGAGGTCTTGCTTCTGAGATGTTTAATATTTAAGCGGACTTTAACAAGAGACATATGGAAAAATTACCGACGGCTTTAGCCCAGCTTATTAGAATTTTGGAAAAGTTGCCGGGTGTTGGTCCAAAATCAGCCTCCCGTCTTGCTTTTTATTTATTCCAAACGCCTTCTTATTTTGTGGAGGAATTTATAAAAAGATTAAAAGAATTAAAAGAAAAACTTAAAGTATGCTCGGTTTGCCATAATATTGACGAAACAAACCCTTGCCAAATATGCTCTCGGAGCTATCGTGACCAGGGTGTGGTTTGTGTAGTAGAAAGGCCCTTGGACATTCTGGCCATTGAGGCCACTAAAAGCTATCAGGGTCTTTATCATGTTTTGGGCGGGGTAATTAATCCCTTAATTCACGTTGGCCCGGATGACCTAACAATTGGTTCTTTGGCTAAAAGAGTAGAAGAAGGACAGGTAAAAGAAGTGGTTTTGGCAACTAATCCGACAATGGAGGGCGAAGCGACAGCCTTGCATATTAAAAAAAGATTAGAGAAAATAGGAAGAGCGTTAAAAATTACTCGGATTGGCCATGGCTTGCCAATGGGTGCTGATTTAGACTATGCTGACCCTGGCACCCTCAAGGAGGCCTTAAAGGGCCGCCAGGTTTTTTAAAATATTAAGGAGGAACAATGCAAAAAACAATAAAGAATGTTGCCGGCCAGCTGGAAAGTTTAGTGATGGAGAGTACGGCCAAAGCGGCAACCGAGCCTTTAGGCATTGATAAGCTCGGGGGTAGCGGCACTGGTCCAGCTGCCAAAAAAGCAGATCCTAATCTGGTTCAGATGGTTAAAAATGATCAGGCCAGAAGCCAAAGTGAAATTAACCAGCTAAGGGGGGAGCTGACTGGCCGCAATGTTGAAAAAGAAATTAAAGAGGTGAGAGAAAAAAAAGAACAACTTTTGGATGAAAAAGAAAAGCAGTTGTTGGCAGATATGCAAAAAGAAAGAGAAAGGGAGGAAGAGCTAGCTTTGCAGGACATTCCGGAAACTAGTTCTCGGCCGAAAATGGGGAGTGCTTTGGCAAAGGGTAGCAAAGGAACAAAAGAGGTTGATATGCGCCGCTCCGTATAAAAGAATTGATGAAAATTAGACTATACAATACGTTAAAAAGAAAAAAGGAGGTTTTTGTTCCGCTAAGGGCGGGAAAAGTTGGTATTTACTCTTGCGGACCAACAGTCTACTGGAATCAGCATATAGGCCATTTGTATGCCTATATTCACTGGGATGTTTTAATAAGGCTTTTTCGGTATTTAAATTACCAAGTTAAGTGGGTAATGAATATTACCGATGTTGGCCATTTAACTTCTGATGAGGATGCGGGCGAAGACAAGATGGAAAAAGGGGCTAAAAGAGAGGGCCTAAGCGTTTGGGAAATTGCCGATAAATATTTAAAGCAGTTTTTGGAAAGTATTGATTTGGTAAATATTAGCAAGCCTGATTATCTTCCTCGGGCGACAAAACATATTAAAGAGCAAATTGAGCTTATTAAGCGCATGGAAAAGCGAGGATTCGTATATCGGACGAAAATAGGGCTGGCGCTTGATACGCAGAAATTTCCTAAATACGCAGATTTTGCCAAGCTAGACCTAACAAAACAGAAAGCTGGGGCCAGGAGCGAGATTGACCCCGAAAAAAAGGCTCCCTGGGATCCTTTTTTATGGGTGACGGGGAGAAGTTCGCACATTATGCAATGGGATAGTCCTTGGGGAAAGGGTTTTCCTGGCTGGCACATAGAGTGCACGGCCATGTCTACTAAATATTTGGGCGAACATTTCGATATTCATACCGGAGGGATGGAGCATATTTGTGTTCATCATACTAATGAGATCGCTCAAGGCTTTGCCGCTTTTGGCGGGAAAACGGCTAATTACTGGCTTCATAACGGCTGGCTCAGATTAAAAAAAGAAAAGATGAGTAAGAGCTTGGGAAATTTTATCTTAATTGACGATGTGGTGAAAAGGGACTTTGATCCTCTTGCTTTTCGCTATTTGGTTTTGACTTCTCATTATCGCCAAGGATTGATCTTTGACTGGGAAGCGCTAAAAAGCGCCCAAAGTGCCTATAATAAATTGGCTTGGGAAATTAAAGGGGCCAAAAAGAAAAAAGCTTTAAGTGAAGAGGCGGCGGAATATAAAAATAGATTTCTTTCTTTTTTGGCTAATGACCTTGGGGCGCCTCAAGCATTGGGTTCCCTTTGGAAGATGCTTAAGGATAATAAGCTTGCCGATCAAGAGAAAAAGTCTTTACTCTTGGACTTTGATCAGATACTTGGCCTAGGCCTTAAAAAGGGAGCTAAAGAAAAAAGAGCCAGAAAAACACCTAAAGATATTGAAAAATTGGCCCAACAAAGAGCTGAGCTAAGAGAAAGAGGCGATTTTAAAAAGGCTGATGTTTTAAGGAAAAAGATTAAAAAGAAGGGTTATTTGGTTGAGGATCATTCTAAAGGAGGTTATCGGCTCTTGCCAGTCTTAAGAGTTGACGCAAGATCAGCTTAAGGCTATAATTGCTCTTGATAATAATGACGACAGAAAAGAGAGGCGAGTATGAGCTTGTTCTTGTTTTTCCTGCGGAATTAACGAAAGCTAAGCTAACCTCATTAAAAAAACAAATTAAGGAGGTTGTTAAAGAAGCAGGGGGAGAAATTGGCAAGATTGCTGATTGGGGATTAAAACCTTTAGCTTACCCTCTTAAAAAGAAATTAGAAGCGAATTTCTTTATTTACCAGATAAATTTTTCTCAAGCGCCTGTTTTGGCTAAGATTAATATTTTTTTGAATCGCAATAGTCAAATATTACGTTATTTATGGATTAAGCAAAACTGCTTTAAAACTGAAAGGAGAAAAAATGGCTAACCGCTGTCTTAACAAGGTTATGTTAATAGGTAATTTAACTCGCGATCCGGAATTGCGTTATACTCCAAGCGGGGTGGCGGTTTGCAGCTTTGGCTTAGCCACTAATCGCAGCTGGACAACTCAGTCCGGAGAGCAAAGGGACGATGCCCAGTTTCATCAAATAGTAGCTTGGAATAAATTAGCCGAACTTTGCTCTCAGCTATTGGCCAAAGGGAGGAGAGTATATGTAGAAGGAAGGCTTCAGCACCGGGAATGGACAGGAAAAGACGGCGGCAAAAGAAAAGATGCTGAGGTAATAATTAGCGATATGATTATTCTTGATTCCCGCCAAGCAGCTGCTGATACTTCTTTGGAGGAGGAGCTGGAAAAGGCAGCGGGTTTTGGTGACGAGTCAGGAGAAACTGCTCAAGAAGAGCAAGCTTCGCTAAAACCCAAAAAAGAAAAACCCAAAGAGGAAGAACAGCCTTTTTAATCACTGAAAATGAAAAAAGTAAAAAGAAAGAAACCAAGGATCTTAAGAAACCTGGCTTGTGATTTTTGCGAGGGCAGTAAAGAACCCTCCTATAAAGACTATCTTGATCTTAAAAAATATTTAAATATTCGTGGAGGAATTTTAAGCCGGAATAAAACCGGTATTTGCGCTAAACATCAGCGGCAAACCACGCAGTCGATCAAAAGAGCGCGCCATTTGTCCCTACTGCCTTTTGTTACTTCGGCCTAAATGAAAAAAGAAAAAAAATTGGTTTCCGTTTGGGTGGTAGAAGTGGGGCTGGAGGCCAAGATAGTGGTAAAAAAGGGTAAAAGGGTCAAAGCTGGAGAAGTGCTAGCTCTGCGCGAAAAAAACAAGGTAGAAAAAATATTTTTTCCTAATTGGTTGAAAAGGGCAAGCGGGGCTTGGGAAAAAGGTCGGAAAAAATTAGCCGGAGACAAGTTATCTTTAGGAGAAATTTTATTTGAGTCCAGAAAGTTTACTCGTAAACTCCAGTGGCATTCCCCGCTGGCGGGAGAAATCATAAGAATAGACAAAGACAAGGGTTTTTTAGAGATATTAGTCGGTAAAGAAAAAGAAGAGCTTGCGGCTCCTTTGTCGGGAACTATTACTAAAGCTTCCGGAGGTGAGATTGCCATTAGTTTCCCGGCTCAAGAATTTAAGGGCCAAGGGCTGGGAAGCGGAGTGGGCTGGGGGAAATTAACCTATTTGCCCGTAGTCTCCTTGCCTGATCTTAATATAAAGCACCAGGGACAGGTTCTTTTGGTCGAAGAGATTTCGTCTTCTTTGGTAGAAAAAGGGGCGGCTTTGGGAGTGTCGGCTTTTATTGCTTTTAGTAAAGAATTGGACTTGGAGGATTCGTCTTTGCCTGTCTTGACTTTAGAAGTCAAAAGCGGTAAAAAGAGTTCTAACTTAAAAATAGAATTATTAGCGGGCCAATTTTGTTTTGTGGATCCTGCCCATAATCAAGTTTTGGTTTGTTTGCAGAAAAATGAAAAAAAAGCCAATAATTAGGTTTAGTCAGATTAAGAATGTAGTTTTAATCATCTTTTTAGTAGTCTTGAGTGGAGCGATAGGCTTCCGTGTTGGGGTTCAGAGGTCTTTGCCTCTTATCCCTAGAGCTTCCGCCCAGACGGATCTTTCTCTTTTTTGGGGCGTATGGCAAAAACTTGAAGAAAGATATTTGGATAGCTCCGTTTTGGATTCAGAGCAAATGATTTATGGAGCGATTAAGGGTATGGTTGAATCTCTTGGTGACCCCTACACCGCTTACTTTTCGCCTCAAGACAATAAAGTTAATAAGGAAGACTTGAATGGGGAATTTGGGGGAGTGGGAATACAACTGGGGTATAAAGATAGTGTTTTAGCTGTTGTTTCGCCTTTGGAAAATACGCCCGCTTCTCGGGCTGGAGTTAAGGCTGGTGATTTGATCTTAAAGATTATAGACGAATCTAATAATATAGATAAAGACACCGAAGGAATTTCTCTTCCAGAAGCCGTAAAATTAATAAGAGGAAAAGAGGGAAGCTCGGTTGTTTTGACTTTGCTTCGGGATGAGCAATCTCCTTTTGAGGTGAGCTTGGTAAGAGACCGAATTGTTGTTCCTAGTTTAACCAGCGAGTGGATTGAACAAGGGGGTAAAAAAATTGCCTATATTCATCTGCTCCAGTTTTCTGAAGTAATGTACGCTCAGTGGGAAGATTGGGTTAATGAAGTTTTGGCTCAAAGCAACTCTTCTGATTTTGAAGGAGTGATCTTAGATTTACGCAATAACCCCGGAGGTTTTTTGGAAGCTTCGGTATATATTGCCAGCGAGTTTCTTTCTTCTGGGGTGATTGTTGAACAAAAAGGGGCCGATGAATATAATCAGGTTTATCGAGTTGGCCGGCAAGGTAATCTTTTAGATACGCCCCTGGTAGTTTTGGTTAACCGTGGTTCGGCTTCGGCCTCGGAAATTTTGGCCGGAGCCTTGAAATATTATAAGCGAGGGAAAGTTATCGGTCAGCAAACTTTTGGCAAGGGAACAGTTCAAGAGCCGGACGAATTTCCGGACGGATCGGGTTTACACGTGACTATTGCTCGTTGGCTGCTTCCCAGCGGAGATAACATTCACAAACAAGGCATTGAACCGGATATTAAGGTTGAAGCAGGAGAAAATTCCAGTGAGGACGAGGATGAAATATTACAAAAGGGAATAGAAGTATTATTAAGTAAAGACAGTCAGTAAAATGAGAGATAAAATAAGATATTTAGCCGTTGGCACGGCTTTTGGGTTCTTTTTAATGGGAGCTTTTTTGGGTGGGGCCGTTGCCGACCGCTTGGTGGGAATTAGTTTACTTGACCATCTGCTTAGTGCTGATTTAAACAGCGGGGCATTAACAGCCAGCCGGACAATTATTGATGAGGAATCGGTGGTTACTCGGGCAGTGGAGCAAGCTGCACCTTCAGTAATTACGGTGAGCATTAGCAAAACTACTTTGACAAATCCTGATTTTTCCGATCTTTTCTCTTTTGGTCCTTTTGGGCTTTTTAATATTCAGCCGGAAGAGCAAAAAATAGAGCAGGATATTGGCACTGGCTTTGTGATAGATAGCAGCGAAAATTTGATTGTAACTAATAAGCACGTGGTAGCCGATACTCAGGCGGAATATAGAGTGGTCACTCAAAATGACGATGTGCTGCAGGTAACAAATATTTATCGAGATCCGGTTAACGACCTGGCAATTTTAAAAGTGGACAATAGTAGCCTCCCTGCTCTTAATTTGGGTGATTCCAATAACTTAAAGGTGGGCCAAAAAGCGATTGCTATTGGCACTGCCTTGGGAGAATTTCGTCATACGGTTACCACTGGTGTTATTTCCGGACTGGGGAGAGGGATTACTGCCGGCTCTCCTTTAGAGGGCTATGTAGAAAGATTGGATAATGTTATTCAAACAGATGCGGCAATCAATCCGGGAAATTCAGGCGGCCCCTTGCTTAATTCTGCCGGAGAGGTAATAGGAGTAAACGTTGCTGTTTCTCCGGTAGGTGAAAATATTGGATTTGCCATTCCCATTAATGTTGTCAAAGATTCGCTGGAAAATTTCCATTCTACCGGAGAGTTCAGTCGACCCTACCTAGGTGTTCGCTATCAGCTAATTTCTAAGCAGGCGGCTTTGTTGAATGAAGTGCCCCAGGGCGCTTATGTTCGCGAAGTAATTGAAAATTCGCCGGCCCAAAAAGCAGGGGTAAGGGTGGATGATATTATCACCCAGATTGATGGCCAAAAGCTGGACAACGAAAGTAAAAGCCTAGCTGAAATTATTAGCACCAAGAAAGCAGGGGACAATCTTAAGCTAGAAATTTGGCGGGACGGAGAAGTTTTGGATATAAACGCAGTTCTTGAAGCCCAAGAGTAAGAAATGCTATAATTTATTTCTTATGAAGAAAAATATTCATCCTAAGTATTATGATCAAGCCAAGGTTAGCTGTGCCTGCGGCGCCTCTTTTACTACTGGTGCAACTGCAAGCGAGCTTAAGATAGAAATATGCTCTTCCTGCCACCCCTTTTTTACCGGAAAATCTAGGTTTATTGACACCAAGGGTCGGCTGGAGCGTTTTCAGGAAAAAAGAGCTAAGGCTTTAAAAAATAAAAAAGCTAAGTAGCATTCTTCTATCATGCAAATTAATCCTCAGATCGCAATTATTGAAGTTCGGCCGGGAACTGGCGGCAGTGAGGCGAAAATTTGGGCTTCAGATTTAGTAAGGATGTATTTGCGCTTTGCCGAAAAAAAGGGCCATAAGTCAGTAATTGTGGACGAAGGCGTTATTAAGGTCAGCGGCCTAAATACTTATCCACTATTAAAAGAGGAAACCGGGGTTCATCGGGTACAGCGTATTCCCGAGACCGAAAAAAGGGGCAGAATCCATACTTCTACAGCTATAGTAGTGGTTTTGCCGGAGGTAAGCGCTCAAGATATTCAATTAAAAGATGTTGATCTGGAATGGGAATTCTTTCGCGCGGGAGGAGCGGGAGGCCAAAATGTGAACAAAGTATCTACGGCGGTAAGGCTTAGGCATGTGCCAACCGGAATCATGACAAGCAGTCAGCAGGAAAGAACCCAGGTCCGTAACAAAGAGATTGCCTTAAACCTGCTAAGAAGCAAACTTTGGCAGACAGAGGAAGATAAAAAAAAGGGAGTGATTGATTCTTGGCGGCAGGCAGGCGGAGCAGGGGAAAGGTCAGAAAAAATTAGAACTTATAATTATCCCCAAAATCGGATTACAGATCACAGAACTGGCAAGAAAGTAAGGCAATTGGATAAAGTATTAGGTGGAGATTTAGATTTAATTCTGGCTTAATTTGCCAATTGCTTTTTCTAAAGATACTTTTTCCTGATCTCCAGTTTTCATATTTTTAAGCAAAATCTTTTTTTCTTTTATTTCTTCTGGGCCAAGAATGACTACCCAAGGAATGCCTTTTTTATCAGCGTACTTTAACTGCTTGTTTAATCTTGCGTTCGGCTCTAAATAAATTTCTGAATTAATTTTCTTTTCGCGCAACCTGCTTACAGTTTTTAGCGACTGATCCAAATACCCGGGCAAAAATACGGTGATCAGAACTTTGGTTTGGGCTGTTGGCAGATCAGGCCAAAGGTTATCTTTTCTAATAACCTCTATAATGCGATCTAGGCCAAAAGTAGTTCCAATAGCAACCAGCTGCGGTCCGCCTAGCTGAGAAACCAAGTTATCGTACCGTCCGCCGCCGGTTATGGAGCCAACAGCAGAGTTACTAATAACAGTCTCAAAGATCGGCCCAGTATAATAATCTAGCCCTCGGGCCAAGCTGGGCTCAAACATCCAAGAACCCGCGGGAAGATTATATTTCAAAAGAAGATCTAAGACGGCCTGAAGATAGTTATCAGGATTAGCTTTAGAAATAAGTTTAATAATGTTCCTGGCTATATCTGAGCTTAAAAAATCCGCCAGCTCTTGCTCGACTAGTTTTTTGCCTTTTTTAGGCAGTTTGTCTAAAATAATAATTGCTCGCAGCTGTTTTTCTTTCGGCACATTGGCTTTGGCCATTAATTCAAAAAGAACTTGTCGGCTGTTAATTTTAATTTGAAAATTATTAAGTTTTAAACTTTTAAGGCCTTGGAAAATTAGAGCAATAATTTCGGCGTCGGCTAGGGGAGAGTTAACGCCAAATATGTCTGCATCACATTGAACAAATTCACGGTAACGACCTTTTTGGGGTTTTTCGGCTCGCCACACCGGCTGGATTTGATAACGCTTGAAAGGCATTATAATTTTGTTTTGGTATTGGGCCAATATCCGAGAAACGGGTACAGTAAGGTCATAGCGCAGACCAATATCTCTTTTGCCCTGATCTTTAAAAGAATAAACGAGTTTATCAGCTTCTTTTCCGTATTTTCCTAAAAGTACCTCGCTGTATTCCAGGGCGGGAGATTCCAAAGGCACAAAGCCAAAAGCTTCAAATACTTCTCGCAGCGTGTCAATTACTTTTTGGCGGATAGCCATGTCTTCAGGTAAAAAATCCCGAAAGCCCTTAAGAGGCTGGATTTTCGATCCTTTATTTTTCATTTTCTCAGATTAATTATACACGACGCTGAGTAGGTTTATTGAAGAACACGGATAAGCAAGGCGGTGCTTCCCTTATCGTCCGTTTGATAGACTAAAGCTACCTTTTGCTCTTTTTCCAGCTCTTTATAGCTGATAATTTTTCCCTCACTATCCATAACTTTTGATTGGGAATTAGTAAGAATTTCCAAAGACTGATCTTTATTGATTAGGGGAGTGATAACGAGTAAATTTTCAACCTGTGATTTATCAGAAATAATTCCCACGGAGGGGAATTTTTGAAGATTGTTTTCTTTTACTAAAATTATCCTTTTAGCGTTAATTAGATTGGGAGTTTGCTCATAGCCCAAAATCGCTACTTTCTTGCCTTCTGTTAGATCTTGAAAATCTTGCTCTTGACTGCTTAGGTTCACGACTACTGTCTCCTCATCATAAAGAGCTTGTCTTTCCCCTTGGCTATTTTCTAGGGCGATCGTGCTATTATCCTTTTCTTTTATAGTGCCTACCCAGCTAACTTTTTTTTGCTCTGCGGTTATACTTTTTAATTTTTCTTCTACCTGTTCTCGCACCGCATTTTTAATTTGTTCTATCTGGGTGTTTAATTCTTCTTCTTTGGCCGACGGGGTACTGTCTTGGGCACTTATCCTAAGGCTTGAGAAAAGGAAAAAAGGCGAACCAAAGATTAAAAGGAAGAGACTTGCTTTTTTCATTTTAATAAAAAATAAATTAGAATTTGGCCGTAGAATAGGTAATCGTAAGGATTTTTTTAATCACCTGATTATTCTGATTATAAGCTGAAATTTCTATTTCATTTGGTCCGGCAGAAAGGTCGATTTCCGTTTTAAATGAGCCTTGCTCATCAGCTACTAAAATATCTTCCCCTTCTTCCCAAATAACCACAACAGTAGAAAGAGGGTCAGTCTCTCCTGTAATGGCTATCTTTTCTTGGGCGGATATTGTTTCATCTTCGGGCTCAAGTATAATTAATTTCTGTTCTTGGGCTAACGAAGGGGTTGAAATAATATTTTCTGATTGCTGGTCGGCTTCCTCTAAAGCCGGAACAGATTGGTCAATATTGTTCTTCTTTTTTCTTTCCCAAGCAAGCATTAGGCCTAAGCCGAGGATAATTCCTATAATAATTGCCAGTAAGACTTCTTTGCGCATGGGTTAAATTATAAAGTTACTATAACTCAGATTAAGCCCGAGTGTCAAGAAGACCATTTTAAAAAAGTTGTGAAGTTTTTTGCCTCGTGTTATATTTCTATTAATGGAAATTAAGTATTTGGGCTGGCAAAGCTTTCGTATTTCAG
>JBDRHA010000007.1:0-238659 GCA_043817235.1 Candidatus Shapirobacteria bacterium
ATAAGGAGTGCTGATATTGTATTTTTTTAATACATGTTTAGCGCTCTTTTTTTTGAGAGAGACGTTAAAAACACTTCTGTCGTATCCTGGATATATTACAGATATTTTTGACCTGTCTATCTGATAATTATCCAAAATATCTTGCTTAGTAAACTCTGATATTGCGATTATATGATCTGCTGCTTTTAAAGAATATGCAGTCCAGAGCTTTAGTTGTAGCAAGTCTTTTTTACGGAGCTGCCCAGGAAACTTTAAATACCCCAAATCAGTTATTGTCACGATTCTTGGTATTGGTGAAAAGCGAGGGACATAATGACTTAGGCTAAGAAACACCTTAGGTCGTGGAAATCTGAAATATAGATCTAAAGGTAAACGCCATTGAGTCCAAAATATGGGAGGGGGAATAACTCGATAATTCCATCCTGAGCGCTGGCTGGGCATGTCGTTTAACAATGGAGTAGAAAGATAGATCTGATATGAATGCGAAGCGTCAGTCTTTTCAATTGTCTTTAAAAGCCCATATGCAAATTGGTTTGATCCTAGCCGGTGTTGTACTAGATTAGCCTCGTTAGCATCGATACCGATGAAGGAATTTTTATCCATAGTATTGCATTTAACAATGGTAATCTACCATTGTATCATCATTCTAAGTGATCTTGCCCTTTCAACCGGCTCGCTATTTAAAGCAGAGCAGGGGCCACTTTTCTTGTCTCCCCAAATCACTAAGACTTAAGTGCTTCGCGCTCCGCCTTTTTTCTTACGCGATTTTTCTGGTTTTAATAGATCAGTTAGGATTATCGTGAAAGATATAAAAAGATTAGATAAAAAAGCTATTTGATTATCTTTTTTTCTAAAAAGACTACCGTATATTCAAAAAAATCAGCTAGTTTATTCCTTTGGTTTATCGGCACGAATGGTCTTAGATCAAGAACGAACTTTTTTTGACTAAATCCTTTGATCTTTTTTACCAGCAGGCTTGGACTAAATTTCTTTAGGTCATAATAGGCGAGCTTTTTTTCTACTAGTTCAGGTTGTATTTTGATATTTTTACTTAATAGAAACCATAAATCATAAATATCTCGCCCTTTGTTTCGGGTTAATAAGGCCCTGATCTTTTCGGCGACCACTTCTTCGGCGGATAGGTGATTGACAAAGGATGTAAAAATGATCGGATAATTTGTAGCAATAGTTGATTTGTTTGGTTTTAATACTTTTTCTCGGAAGGAAAAATCTAGGCCAATAAACACTTTGTGGCCAAGGGCTTTCGAGTTCACTGTTAAAAGATATTTTATTCCGGCAACGCTTTTTCTTTTTTTAAAACTAAAGTTATACAGCTTTTCTAATTTCTTAAAAAAACCAGAAGTAAATTTAAGGAAACTTTTTTGGCCGCCGCTAACGGTAAAGTCTAAATCTTCGGAAAATCTTGTTCCTTCCCAAAGTAGTCTGATCGCTGTTCCTCCTTTAAAGAAAATATTACTGGAATATTTTTCCTCATATAATTCTTTTAAAAATAGAGTTTGGATGTATTCCCGAAAGACAACACTCTCGTTTATCTTTAGTGATTGGGAAAAGTCTTTTATTTGTTTACTGGTTAGCATAATATTATTTTGGGATTTTGTTAAATAAATCGACAATTTTTCTATCCGCTCTTAGTTGTTTGCAGATTTGAATAAAGATTTTTGATTTTATGTTTTTCAGATCATATTCGTCAAAATTAATGGTTTTAATCCCTTTAAAGGCTAAGTACAGTTGATCAAAAAGAGCTTTTTCCGGGGTGGCAATTAGACCTTTGTTTTTTTTAGTGCACATCCCAAAATATTTAGGAGCAAGATGGTGGTAATTATAGACTTTCCCGTCAAATTCCTTGGTAGTGGTTTTTTTGGAAGTGATGCTGGTTATTTCAAAAGGAAATTGGGATAAAATTCCCCAATGATTAAGAGCGGTTTCTAGGGATACATATGATGGTCGATATAAAAAATTGGCAATTTCAAAAGTGTGGGTTCCTTTTCCCGCAATCAAGTACTTGTTTTTTTCAAGGTTAATGATGACTTTGTTTTTAATAAAATCTTTAATAATCCGGTAATAGGTTCTTTCTTTTTTTATCCCCAAAAGTTTTTTTAGGGTTTGGGAATTTACCAAAGAAAATTCTGATTCAAGTATTTTTTTAGTTAGTAAGCTTAAACTATACGATTCCATGTACTGTCTATTTTAGTCAGTTTAGGGAACCGTGTCAAGTAGTTGTTTTTTCCCTATGATGGATAAAAAAAGAAGGCCTTAAAAAGGCTTTTTAATTTGTAAAGCGCCTCACGCTTGGGCCCTTGAGGTGTTAGCGTCATGGAGAGTAAAAACTCTCTCGCTTCACATTTATATTGTATAACAATCTAAGCTAGTTTACATACTTGTAAGCTGTGCTTAACACCTACCCCTATAAATGTGCCTGGGTTCGGTGAAGCACCGCGTAAAACTGCTTTTTCCAGATAGTGAGAGCCCTAGATCAAGTCAGAACACATTTCACCTCCCCGCAACTTGGCTCCGCGCTTCGCGCTCCGCCTTTTTGTTTTTCTCCAATCTTCAGTTGGAGTTTAGTTTTTTCTGCGCGATTTTTCGCCTGATGGGCGAATATGGTGTAAAATTAATTAATGACAGAATATCAAGATCCATCAGGGATTGAGCAGCAAACCCTATTTATGGCCAGTAGGATTAATGAGTCTTTAGAAGATATTTTTGGTGGAAGAATAGCGCCCATCAAAGATTCTTCTATAAAGTGGATTTCTCGCGAAGAAGCAGGTCAGCTTAGCCCAAGAAGAGCTGGTGATTCTATGTCGCCTGTATTTACCAGAGCTAGTGATATATTTTTTGTAAAAGATCTAGTCTTGGAAGAATTGGGGATACGAAAAGATTGGCCACCACCACTTAATGATCCTAATTTATATATTGCCCGGGCATTAGCTCATGAGCAGATTCATGCATTTTGTGAAAGGGTTGATGGGGGAGAAGTGACCAAAGATGTTGCGATGATTTCTTGGGAGGCGGTTTATGGGGATATGGTCACCTCGTCTGGAGATGAAGTTTCTGAAGAAATTAAAGATTATTATCGAGAGATAAATAAGGCCTTAGAAGCCGAAGGAGAGAAAGTGAGAACAGCCGTAAACGGCACAGTTCTTTCTATTGGCTCAAGGGAGCAGATATTGTTTCAGTTTGGCCACCAAACAGACGAAGACTTAGTTGATTTTCTTTCTGTATTAGCTGTTCAAGATTTTGTTAAGAAATTTATAAAAACATCTCCTAAAGAAGATGAACAAATTTTATATCTTTCATTTATTTCAGCTGGTAAAAATAGACAATCAAATAAACCTGAGGATGTGATTAATCTTTATTCTACTCTTCGGGCCTTCTTTTTTTCGTCTCAGCGTGATAGATTTTTTGATTTTTACTTTTCTGGTCAATTTTATGAGGAGTATGCCAAAACAATGAACAGAAGAGACCGAATATATTTTGCATGTAGGTTGGCGTTGGGTATTACTGATCAATCCCTGGAGATGATCATGACAGGCGAAACACTACCTCCTAAATAGTTTTCTTTTCCAAACACTAATTATTAGCCAAAAACTGTTTTCTTTTTGCCGAGCAATTGCGCCAATCTCTTTACTTCCTAAGGTTCTGATAAAGCTAGTACATCCAGAAATTAATGTATCTTCTTTTTTCTGATATTTTTCAAAGACTCCTTGAATATCGCCTCTGCTTAGGCCATGTTTTTTCATTTTTTCTAGAGCTTTGTTAGTAAGTACTGCTTGCGACCACCTAGGCATGCCCTATTTTATCAAAAATCAACTTCGGGAACGAAAAACTTAATCTTGTATTAAAGGAAAAAAACTGAGTCCAAGCAAGTTCTTACAATTAGTGAGAGCCCTAGAGCAAGCCAGAACACATTTCGCCTCCCCTTAGCTTTAGCTCCGCGCTCAAGCTTGATTGTGGGTGATCAAGCTTTCGCGCTCTGCCTTTTTGTTTTTCTCCAACTTACAGTTGGAGTTTGGTTTTTTGCGCGATTTTCTTACTCGGGGAGCGAGTTAGTATTTTTTTAAACAGCGAAGCTTAATATGAATTCCTCGTTACTATCTTTTCTATAATAACACACGTGATCTTATTGGCATTTGATCTCGTCTTATAGTATGATTAACCATATAAGGTTGTTAAGATGATATCTAAACAAAAATATAAAAGTATTTGTAAGATGTTTGGGGGACAACCAGAACTTATTTATGACGGAAAGAATTCGTCTGTATTTAGGTTTAAAAAAAATAGGGCAATTAAATGTGTAAAAAAAAGATCGTTTTATAATAGAGAGGTTCGTGGTTACAATTCCCTACAGCCATATTTAAAGACACACTTACCTAAAAGATATCTAGTGAATGACGAACTTTTAATGATTGTCTACAGAACGATAGACTTACAATCTTTTCAACAAATATTGCTTAAAGACAGGGATAGGAACGAAAAAAAAATACTAGAATCGTATAAAACGATTTTGAAAGAACTATTTCAAATAGTTCTTTCTTCCAAGAAAGAGAAGCCTCCTCGTAATGTTTCCAAATATTTTTATAATACCGATTGGCACATTGATAAACTTATTAAGTCCAATTATTTATTTGATTTTGAAGATAGAAAGGTTGAGGCGGGCAAACTATTTACAAGCACAATACTTGTGAATGGGCGGGAATACCCAGACTTAATTAGCTCTCTGATGGCTGCTAGATCCATGTATGAAAATTCTAAGCCACAATTTTCGTTCATGATTCATGGGGATGAAAACTATACCAATCTTTTTGCAAACCTGTCCGAACCTTCAGAATGGTATTTAATTGATCCGCAATGGTGTATTAACAACTCAGATTGGGTCATTTTGGTTCTTGAATTATATAATGGTTGGAGAAAATACTTACTTTATGCAGAAAAAAATAGCGTATCGATTAAGCGGAATGAACAGAAAAAAACGGTTATTAGTTACGACTTACCAAAAGAGAACTGGCAAATATTGAAAAAATTGGACGAACTTTTGTTGGCAATTGCAGATGAATGTTCTAAAACGCTAGGGGATTCCGGATGGTTTAAGAGATTTAAGTCGTATTATTTATTTAGAAGTATTCGTGGCGGGATATGGGGACATCTTGGAAATTCAACTGTTTTGGGCGTCTCTATAGGGGAAGGTTTTAGAATTTTCGAGGCACAAAATCCGAATCAAGTTCTAAAAGGATTGTAAATGAAATTCTCAATAATTATTTGTGCAAAGAACGAGGAGCAGAACATAGCCGAGATGTTGACCAGTATTGGGCATCTTCAAGCCAATACAAGAGATTATGAAGTCATTCTCGTTAATGATCATTCGAACGATAGAACGATAGAGATAGCTCAGGAATCTGATGTTGGTGTAAGAGTTTTAAAAACAATTGGCCAGGGGGTTGCTGCTACAAGAAACACTGGAATTTCAGTAGCCAAAGGAAACATTCTTGTATTTGTAGACTGTGATGGGGTTCTGGATAGTAAATGCTTAATGGAATTGTCTGCAAAATTAGCAAACCCCCAAACAGACATTGTTCAGGGGAATATTTGGGAACAATATTATAATACGAATGCTAATAAGTGGCTATCGCTATGGAGAAAAGTTGTCTTTATGGAGAAAATGATGAATAAAGACGGAACACTAAATAGTTTTAATGGCAGACTACTGGCAATAAGAGTATCTTCATTAAAGAAATTGACTAATTCGAAAAAAGTTTTTGACTCTTCATTAAGTGGGGCTGGAGGTGAAGATAGAGAATGTGGAGAAAGAATGTATAAAAAAGGTGCAGTTATAAAGTTGGCAAGTAAAGCTATTATCAGGCATAAAGATCCAACAAATATATGTGAGTTAATAAAGAAAAAATTCAAGAACGGGATCGCCGATTCGAAAGCGGGTGTGGGTGAAAAATTATTTGATATTAACAATTTTATAAGAGCTGTAGTTAATCCGTGGAAGTATGGGGTGCCATTATGGCTATGTTTCTCTTTTTGGTTTATGTATATTGCGGGGAATTTATATTATCAAGTTTTTCATAAATCAAGATGAGGGAAATAGCAGGGGTAGATCAAGGAGAAGAATCTTTTGAGATTCGAAAGGAAACTAGATGGGAAACAAGATTTGCTGTTGAGCCTTCTCGGGTTAACGATGTAAGGATGTTGCTAGAAACCGTTTTTCAAAGACAACCATATTCAGGACAAGAAGTACAGACAGTTTACTATGCTACACGAGAGTTTAATCTCCCTCGCAATAGTTATGTTAGGGGAAGGAGGTATATTGGTCCTATGGGCTTTCTTGAAGCATCACGTGAGTTTTTAGAAGTTAAGGTTGATGGTACAGGAGGTGTTGTAACAAAAACGCGAGCACCTTGTAATAGGGGGGATGTTGGGAAAGTACTTAAAGGGCTTGGTAGCGGTTACGATTTAGAATCATTAGTACAAATCGGACTGGATAGAGGAGTTGTCTATCAAGCAATGGCAAACATTGGACCACGTCCGCTTCTGCCTCTTATAGAAACAATCAGTCAAAGGGAATATTTCAGTAATGGGGTGCAAAGAGTAACTTTAGATTTTGGTGAGCAATACTGGGGATATTTCGGAGAGGGTCGGGAAAAGAGGTTATTGCTAAGTGAAAGCTCCGGTGGAAGATTAGAAATAAAAGCCTTATCAAAAAAAGGGGCAGAACAAGCACTAAGAATGATTTTGTCTTATGGGATTGATTTACAGCCATGCGAAGGCAGAAGAAAAGAGTTTCAGTATTTATATCTTGCCGTGATGGAAGAGTTGGCTCATCAGAGATCTCTTCAAGAGTTTACCTACGAAGTTCCCGGTAAAGAAGTTGAGGCTAAGCTTCAGGTGGTAAACACAGAAAATCCATTGTTGTTGGTTGATCAAATATTTTCTGAAGTAACTGAAGGGTTAATTTCCGGATTTAAAGCAATGCCCGGGAAAGAAGTAATTAAGGAATGGGAGTTTCACTTTATAAATTATGGTTTAGTGGGGCCAAGTGGAATGGAAGAAGTTGTGGTGGTTGTCACAGATCCTGAAGTGGAAAGGTTTGCTGTCAAAAAAAAGGGACCTCCTGTTGTTTTTGAGGGAAGCCCAACTCTTGTTAGGACTGAAGTTGTTAGTAAGTATTTAGGTCAGTTTGAGGGGAGTTTAAAATCGAAAATAATTGAGGACGAAGAAGTTGAAGCTGGGTCAAAATTGGTAGAATTAGGCGAAGTGGTTAGACGAAAGAGGTATACTTATATTACCAATGCGTCAACTGGAAGAAATTATAAAGTTAGTGTCGACTTTTGTACGTCTGGTGTACATCAAATGTCTCAGTTGGAGATAGAATATATGGGAAGAATTGGCATCCTGCCAATAACAGAAAATATGGTCAATGAAATTGTGGCTGAGATTAATGTTTTAGCATTACATTTTTTGGAGAAGTATGACAATTGTTTATTTTTAACCAACTTGACTAAATTTCAGTGGTTAGTTTCATTACAAAAATAAAAGAACATGCCGCTAATATCATCACACCTTTATTTTGCAGGCAATCAATTATCTGACTCTTTGGCTAATGAAGATCAGCGTGATGGATTTTTAATTGGTAGTATCTTGCCGGACATTCGTTACATTTCTGGTGATAATAGAGGAACAACGCATTTTTTATTGAAGGACGAATCCGATCTTTCTAATAAAATAAGCCTTATTAAAAAAGAAAATTCAAGTATTGCAGATATTGCAGTTAAAACAGGTATAGTTTTTCATAGTTTTTTAGATATTTGGTGGAGGAAACAAGTATATTTAGCTTCAAAATCCAAGTTTATAGGATTGGCTCTTCAGATTGTTGATGAGGAGCAGGCCTTCTCTTTATTTAACAGAAAGGCGATAATAGAGAGAATAAAAAAACACGGGACTGTTAGCTTTTCCAATATATCAGAATTGGTGGTTGAGAAATGGATATCGTTGGTCATTGATTATTTGTCTCAAGATCAATTTGATGCAAAAGCAATAATAAATTTAATTGCCAGGGGCAAAAATTATGATACGAGAATATCCGAAGAAATTTTAGGATTAGTTGATGTTGTTAAAAATGATGAAAATACATTTAATCAAATTACGAAATTGAAGGAAGCTGGTATTCCCCAAAAAATAAAGTTGCATATTAATGGCTTATGGTTAGGATGAAAACAGCAGTTGTTGTTCCTACTATTAGGGAGGAATGCTTAAAAGTATGGTTTGATCGTTGGGCGGAAGAATTAAAAAATGTTCACGTAATTGTTGTCGAAGATAATCCCGAACCTTCCTTTAAGATTGAGAGTAGTAAAATTAAATTTGATCATTATTCTTGGAAAGACATTGATAACGAGCTTTCCTATAAATCATGGATCATTCCCAAAAGAACAGACTGCGTTAGATCATTCGGATTATTTAAGGCCTGGCAGCAAAACTACGACATGATTGTAACCCTTGATGATGATTGCTATCCCGACGATGAAAACTTTATCGAAACTCATAAAAAGAGCCTGTTTGAACAAACATATCCGAAAGACTGGTTTCAGCACTCTCAATCAATATCAGTAAGAGGTGTTCCAAAGAATATTGAATTTTCTCATTCTGTTGCGAATATGGGATTATGGTCAAATATTCCCGATTTTGATGCTGTAACCCAAATAAGTAACCCCAATGTCCGCTTGCAAAAGAAAAATTTTAGTTTCATTTCACCCTTTGGTTATTTTTCACCAATCTCTGGTATGAATCTTGCTTTCCGGAGAGAGACCATTCCTTCTGCCTATTTTCTCCTTATGGGTAAAGAATATGGCGTCGATAGGTTTGGAGATATTTGGATGGGAGTATTTTTAAAGAGAATATGTGACCATCTAGGTGTTTATATTACGGGCGGGGACCCGTACATTCGACATGAACGAGCAAGTAACCCAACTAGAAATTATGAAAAAGAAAAGCTTGGTTACGACGATAATAATATGCTTTGGAAATCTGTCAGGAATATAAAAATTGTGGGGAGTAATTTTAGAGAATGCTACCTTTCATTAGCTGATCAGCTTCCTAAATTTTCTGATTACTGGGAAAAACTTAAAATTGCAATGAAAATCTGGGCTAATCTGTTTGAATAATTGTTTGTTGCAAAAAGTGTTATGGGTATTTATACTATAAGTTATATATGCGAAGTCCAGAAACAAATAAAGTTCTTGAATATTATGACCAAGTTTGGCTTGAGCGCTTTAAAAGGGGTCTTAACCCAATATCTCTTGCTATGCATTATGGCTTCTATGCTGAAGGTGCTCCTCGCTGTTCATTAGAAGAGCATAAATTAAGAATGAATGATGAAGTAATTAATAGGCTTGGTCTAGGGAATTGGGAAGATACAAAGTCTGTCTTAGATGCTGGTTGCGGCATTGGCGGAACAGCAATATATTTTGCACAACATTACCCCGACACTAATGTTTGCGGAATAACATTATCTCATGAGCAGGCGTTGTTAGGGCATCAGTTAGTAGCTGCTAGATCGCTTGAAAAACAAGTTTCGATAATTACGGGCGATTATCACCATATCCCTGTCGGGACTAGTATGTTTCATGCCTCATATGCAATAGAAAGCTCTTGTCATGCAGATAAAGAAATATTTTTAAAAGAAATCGAAAGAATACTTGTTCCGGGGGGGCGCCTAGTTATAGCTGATATTTGGTTAACCGATAAACCAATGGATACAGAACAGGAAAAATAATTAAATCTGCTCTTAAGGGCTTTGCTCTAGTAGATTTTTACCCTCTTGATTGGATTGAAACCATTGTTCCTGTAGGACTTAAAGTGGTTGAGGATGTTGATATTTCACGCAATGTGCTTCCAGGTATGCTGAAGTCTAAGATTAGAGCAGAAAAAAAGCTGCATTCGTCGCGGGGATTGTTTCTTTCCCCAGAAACAAAAGGACATTTGAGTGCCTGTAGTTATGCCTACGATCTTGTTCGGGAAGATATTGTCGCATATAGGATTGTTACTCTTGAAAAAACTAATCAGTAGTGACCATGTGAGAATGGCCCGTTATCAGTTTTATCTCTTTTGGCTTTCAAAAACTGCTTTTTTCCAGATAGCGAGAGCCCTAGAGCAAGTCAGAACACATTTTGCCTCCCCTTAGCTTTAGCTCCGCGCTCAAGCTTGATTGTGGGTGATCAAGCTTTCGCGCTCCGCCTTTTTGTCTTTTTCTGCGCGATTTTTCTCGCTTTATTAAAGCGAGCTATATTTCTTTTTTAATTTACAATATAAATACAAGACCGAAAGAGAAGCTGGTTGTAAGAGAAGAAGAGCTTTGGTTGGACCTATTTTATCGGCAAAAAGACCAAGAAGCAAAGAGACTGCGGAAAAAGTAAGGCTTCCAAAAAGGGAATTAAGTGAGCCCATGGTTGCTCTTTGTTCTGAGCTAAACTCTTTTTGAAGTAAATTATTTTTAGCGGTCATTGATACTCCATGAAAAAAAGAAGTAGTAGACATTAGGGCTGGAGAAATTATTGTCGGGAATCCTAAAGAAAGGATGTTTATTATAACTCCGTAGACTTTCTTGTATATTAGAATGTTTAGCTCTGTAAACTTGTTAATTAGTTTACCGCTAAAGTAATAACTTAGAGCTGAGCCTATGTGGGACAGGGCTTTGGAAATACCAATGGCCCAAAGGGGCCAGAGAGTATTTACAAAGGCCGAGCGGAACTGATACGAACTTTCCCCTAAGGCGTAATCTAAAATTGAAGCCAGGCTTAAGTGGCGAAGTTTAGCGTTTTTACTGAAGTTTTTAAGAGCTTCTTTTATATGGGCAAAAACATTGGCTGTTTCTTGAATTTTAATTTTTGGTTCAATCGTAAAAATGCTTATTCCTAAACAGGTAAGCTGAGAAAGCACAGAAAGCCAAAGGACTAAAGAGAAAGACCAGTGGGCGATAACTGTCCCAATGATTGCTGAAATTGCCAAGGCGACTTGGAACATGGAATCAACCTTGCCAGAAAAAACATGATACTCGGCTTCTTGTTGAGTTTCGGCTAGAGTATCGTAAAGGAGGGCGTCATTATTGCCAGAATAAAAAGAGCGAGATAATCCTTCTAAAATTGCGCCTAAGATTAGAAAAAAGTAAGAACCGCCTAGAGCGTAAAAGACTAAGCCAAGGGCACTAAAAAGAGCGCCCAGAATTAAAGTCTTTCTCCGGCCAATCAAATCGGAGAAAATACCTGTGGGTACTTCAAAAATTGCAGCTGAAAGCATTATGATTGAAAAAACACTCATTCCTAAAACGTAAGAGCCCGATACTTGAGAAAAGTAAATTATGGCTACTGGAGCGTATAGTTTAAAATCAGTAAAAAAGTTAAACCAAGTTAATAACTTGATGTTTTTCTGACTACTCATGGGTCTATTGTACCGTTTTGGACTGGAGAAATAAAAAGCACTAGCAATTTAGAAACTTAATCTTGTGTTAAAAGAAGAAAGCCAAGCCCCAGCAAGTTCTTGCAATTAGTGAGAGCCCTAGAGCAAGTCAGAACACATTTTGCCTCCCCAAATCTTTAGCTCCGCGCTCAAGCTTGATGTGGGTGATCAAGCTTTCGCGCTCCGCCTTTTTGTTTTTTTCTGCGCGATTTTTCTCGCCCCTTGGGCGAGTTTTGGTATAATTTTATTAATGCGAAATCCTAAAAGAAGCCAGCTTATTGAAGAAGCAATAAAATTCTTAGTATTTAAGATTGATAAATCAGGCGATAACCCTAAACCAGTTGTTTTGCATAGCATTAGGGTAGGCCTGTATCTTGATGATTGTGGCTACAACAAAGAAGTAGTAATAGCCGGCGTTCTTCATGATTTACTTGAAGACTCTGAAACAATACCCGAGGAAATTAAAGACAAATTTGGTCAAAAAGTAACTAGTTTGGTTCAGGCTTGTAGTTTTGATAAACAACTAAAAGATAAAAAGAAAAGATATTTTCAATCTTTTGAACGTTGCTTAAAGGCAGGAAGACCCGCCTTGCTTATTAAAGCAGCTGATTTTTTAGAAAATAGCTATTATTACCAGTTTGCTGAAGGTAGAGAGCTGAAACTTTGGTTGCTAGAGAAACTTAAACATTTTTTAGATCATAGCGAAAAAATAATTGGCAAAGAAACTGTTTGGCAAGAATTGGGCGAGCAGCATAAAATACTTACCTAATTAAAAGAGCCGCATTGACCTCTACCCTTATGAGTGTATTAATCAAAGAAGCACCCAGCAAGTTCTTACAATTAGTGAGAGTCCTAGAGCAAGTCAGAACACATTTTGCCTCCCCAAATCTTTAGCTCCGCGCTCAAGCTTGATTGTGGGTGATCAAGCTTTCGCGCTCCGCCTTTTTGTTTTTCTCCAACTTGCAGTTGGAGTTTTGGTTTTGCGCGATTTTTCTGGCTCAGGCGAGCCAGTAATATAGTTCGACATATAGAACAAAGTAATCAGTAACCCAATCTAATAGAATTAAATACTTTGTGTATGTTTTGAAACCTTAGGAAATATTTTTAAAATCATCATTCTATACGAGAAAATCGGAATGGCCCATGTTATAATAATAGTCTATGACAGCCATTAAACCAGAACCTTTTAGAATCAAGATGGTTGAATCCATCAAGATTCCTTCACGAGAACAACGAGAGAAATTAATAACCCAAGCTGGATATAATGTCTTCAAACTAAAAATTGACGATATCTTTATTGATCTGCTAACTGATAGCGGCACTAGTGCTATGAGTGATAATCAATGGGCAGCTATGTTTAAAACTAAACAGTCTTATGCTGGCACTAATAGTTTTTACCAATTAAGAAAGATAGTTTCAAGGGTATTTGGTTTCAAATATTTTTTACCTGTTCACCAAGGTCGTCCCGGCGAACACATTCTCTTTTCCTCCCTTGTTAAGCCTGGAGACTTTGTTCCCAATAATTCTCATTTTGATACTACTTATGCCAATGTTAAATTAGCCAATGGTCATCCTCGTGATTTTGTTATTAAAGAAGCTTATCAAGCAAGAAATAGCCTTTCTTTTAAGGGCAATATGGATATAAACAAACTTGAGAATTTTGTGGCCAAAAACAAGTCTAAAATTTCTTTAATTATGACGACCATTACAAATAATACCGTGAGATATAAAGTTTATAAGAAAATATATGCCACATGGATCTGGAGAGGTAAGAACTGATTGTAATATTGGTTCGGCTAAACCTGGGAATTTAGTTTTAATTCCTAATAAAAAAGCGCTTTTCAAAATGGTGAGATATTTTGGATTTGAAGACTTAATGGAGGTAATTCCCCACCGGTTTTCTAGCCTTCCTTATAAAGGAAATTATCGAGTTTGTTTTTTTGCTCTTCGGCGGAGTGAAAAGGGCTTTTTCCCAATTTCTGAAACTCAACGTGCGCTAGACAGGGATTAATGGTGATTATTAATTGAAAATAAGATAATATATGGGTAAAATAGAAAAAGAGATGGTAGAGGGATCACAGGAAATGAAAGAAAGAAAAAGCAGTAGCGAAGTTTTTATCACAGGCATTAGGCCAACTAGTGAAGATTTGCATGTAGGTAATTATCTAGGTGCAGTGAGAGATCTTGTCGAGCTTCAAAGAGAAGGTCGACCACTTCTTGTTTTTGTAGCTGATTTACACGCAATGACAACTCATGAACCTAAGGAAGTTTATGAAAATACACGAAATATCCTGATTAACTATTTAGCTGCTGGAGTTGATCCAGAATTGTGCCATTTTTATATTCAATCTAGTTTTAGAGATCAAGTTTTAGAACTGGAAATGCAGCTTTCTCGGTTTTTTTCTGTGGCTGAGGCAATGAGGGTTCCTACCCTTAAAGATAAAGTTGATGACCCCAAAAAGGCAAGTTTGTTTTTGCTTCGCTATCCGACTTTAATGGCCGCTGATATTCTAGGAATGAGGGCGGAAAAAGTACCTGTTGGGGAAGATCAAGTTGCTCATGTAGAAGTTTCTAGAGTATTAGCCAGAAGATTTAATAAGAGATACGGAAATATTTTTCCCTTACCAGAAGCTTTTGCAACAGAGCCACTTAGGTTGTCTTCCCTAGATGGTCGAGGGAAAATGAGCAAATCAAATCCCAAGGGAGCGGTTTCTTTAAACGATTCAGAAGCTGATATTAGAAAAAAGATAAAAAGGGCAGTTACTGAAGTGCTGGAGGGAAAGCCAGAGCAAATGAGCCCACAAGTGACAGGCCTTTTTACCATGGGGAGAGAATTAAGACCAAATTCTGAAGAAATAGAGGCATTGTCGCAGATGGAAGACTCATATTGGCAAGGCGACTTACAATTTTCACAGTTAAAAACAATTGTTGCGGAAATTACCGCTAGGTTTGTTGGCGAATTCCAGCTAGAGAAAAAAAGATGGGAAGAAAAACCTGAGCTGGTTGAGGAAATACTAGAAGGAGGAACGGAAGTGGCTAGGCAGAGAATTAGTGAAACAATGGAATTGGTTCATGGAGCAATTGGAACTAGTTTGAAGTTAGGCTCCTGACCTTTTAAATTTCATCTTGAATGAATGAATGAATCACCCCGTGTTGTTTTTAATTTTAGGAATGGTTATTTAAAGATTCCCCAGCAAGCCTACTTTTTAATTGTAAATAAAAAAGGAATAATTTTTGATATGGATGGCACATTGATCGATATGGAAAGAGCTAATTATGAGATGTACAGGAAAACAATAAGTAAAATTTATCAGCTTAATATTTCTCTATCTGATTGGAACAAAATATTTAAAGGTCGGAGACCCCAAGATTCAGTTGTGGATTTTTTAAAAGATAAAGGGGTTGAGGAGAAGTTCAATTTTAAGAAATTTAAGCAAGTTGCAACCCCAATAAAAAGAAACATTATTTTTTCCGAATTAAACAATCATGTCAAAATCCTTGCTGGGGCTAGTAAATTTTTGAAACATCTAGCAGAAGATAAAAAAAAGAAGTTGGCTCTAGTTACCTCAACCGCAGCTGTTTTTGTTAAACCAATTTTAATTCAATTTAAAATTGCTAAATACTTTGACCTAATCCTGACCGGAGAATCGGTGAGTAAGGGTAAACCCAATCCTGAGATTTATCTTAAAGCACTTCAGGCTCTAGATCTTCTTAGTTCGGATTGCTTGGTTTTTGAAGATTCGGAATCAGGCATCAAGGCAGCTTTAACAGCAGGAATTGACTGTGTTAAGGTTATCACTTAACGTTATCAAGTTGTTCTTATTATTTTTTAAAGATATTAACCAATATTTTATAAGCTTAAAATGAATATCTATCTTGATATTGACGGGGTAATTTTAGCAAACGACCTGCAGCCGGCTAGACATGCCAAAAAGTTTATTAAATTCTTAACAGATAACTTTGATGTTTATTGGCTTACTACTCATTGCAAAGGGGATGCTGATTATACGGTTAATCATATTGCTCGGTTTTTTGATATAGAAACAATTGGGATGTTAAAGAAAATAAAACCAACCAATTGGGAAACGGCTAAAACCGAAGCCATTGATTTTAGTAAACCTTTTTTCTGGTTTGATGATGATCTTTTTGATTTTGAAAGAAAAGATTTAGAAAAGCATAATGCCCTAAAGGGCTGGATCGAGGTTGATTTTAGCAAGAACCTGGATCAGCTTTTGGAGTTTATAGAGTTTCTAAAAGATTTTATTTCTTAACTCGAAAGAGATTTGACATCTTTGCCTTTTTGTTAATATCAAAACTCTAGTAGTTTGCTGACTTGAAGGCCCTAATAAGTTCATTATTTAACTTTTCTCTATGTGAAAGTATTTTATTTTTTAAGTTTATTAGTTTTCTATTTTTAGCAATTGTTAAATATAGTTTTTCCAAGCGATTAGGCTTTTTGGGCAGATCTAATATTTCTAGAATTCTTGTTTTATTTATTCCTAAATCTTTTGAAAATAATCTAGCTCTGACATATACAAGATCTCTTGAATCATTAAACCGATTGATACCTGATTCGTAATTCTTTTTCCTTATTAGGCTTCTAAGAAGATCGTCGAAGTCTTCAGTTGTTAGACATGCTATTTTATAAAAACTAATTGCACTTTCAAGGGCAGATATTGTTGGGTGTTTTCTTATAGACTTTTTTATTAGAAATATGTTTTTCTCAAATAGTTTATATGTGTCAAATAAAGAATTGATTTCGGATCCTAGCAGGTTTTTTGTTGGTCCAGCAATAACAAGTGGAATTTTTCCTCGTGCTTCTAGCTCCATAATAGAACCCATTAATTTGTTTGCATGAAAAACCGCATCTTCCTTGTTTTTGCCCCTTTTCCCTTGCTCTTCTATAAATATTAAGAAGAACCCAACAATAGTTCCTGTAAATGCACCAGCTATTATTTCTGAGATTAAGCTTTCTATAAAAGAAGTTGGAATTTTATATAGATAGGTATTTATTAGCATACCCAGGCAAAGCAATGTAGTGCAAGTACATAAAAAGCCAATTATGAATTTGACTTGGCTAGAAGCATAGTTTAATCTTTTTCTCCAGTAACCGAACCTCATGTTACTTATTATACTAGTTTCGTGTTCCTCGCATAAAAAATAAGGCAAAAATATCCCTTTTATTCTATACTTAACTCGTGAGGTTAAAAAGGTTAGGAATAGCAGCATTGGTTGTTTTAGTTCCTGGTTTTTTAGCAACGGCGGTTGTTTTTACTAAAAATAGGCAAGTGGGGGATCGGGTGGCAGAAGTTATTGATGGAGATACTTTTAAGCTAGAAAACAAGCAAACTATTCGCCTTGCTTCCATTGATGCTCCGGAAGTGGATAAATGCTTAGGTCAAGAATCAAAAAAAGCTTTGTCTAAACTAATATCAGGAAAAAGAGTAATTCTTCTTGAGCCATATGCTGATAACTATGGTCGAATAATTGCGATGGTTGTTAGTGGGGGCCAAATTGTTAATGAAGTAATGGTCAGAAATGGGTATGCCATTGATACTTACGATAACTTTTCAGCCAAAAAAGCCCTACAAGAAGCTAATGATTATGCTCGGGAAAAAAGCTTAGGGATTTTTAGTGAAAAATGTTCTCAGACTGTTCCTCCGGATCCGGACTGTGTGATTAAAGGGAATCATGATCAGCGTCAGGATCGTCCTTTGTATTCTTATCCCGGCTGTACTAATTATAATCGGACTGTGATAGATATTTGGAAAGACGATGAGTGGTTTTGTACGGAGGCCCAAGCAATTAAAGCAGGATATGCTCGCTCCGGAGATTGCCAAAGTGATTTTTGACAGGCCAACATTAAATTTCAAAAGAATTTAATCTTTTCCAGAATCAAGCTGAAGGGTTGTAATTTCTGGCAAAGATTTACCAACAACTCCTTGCAAGTCACCATACATTCCTGCTGTATGGTCAATCATTTTTCTCAGTTGTTTTTCTTGCTTAGCCCATTTGATTTGAGATAATCTTTTTTCTTTTTCTATCCCTTCTTGAAATTCTCCAAACGTTTCGAGTATTGCTTCGATTCTATGGCTAAACTCTACGCTGGTAATATATTGATAGAGAGTTTCCATTTTTTGATTTTTCCCAATGCTTGCTTGTTGTTTGTGATAGAGATTGACTAAATTAAATCGCAAAGTTAATGCAAGAGGGACTATCATTTTTCTTGTGGTTATCCATATGCCCTTATTGTAAACATATGTTTTAATGTTCTCTGGTGGTTCAGCAACTACAAGAATTGCTAGATGTGCCTTTGCTTGACGCTGATCTTCTTTAAGTTTATTAATCCAAGTATTTTGCCAGCGAGCATTTTTTAATTCCCAAAGAATAGTGCCGCAGTTTCTCCCCCTTTTATCTATTACTTCCTGAGTTACGTCGGCGCCTCTTTGACCCTTTTTGACCTCAGTAATATTATCAAGCGGAAATTCTCTTTTCAGTATTTCTTCTAGTTCAAGTTCCAGAGCCTCCCCCTGAGTTTGTTGAGAACCCTGTTGCAATTTGCGCCTAAGTTCCTCATTTGCTTTGAGAGCAGCTCTAAGCTGTTCTGCTTTTTCTTTATCTTTTAGTTCGTGTTTTTCCTGGGCTTCTTTAAGGGCATTTTCTCTGATCTTATCTCTTTCTTCATCCAACTGGCGCTGTTTCTCGAGTTCAAACTTTCGCTTTGCTCCTTCCAAATCGCGTTTTTCTTTTCTGATTTTGAGCTCTTGTTCCTCGGCCTGCTCTGCTCGTTTTTTCAACTCTGATATCTGACTTTCTTTGTCTTTTAGTTCTTTGGCCACACCCTCTTGGGCTTCTTTCTTTGCCTTCTCGGCCGCTTGTATCTTGACATTTTCGATTTCTTCTTTTTTAGACTTCGATATTTCCTCTTTCTCGAGCTTCAGTTGTTCAACTTCTTTCTGGTGTTTCAACTGTGCTTCTCTAAGAAGCCTTTCTTCTAGCTCATGCTTATAAGCATCTGTTGGTTCAAACAGTTTATTACAGTGAGGGCATTTAATTTGTGTGTTCATAAGCTAATATTTACAAGTTTTTGAATAATTTAACTATATCATCTGGAATGTCATTTTTATTCTTAATGTATCTACCCATGTAGGTAGCACAGTCTTTTTTGCAAGGAAGATACGCTGTTCTTGTGGGTGTGCTTGCAACCTTGTCACTAAGTAGTTTGTGGAATTTTTTATCTGCATCAGTATTTAGCTGGGTTCTAATAATTTGTAAGTCACTAATTTCGAGATTTAGTCCACAGGCATCTTTGACTAATTCTATCCAAAACTTGTCATCAATGCTATCTTCAAGGTCATTCGTTCCTACAAGATATACGTTATCCCCTTGAGCATTGGTATCTTTGTCAAGCACATAAAATACGCAATCATCGGGGTTTTTGAAGTCCTTGAGCATTTGCTCGAAGAGTTTTTTGTTTTTTTTCCAAAAACTTTTTCCACCCAAGTTAATAATTTGAATTGAATCTTCTTCGAGACTTTTCCCGAAATACAGCTTATAAAAGTATGGCAGCAAAATCTTCTCTGAGTCTCCTTCTCCAGAAATGAAAGTATCGTAGAATAGAAAGTCACTGTTTTTTATGCCCAAGCTGGAGTGAACATCTGATACAGAAGAACAGGTAGAAACCTCAGTATATTTGTCCTTTAGTTGAACTTGGCGAATAGTGTTCAATTGAGATTTATCTACAAACACAGTTGAGTGGGTACTAATAAACGTTTGAAATACTCCTTTAGATAGTTGTTTGATGATCTCGTAAAACTCTCTTTTTTCTGGAGGGTATAAGTGGATTTCTGGCTCATCAAATGCCCAGATGTGTTTTTTACTTTTTACTTTTTTATCTAAGTTTTCTAAAGCCGCAAACCGAATGAAAGCGAAGCCGATTCGTTTTTTAATGCCTTCTCCTTGGGATTCAAGCCTAACGTTACCGTCAGAGGTGTTTTTTTCCACTGTAATTTCGGAAACTGTTTTTCTTGGTTCGTAATACACCCTTGCATTAATAGATTTTATGTTTGCTAGTTCAGATTTAATTTTATCAAATTTGGCCTGCAATTCTTGGTTTACTTTTTTAGTTGCATTTGAGCTTAATATTTCAGTCTGATCTCTGATCTTCTCATCAAATTCTTCAAGGACTCTCGAGACGGCATCTTGAGCTAGTTCTTCTATCCCCTTAAGTGTGATAACCTTCCAGTCAATAAACTTATAAGTTGGGAAAAACACCCTATCTTTTTTGGTAAAGTCGGCAAACTCTGCCCAACTAGAAGCTGTGTCTAATTTGTTGTAGATAGCCTGGAAAACCTCTATGTTTTTATATCTGCCAGCCTCATTAACATTTTTTATTTCTTGGTCTGTTACTCCTAGTTTTTTCCTATGATTTTTTAGAATAGTTTGATTTTTATTCCACAATTCTAAGGGGTCATCTTTTTTATCCTTGACACAGATGAAGTATTTTCCTGCTGGGCTCTGTTCGTTAAACTGTTTTAAGACTGTTATCTCTTCTCCTGAATGACTTTCTACCGACCACTTGAGGTGGTTCGAAGCTGTTTCGTTGAATTCTTCTTCTAGGTCTCCCTCTTGCTTTTGAAACACTCCAATTACTATTACAGAATCTTTATTGTTATTTGTAAATTGAGGCATCTTTAGTTTATCAAAAACTTCTCTGAATTCTTGATCAGAAACTACTGTAGTTGACAGGTCTGATGATAACTGCCCTTCTTTGACCAGATTCGGAAAACTTTTGTCGTTGAGTAGTAGCCCTATTCCATTAAGTACCGTTGTTTTCCCTGCGTCAGTTTTCCCAATAAAAGTGTTGGGAAGATTTTTTTTAAAGTCGAGAACCAAGTTTCTGCAGCTTTTGTAGTTTATAATTGCTAGTCTTTTCAAGTACATAGTTATGTATTTAGTAACTGGTCTATTTTTTTCATAATTCGATTTGTTTCGGTTAAGGCAACAATTATTTTTTGATAATGTTCAATATCTGAGTTAGTGAGAGTTTTTCCTTTGCGATCTTTTAACCACTTTTGGGCTGGCTGATAGCCACCAATATAAAAGTTCCAGGCAACTTCAGTAACTTTCCCAAAGTACTGCTTGTCATTGATATAAACATTACTAGTCTTATAAATTGGTTTTTCTACGGTACCAGATCCTGATTCAGGATAAGTAGTGATGAATTTATTTACTTTTGGCGATTCAAGTAAATGAAGCGCTCTTAATTCAGAACCAATCTTTACAAGTTTTTTGAAGCTGTTTTTGTTCTTGGGATATGGCACTCTAGGGAAATCAATTTTCAAAAAATCTTTGTATTTTTTACGATAGCTTGGAGAATGCAAAACAGCGTAAATATAATCTAAGATGCTTTCCGGAGTGGCATTACCGATATTTTTTTCTATCTGGTCAATAATCCCCTGATTGAAATTTGGTGTTTGAACACCATCGCCATGATATAAATAGAGCGGAAAGCCATATAGAGAAGCGTTTCCTGTTTCAAGTAAATGTAGATCAGGGATATATTGAGTTACAAAAACATGATTGAATTTGATAAACTTAACATTTCTATTTAAAGTAAGGCATAAATTGTTTTTTGTAAGATGACTAAAAACATTCCCCCTTGGATATGCTATAAACCCTCTTGATTTTCCTGTGTAATAAGTATACTTGAGGTCAAATGGTCTGTATGCCACTTTGCAAATAAGACTTGTGTTTGCACCCGAGCTAACGACTTCTTGTTTTGCGGTTTTGATGGTCCAATCTCTACCATCTTTTTTAATTTTGTACTTCTGTTTAAGGGTATGAATATCTAATATTTCAAAATCTTTGATTACTCTAGACATATCTTTATGTGAATTTTGCATTACAATAGCGTCTCGCTGAGAACAGAGTCCTGTATTATGAAGCTTAAACAGTTCGTTTACTTTAAATCCCTGATTATATTCTTTTTCGAGTTTTTCTGTGGCTTGGGGAATAAAAAATAAGTGTGGCAATCTTGAGTTTAATTGTGTCCACTGTATGTTTTTAATAGAAGAATTGTTCAGCTTCTTAAACTTATCTTTTCTTCGGCCCCACAAATCAGCGTGATAGATTTTAGCCAAATTTCTTTTTGACAGTTTATTTTTAATAGCAAGTATTATTGCAACACCCTGTTTGATATCAAAAACATTTTCATCCTCACTACTATCAGGAGATTTCTCTTTTTTTATAGCGTTACCATGTAAATCAAGAATAAATATTTTGTCGAAAGTATTCATAAGATGCCAGCGCATGCCGCGAAATGTTGGATTGTCTAGATAAGCATGGTTAGTAATAAATCCTAAAAGTCCCTCATTGTTTTTTTCAATCATTCCTTCTGCTAGGGCTATAAATTTTACATAATCATCGTTAAGCCAGTGTTTTCGTTCCTGAAGTTTTTGTTTTCCGCCAGGCTCAACTTTATATTTTTTAACTAAGCTATTGGCATATTCTGTTTCGTTGCTACTAATACCGGAATATGGTGGATTGCCTATTACAACCATGATTGGAGTCTTATTTTTGATAATTGCTGCTTCTTTAGATTCTTTCGCAATGCTTTGGGCTAGGCCAAAAGCTGTAAACAAGCTTTCTTGGTTAGGAGTTTTTTCCAGGGAGTTAGTGAGATAGATGCTCAAGCGACGATTAAAGTATTTAAAACCGGTTGTTTTAAAAGCCATTGCAAGTTTTAAGTGGGCAATTGTGTAAGGCGCCATCATCAATTCAAAACCATGTATTCGAGGAAGTAAATCATTGTGCACATAGGTTGGCCATCTTCCTTCTTGGCCTTTAAATTTTTTATAAATTTCACCAATGATGGCGCTAATAAATGTACCTGTGCCAACCGCAGGATCTAATATTTGTACCTTATGTTTTCCATCAGACAGTTTGGTAGTGTCAGCAAGGCCTTTGGATAAGTTAAACTCTTGTTTCAGTAAATGATTAATTGACCTTACAATGAACTCTACAATAGGCAGCGGGGTGTAATATGCCCCCATTTTTTTGCGGAGTTCCGGATCGTACTCATCCAAAAAGTTTTCATAAAAGTGAATCACCGTATCCTGCTTCCGATGCGTCTTGTTTTTAAGGTTAACAGCAAGATATTTATTCATCAGCTTTTCAACATCTGCATGAGAAAAAACCTCGCACAATTCATTAACGATGTATTCAAGTCTTTTGTCAAAGTTTGGCCCTACAATGTGATCAAAGAAGTGTCGCAACAAGGGGTTTGATCGAGGAATAAGATCTCTGGCTTCTTGGCGGGTAAAGTCTGACGGGGTTTCGTCATAAAAACGGGCGACAAAAAGACCGTATACCAAGGTTTGGGCATACATGTCAGCAAAAGATTCTTTTGTGAGGTCGTGTACCAGTAGTTCTCTAATTGTTTTATAAACACGAGCTAGTTCTATGTTTATCTCTGATTCTGTTGCCAAAAATTGACGGATATTATCACGGATACGCTGTGCCTTTCCTCCCATAATTTTTGAAAGATGTTCTCCCGAACGTATGGGTTCTTTATGTGATTTAGTAAAATCAAGAAGGGTTTGGGCAAGATACTGATAATTTTTCAGATTAGGGGTAATAATGCGACTGTTTTTATCATATTCGGCGATTTTAATTGGATCTCCATATGGTAGGCCGTTTCTGTAAAACCTAAACTCTACATAGTCTGTTAAAATTAGATTTGCATAGCCAAAATATCGGGACATTTGCTCGGACTTTTCGATTTTATCGAGCGATACTCCAATATCTTTGGTTTCAATATAGAGGATGGGAATATTATTTTTACGTACGACAAAGTCTGGCTTGTTTCCTTCTTCTGCTTTTGCATCATGATCAAAGCGAAAGACATTGATTGACTCAAAAACCTTTTTGAGCAAAATTTCAAAGTCAGTGCGATATCCCATTTCACTGGTTTCTATATGGCTAAACTTTGAGGAAATAGCTTGGATATAATCTTCAAATATTTTTTTCATTTTGCCCTTAACACTTAATCTGTCTATATTCTACAAGTCAGGACATTCTGATTCAAGGAAGAATTGCCCTATAATTATGAAAATTTTTGCGTTTCTAGTTCGAGCCGATATTTTCAAACAAAAAGGCGGAGCGCGAAGCGCGGAGCCAAGTTGCGGGGAGGTGAAATGTGTTCTGACTTGCTCTAGGGCTCTCACTATCTGGAAAAAGCAGTTTTACGCGGTGCTTCACTGGCCGCGCCCCCGCCCGCATCCAGCTTCGCAATTTTGGGATTGAAGAAGGTCATTTAAAATGGAATAATACCATTATTAGAAACGCAAAAATTTAAAGCATCTTCAATGCTCAAGTATTTAGCTTATTGCAGGAAATCAACAGACGATAAAGAAAAACAGATTTTGTCGATTGAGGCTCAGGTTGAAGAACTTAAAGAATTTGCCCTTCGGGAAAACCTTCAAGTTGTTGATTGGATAGTAGAATCCAAAAGTGCGAAATTTCCCTCCTTTTGGTTTGATAATACCCCTCAGGGCAAATTCATGCTTAACATTGCCTTTGGCCAGAGCAAATACTATATTGACAACTTATCAGAAAATGTTAAGCGAGGCATGCGCCAAAAAATTCGGCGGGGTGAGTGGCCGGGCAAGGCCCCTTACGGATATTTTAATAATCGCCAAACCAGGACTGTTGATATTGATCTAAATACTTGTGGGACAGTGAAAAAAGCTTATGAGCTTTTTTCATCAGGGGATTATTCTTTCACCGACATTTCTTTGTTCATGGCGGGAAAGGGCATGACTCGAGGGAATGGGAAGCCAGTTTCGATCAATCAAGTCACCCGAATGTTTAGGAATCCTTTTTACAAGGGCCTACTTAAATACAATGGCTTACTGCACGAGGGGAAACATGACCGTTTCATTAGCAATGCTCTTTTTGAAAGGGTTCAAAAAGTGATGAAGCGAAAAACCAAAGTTCGCTTCAAGGGCAACCATTTTGCTTTTGTGGGTTTGGCGACTTGCGGGGAATGTGGCGCCTGTATTACGGCTGAAAAACATTGCAAGTACTATTTGCGAACAAAAAGAAAAGCTAGATATGTTTACTATCGTTGTACTAAAAAATTAAAACCTTGTTCGCAAGGATACTTGCCTGAAGCTGATTTTGCTCACGATCTTCGCCAAGCGGTAAGGAAGTATTCTCTTCATCCTGATTGGAAGTCATACATTGATAAGTGGATTGAAGAGAAAAAAGAAGAAGAAGGATTTGAGACAAAAGCAAAAGTAGAAAAGCTATCGGGTGATTTGAAAAGAGTGGAGGACAAATCTTCCCGTTTGCTTGACCTCTATCTTAATGGTGGTATTGATGAAAAAGGCTACCGGGAAAAACATAACCAGTTGTTCGAGCGCAAGAGAAAAATTGGGGAACAAATGGCTAATTTAGAGAGCAAGGGTTTTGTTTGGCTCGAACCTCTTGAGCAAGTGGTAAAATGCGCTATTCTAGCGCATAAAATCGCGCAGAAAAAAGGGGAGAGCGACCAACTTCGTGCGGTCGCTGAAAATATCGGCTCGAACTTCTTTTTAAAAGACAAAAAACTTTCTTTTAATCCCAAAATTGCCTATAGATTGCTGTCCGCGGGCGGGGGCGCGGCCAGTGAAGCACCCAGCAAAACTGCTTTTTTCCAGATAGTGAGCCATACGGGTCTGGAACCCTTTAGTCCCATAACCACCCCATTTTGACTGTATCACTTCAAGTCTAATGATGTAGTTTGATCTATTTATGATAAACGTTCCACAATTTCCACTGCAATCCTGATATATGATCTCAACTTTGCTTTATTTACGTTTCTACCTGCGTGTTGTACTGGATTTCGATGTCTATGAAGCACTGTGAGTCGTCTACTTTGATGTGCAGTGATGAGTCGGCTGTTTCTTGCGTTATTAACTACAACTGGGAAATGTGCCCTATCAAAAACTCCTCCAAGTCTATCTTTTAGGATATTTTCTATTGATCCATCAACTGAAATAAGCATATCCTCATTCGCTTCTCCGAGCAAAAAATTGTAGTGTGCCTCAATTATCGAAATAATTGCTTTTTTCGATCTTTGGCTTAGCCCCCGCTTATTAAGTAATCGATACACTTTAGGACTTAAAACTCTTCCTATTACCTGAGCTCCAAAAAGCTGAGCATCTCTAAATACCTTATCTGTTATCCCCATGAGCCCTTCACTATTTGCTGTGAAATATGGCCTAAGTACTTTATCGTAAAATTGAACTCTTTTAAGAGTTATTATTGGGAATCTACTTCGAATGAAGTAATCGGATGCCCTAGATGAGTCTTCTTCAAAAGCTTGCATCTGTTGCAGTGGACCATCAATATTGACGTAAAAGCTTTCATTTCCAGACAATGATTTAAAATGTGTTTCTAGCCCCAAACTTTTTGCAATATTTAGAGAATATACAAGAAACTCTCGAGCGAGAGGCTTCCATTTTTTGTCTACTTTAAAAGAATAATCGTATCCTGCCATAATTAATTAGTAATATTTTAAACTACTTTTTCAGATAGTAACTAGGATGTATCGGTAAAGCAAAATATTTTATGATTTTTGTGTTTATCAATTCTATTGGAATTTCATTTTGCGGGCCCTTTGGCGCTTTGTTGGCCAAACCCCTGGAAAAATGATATGCGGTTAAGTCAACTAACTCTAACCCAGAAACACTGGGGTCTTTCTCAACGAATTCTGGCCTGTTAATTTTATGGTGTGTTAACTTACTTGCCTTAGTTAAACCAACGCGTCCATGCATTTCAAACTCCATTTTCCATCTATCTAAAACGGCTTTATTAAGTTTTGGGTGTGATCTTGCTTCGGCAGTTATTCGTCCTTCCTCGTTTAAGGATAAAGTTTCCATAAAAGTATCGACTACAATTTCAACACCTAACAAATATGGATCAGGCTGATTTGCTTCCAATGCCTTCAAATATTCTGGAACATGGACAGTAAACCCACATAGTTTAAAATCTGATTTGGCAATTACCTTATTCAAATCAAGATAAAACCTTTCTCGAAATTTAGCATCAGCAAACTGGTCTATCCCACTTTGCTTACTTCTGGTTGGGTTTGCAAACTCTCTTGAATGAAAAACAACATCTTCTCTTTGAAAAAACTTAAGCTTTATTTTTCGAAACTCTTTTGTAAGTTTGTTATTGGATTTACGATCAATGATTACTCCTGCTAATAAAAAAATGGGATTATCTGGGTTTATTTTTGTGACATCATCTGAATATGTTCCGGATTCATCAATATAGAGAGTTTTCATACTTTTTGATCAAGTAGATTGTATTTATTATCCTGCTCATATAATTGTTTTCCCCAAACAAAATCTGGAACTTTCAACAACTCTTCTGTCGGTACTTGCATTACAGTGAAAAAGACATTAAATAATTCATCCATATCATCTGTATAAATTCTAAAATATTCATGCGTATGGAAGTCTAGATTACTTATCTTTTCTAAATATTCCTTTGGGGCACTCCCAGTGACTATTTCGATTGCTTGAGCACTTTTATCACCTTTTAAATTTATATATCTAACTCTTTCCCATGAGTCTAAATTTTTAACAATTGAATCAAATTTGTTTAGTTTAGTATCCACTATTTCAGACTTAAACTCGCCCCAAAGTTTAACTAGGTTATGGCCGAATTTGCTTTTTAGCTTATCAGTAGAATATTTCTTCCTTAAATATGATTTAATTAATAATTCAAAAGCTAAATGGTATAGATTTCCGCTAGCGGGGTTAAAAGGAAAACGTGCCCCAACTCGCGCAAGTAAATAATATTGAATACCCAAACTTACGTATTGGTGATCAAGTAAGCCATTATAAAATTTTGAATACCACATCATATAATTATAGTTTAACCTTGTTACCCTTAGAATCACGAATGGTGGCCTTAATTTTAGACCCTTGCTTGGGATAATTCTTCAAAAACTCTTGATTCTCACTCACCAGATACAGAGTAAAGTATTCGTTTCCACCTTTTCGCTTTAAATCTATACCTTTTAGCAAGCCTTCTCTCCTCAACTTGCGAACAGAGGATGGATGAACACCTCTATTGGAAGTAATTTCCCATTTATCAAACCACTCAGCCTTATTGTCATACTTACTGCGTTTGAATGGAGGGATCACTCCTTTTGTGATGTTTCTCCTACAATCAGCACAACGCAAACCATCGAGGTTCCACCAAATCTCATTTCCGTAATGGCTCTCCCCGCAAATTCCACAAGAGTAAGGCCCCTCACTGGCTTCTAAGAAAAAACCATCTGGCTCTATTTTCAGTCTTCGTTTTCTAATGTTTTCAATGCCATCCATTTCACCCATAAGTCTGGCAAGTTGTACGAGATTATTCGAAGCATGCTTCTGTCTCTTTTCATCACTAATCTTAGATTTTGGTTTAATAGGCTCTTTCTTTTTCCCTGCTAGTTTGAGCATATCTTCTTCACGCTCATGGCCCTTTAATCGTCCTTCAAGGTATCCGAGTCTATAACTGACACTGTTAGACAACAAACGCCAGTTTGTGTCACCCAGGGCATCTTTTAGGAGCCTCTCTAACTCTGAAACACTAACTTTATCCCTTCTAGAAGAATCGTTATCTTGAACAGTAAAAGGAACAACTACGTATTGGCCAATTTCTGGTTTTTCAAGGGAGAGTTTTGAATACTTAGCTTTCTTTAAAGAATCAGCCAGTAGTTTTTCCAGGTCATTAATATTTGTCTTTTTAAGCTGTAGCGATCTCTCATAAACAGGATCTTCATGCTTTTGCATTTCTTCATCGTGTACGGCATTGGCAACTTCCATCGCTTCAATTAGCTCAATATACTCTTGGCCTTCTTTTTCAGATAAGCAAAACTTTTTGCGATACTTTTCAAGTAACTCCTTATCAGCTTTTTCTTCAGCCTTACGTCTGGCGTCTTCTTTGTTTAAATCCTTGACTTCAACATTTTTATATTTACAACCAGTGCATTTGGTTGTCGTGGTTATAACTTGTCCTTTGCGTTTGTAGGTAGTTTTTAGATCCTTACCACATTTTAGACATGGACTTGGTTTGTTTTTCCTTATCTTGCCATTCTCATCGGCACCCAACCGCTTCTTGCATTTAGGACATTCAAAAATAAAGTGGACTTTCATTGGTTTATCCTCAGGCCAATCTTCAAGATGCTTAAAATCCTCTGCCGTCATTTCAATTTTGCATTTGGGGCACAGGATCTTTGGAGGAGGGGTGTTATCTATCTTGTCTTGCCTGACTCTATCTTTTTCAATCCACTCACTGATAGTTTCAGACTTCCGACGATATTCTTCACCCTTTTTAATCATTAGCTCACGATTCAGATAGTGATTAAATCCTTTCTCTACTTCTTCAGGAGGAATCTTCTTTAGTTTGGGGTCTGCATCTTTTTTCTTATATAAATCTTGCCAGAATTTAACTATTTTTAAACAAGCCTTTATGGTGAAAAGATCATAGAGGTTAACATAATACTGCTCACTGTTTAAGTATTTCATATTTTTTTAGATCCTTGCCAAATTTCCACATTCCTTTTAGTGCTGCCTTGTGACAATTTCTTATTTTCTCTCCACTTCCACACAAGCATCTACTATGTCCCTTAATCCAATTTCCTTTATCAAATCTCTCGGCGATAGAACCCCATTCACCTGACTGTCTTAAACGTTTTAGCATTTGCTCAACATCGGACTTGTTGGGAATCTTTTGTTCGTTATACCACTCAAATATACCTACAATTCCGTGGGCATATTCGCCCCATGGCCATTTTCCAAACTTTTGAAAATAGGTTTGAGCATAAAAAAACGGAATAACCAATTGGTTTATGAAAATCTTAAAATCAAAGCCGTTGGGGAAATATTCTTTTTCCTTACCCACTACATACAAACAGGCAGACCCATCAAAGCTAAAATGAAGGTCATATATCGGTAGTGACTTTTGTTTAGCCACTTCAATAAGTCTCGATCCTTCGGCATAAACCTTTGGCAGATCTGAAGATATTGATTTTGGAACTACGATTTTAATACCATACCGATCTTCAATTAAGACTCCTTTGCCTTTATAGTTCTTAGGGGGAAATACAAGGAAATGGTTCTCAACAGGCTCATAGATCATTTCAAATTCTAATCCACCTGATATTACTACAGAGCTTGGGTTTTCCTCAATCTTTAATAGGGGGTGTTCTCCAGATAGCCATCCTTTATCCTCAGGAGTAAGCTTGAGGTTAAACATTGCACCATGGTTTGGATGGGGAGCTTCCGACATATGTAGATCTAGTTACCGGCTCATTTTTCTTTGTCCCTCGATCATCAACAGAAAAAATCTTTTTCCATTCTGTTATGGCGGCTCGATCATTACTATCTTCTTCTAACTGCACTGCCTTACCTGAAATTCTATAAAGACTGTCTAGCTCATCCTTAATTAGCTGTTTGACATCCGAACTCATCTCTTCTAAATAGTCATCAACCATGTTTTCTTCGTTGGCTGGATCTTCTAGTACAGGGTCATCAAAATAGTCTGAGGCAACAGAGAAAAACTTATTTAAACCCTCTGCATAGGAATTAATCTTGCTGTCACCAAGAATTTTGGCGGCCAATAACTCAAGATGGAACGACCTGACTTTAGTTGGTTTTTCGTTAAGCCTTTGACGCTTAACGAATTTTATTAATCTGGCGACTTTCTTAAAGCGTTTTTTACTATTAACAGCCGTGTCCTCGTTAATTTGGTTGATATATTCAAAATGAACTTTAGGGTTACTTACGATATAAGTTCCATCATTCCCATCCTCTATATCAGGGATCAAGTAGGCTTCTTGGTCGTCTGTTTCAAAAGCCGGTATCACATCAATGCTAAAGGTTTCACTGTAGATTACAGTGACTGAATGGCGTTGTTCTTTAACTTCAATGTCATCATTTTCCTCAAATATTTTTATCAGGGTAGATTTTAACTTTTGAATTAAAGCCGTAGGAGTTATCAGTTGGTCTAGTTCTTCATCTTGGTATTCACCGCTATCCAAAACCAGGAAAAGATCCACATCTTTTGGTGGTCGGATCATCGTATGACGTCTATACGAGCCAGTTAAGAAGTAAGAAGGCTTATTTTCTTCATCTTCTGTTGGCAGTATTTTTAACTCATTTTTGAGGGAATCAACGAGATCCTTGTATGTACTTGTCACTAAGCAAATATCGCAATTAGGGTCTGATCCCGCACACTCTCCTTCGCAAATTTTGTTTAAATTTACTTCCGAAGTTAAAAAGTCGTCAAAAAATTCTTCTACTGTCATATGGTCCTTTCATTTGGATAAGTGGATAGCATTGTAAACACATCACTTGTTAGTCGTAGTGGAGTATTGCAAACAGAGTAGTAAGGATAAGTATTTAGCTTTTTCCATTGTTTTGGTTTTAACGCCGCATTATCTCCAAAGGTATAAATAAGGATAGGGATCTTTTGTGCCACAGATTTGTCAAAAATTGAGTCAAAATTCTCCATCTTTTCATCACATCCTAAAATGACCAGGCTGTGGTTGGAAATTCTTACAGTGTCCCTAAAATCACCTGTTGGCTTTTCAACATTGAATAACCCACTTTTTGACAATAGGTTGTATTCCATCTCCATGTTCTTTGTTGCATTTCCCGGCGGGAAGAAAATCTTAATCGGTCTTTTCAGATTGTTATTAATTATTTTCTCTCTCTTATAAAAAAGTTTGAAATACGATACGGCGGCGACAATACCTATGACTGCCGATGTTCCGATCAAAACCAGCCAATGAATCAAACTTAAAGTGCCTAATACTTCCATATTATTTGTTTCCTTTCTTAATTACATCTATAGCAACCCCTTGGACAGAGAAGTTTTCAAGTAAAATAATTGGTTTATTCTTCGGATTAGTTGACTCCGGCTGAAGTCGAACATAACCATCTTCGGGGATAATCTTTTTAATGGTTGCCTCATCTCCGACAAGAACAACCACGCGACTACCAGAATCGGCCGTTTGTTGTTTTTGGACCAGAACAAAGTCTCCATCGTCAATTGCCTTGCCAGAAACCCTGGTGGCGTTCATGCTATCTCCCACTGCGCGTAAGAAAAAGTAGTCATTTGGTGACCCTCCGATTTTGGAAGCATCATATGAGATGTAAGCTTCAACATTCTCTGTGGCTAGAAATGGGACCCCACAGGCTACATTACCCACTAGGGGAATTTGAACTTTGTCAGATGAGTCAGGCAAAGATAGACCACGAGCATTTTTTAAGTAACCCTTTTCTTTAAGGGCATCTGTGTGTCGCTGGACAGAACTTACACTGGATAGACCAAGAAGTACTCGAAGCTCTTCAAGCGTAGGCATCACACCATTTTTACTGACCTGATCTTTAATCAGAGAGAGTACCGTTTTTTGTTTTGAGGTTAAGGGCTTCTTCATACGCATAATTCTACTCTAACTAGCGTAATTATGCAATAGCTATTTGTTCCATAAAGTCTGTCAAGGGGGAATTTTCTTTGGATTCTTATACGGCACCAACGCCAATTAGACCGTAATACCGGCATAATTAGAGTTACCCCATTGACAACCACCCCCCTTATTGTCAACGGGGTTCTCAAAAAATCTCATGGTAAATTCATATTAATTATGAAAAATAAACACATCCAAACAGTCGAAGTTCCCGTCAGCGATTTAATTCCTGCAGACTATAATCCCCGAAAGTGGAGCGATAAGGCTGTTAAAGATTTAAAAGAAAGCATTAGTCGTTTTGGATTTGTAACTCCTATTGTTGCAAATTCTGCTCCTGAAAGAAAAAACCGTGTGATAGGGGGACATTTTAGGATAAAAATAGCAAAAGACTTGGGAATAATAAAAATTCCTGTCGTTTATATAAACATCCCTGATATTGAGAAGGAGAAAGAACTCAATCTGCGTTTAAACAAAAACACAGGAGAATTTGATTGGGATTTACTCGCTAACTTTGACGAGTCATTCCTTTCTGATATTGGTTTTTCCAGCGGAGAGCTTGATGACATCTTTGATATCGATACTCCAGAAGAATTTAACCTTAAAAAAGAGCTGGAGAAACTCGACATTAAAAAGATCAATACCAAAAAAGGAGATGTTTATGTATTGGGTGAAAGTCGTCTGATGTGTGGGGATTCTACCATCGAAAAAGACATGCAAAAACTGATGAACAACCAAAAAGTGGATATGTGTTTTACAGATCCTCCTTACATTTTAGATTACCTTCATGGCAAGAAAAAACACGGCAAACCGATTACCGGATTTGGGGCAAAAAGAGATAGGCGATATTTAGAAACTGATGTACTACCTCCAGATTTTACGGAAAAGTGGATGGCAAATATCGCTAAAGTCCAAAACGAACATTTCAGCATCATTGTCTATGAAAATTGGAAAAATCTTCGAACCATTTGGGGTGAGATGGAAAAATACTGGAAAATTAAGAACATGATCGTTTGGCATTTGCCAAATCGTCACCAAGGATTCTCAGCAAAGTACAAGTTCTTCAGCAAACACGATATCGCTATGGTTGGCGCCACTCCAGATAAAAACATTCCGTTCAATTTGAAGGGTGAAACGGATAGCTTACAAGAAGAATATGAAACAGCCTTATTTGCTATTTCCGGGAAACCTCACTGGGAGGGTTATAGGAAAGGCAAGAGAAACCAACCAACGGACCACATCGAACATGTTGCTTCTGATGAAAAACAGTCAGGTCAAGGAGTTGTTTTTGGTACCAAGCCAGTAGAAATATTAATTCCATACATCAAGGTTTTAACAAAGCGTGGTGATTTGATAATAGAACCATTTGGTGGAAGTGGTAGTACTTTGATTGCCGCCACCAAGATGAAGCGACGATGCTACATCATGGAAAAATCACCCGTGTATACGGAAGTAATAATTAAGCGTTGGGAAAAATTAACAGGACAAATAGCTAAAAAACTATGAACAAAACAATTGCAAAACGTCAAACCAAAAACAAAGAGCTAATACTTAAACAGCTCAAGAAAACACCAATAGTACAAATTGCTTGCGAAAGAGTTGGAATTGGCAGGGCCACATATTACAGATGGCGAAAAGATGATTCTAAATTTACTAAAGCTAGTGACAAAGCATTACTTGACGGAAACTTGCTCGTCAATGATATGGCCGAGTCACAATTGATGAGTGCTATTAAAGACAAAAATATGACGGCTATTATTTTTTGGCTCAAACATCACCATCCTGCATACCTTACTAGGTTAGAAATTACTTCAACCAACAAAACTGAAGAGGCACTTAATCCCGAACAGCACCAAGCTGTAAAGAAAGCATTGCTGATGGCTGGTGTTGTCCCCCAAGCAAATGAATAAGCAATTTTTTACAAAATTATCAACTAATCGGAAATTTCGTAGACAATCAGCATACTCAAGTCATTTCTTATTCTTTCACTTGTATATGAATGAGTATGTCAAATATCCAACGGCACAATTTCAAAAAACAATTTTCCAAATAACGGAGAAGGCCTTAATCAAAGAATTTTTTCTGATGGCTTTTCGTGGTTCAGGAAAATCGACAATTCTAACCATGTCTTACCCCATTTGGGCAATAGTTGGTGTTCAGCAAAAAAAGTTTGTTTTAATCATTAGTCGAACTCAAAATCAAAGCAACGCTTTGTTTTATCATGTCCGCAGAGAACTCGAAAGCAACTTGCTTCTTAAAAACGACTTTGGTCCGTTTATGAAGAAAAATTATGATTGGAGTTCCAACACTCTGGAGATTCCAAAGTATGGCGCTCGTATCACCTGCGCTTCTGTAGGAGAAAGTATTCGCGGAATCAGACATGGATCATTTCGTCCGGATCTCATTATTCTCGACGATGTGGAAGATAAATTCTCAGTCAGGACATTTGATGGCAGGGAAAAAACGCGCCAATGGTATTCCAGTGAGATAAGGCCTTTGGGCGATTTTGGTACTCGAATAATCGCTGTGGGTACCATGCTTCATGACGATTCACTCATGATGAAATTAAAGGATTATGACGATAATATTGGAATGCACAGTGTGTTTTTGAGATATCCCCTAATAGATGAAAACGATAAGATTGCTTGGCCTGAGAAATTTACCAGAGAAAGCATTGAAGAATTAAAAACAAGTATGTTACACCCTAATGCATTTGATCAAGAGTATCTTCTTTTGAGCGTTCCAGAGGATAATCAGATTATCAAGCGAGAGTGGATCAGATACTACGATAAACCTCTGCCCAATGAACACATACCGCAACCCAGAATGATTCTGATGGCTATCGACCTTGCGATCAAAAAAGGCGATGGCAGAGATTACACCTCAATAGTCCCTATGTATGTAACTGGGTATGATAAAAACCTGCGAGTTTATATGCTTCCATACATTGTAAACAAACAATTGGATTTTCCGGAAACTGTAACTGAGGTTTTAAAACTCAACGCAAAACTCCAAAAGATATTTAACATACCTCCAAAGATTTATGTTGAAAGTGTTGGATACCAAGATTCTCTCGTACAGCAGTTATTTACAGTAGAAAAAATAGCAGCAGAACCTGTTAATGTTGGACGATTAAGCAAGCCAGAAAGATTGAGCATTGTTTCACCTTATGTAGAGGCTGGTAAGGTTTTCTTTTATTCAGGCATGGATGGAATGATAAGCCAGTTATTAAATATCTTCTCAACCAAACACGACGATATGGCAGATGCTTTCACTATGGGATTGAGTCAAGTTATCAAAACAGATAGACCATATTATCAATTAAACGAGCCAGCTAAACCAACACGACACTGGCATACGTGCCCGATTACAGGAGAATACCGCAACTTCTCTGTACCCATCATGTCTGGATTGCTAAATAAAGAGTTCTAATTACTACATTTTGAACGCTAACTTGCACTTAGCAAAAAAACAAGTGTATTTCCAGGCTAAATGCTAACTGTGGCTAAGTGGACTATCTACCCAGCTACTTTGACAATATATGCATGAGAAAAAATGCTAAGTTGCCAAGGGTGTTGGGCAAGAAAATCCAAAAACGCAGAAAAGAGATGGGGTTCACCCAAGAAGATGTTGCCGATAAGGCAGGTATTAGTCGCGCGTATATGGGGTACATAGAGCAAGGAAGGAATGCTCCTTCACTAGAAATCCTTGAGAAAATTGCTCGTATTTTGAAAATCTCCATCAATATTCCCTAGGGGGTACGGTCTATTAGAGCCATGCAAATCGTGCTGCGAACCGTGGACAGAGTTCGGACTTCAAATATTGGTATACAAAAGCCATTCTATGTTCCTAACTATGCCCATTTAGAATAAAAAATGCTCTAAGATTCCAATAATTCTCTCCTCATTAACGCTACCCTAACGAAAGGGTATTGTGTTCCTTTAACTTTTACTAGCTTTTTTAGTTCGTCAGAGGCATCTCTCATCCTTGACAAAGAAACCATACGGGAATACTATATATGAATATGGGTTCATATAACTGTTGCCTTCCAGATAAAAAGGAGTTCAAGAAAATAGTGTCTTTATCGTCGCTTTTAAAGATTGTTGCAGAAGAAAATAGATTAAAGCTGCTTTGCATTCTTAAGAGCGAGGAACATTGCGTGTGTGAAATTCTGGAACATTTAGATATGTCTCAGAGCTTAATATCTCACCATTTAGCTGATTTAAGAAGGGTAGGATTGGTTATTGATAAGAAGCGTGGGCAGAGAGTTTATTATCGGCTGACCAAGGTAGGTAAAAAAGTTATGTCATTTTTAGGAGAACTATGAGTGAAAGAGAACAAGATGTTTTAGCGAATTATCCAGCCAGTCTTGAGGAAGAGGACAGACTGTTTTTGCAGATGACTGTTCAAGATGATGATTTGGATGAGGCTGTTAGGTTGGTTGATAAATATGGACTTGAAGTTGGAGAAGACACAACACCACTAGGTTTATGCCAAAAATGGCTACGAGATCTTAGAGGATCTGAAAAACACCATTGCCAAAACATTCTTGACTTACATAGTCAGGGTAAATCTATAGGAGGAATGCAAGCATTAGCAACATCAGTTAGAAAGGAGGCACAATGAAAATCCAAGTTTTAGGTTCAGGTTGTCCGACCTGTAAAAAACTCTATGAAATAACCAAACAGGCAGTCGAAGAAACAGGATTAAAAGAAGAAGTTGAATATCTTATTGGACAAGAAGGTCTTCAGAAAATGATGGATATGGGGGTTATGTCTAGCCCTGTGCTGGCAATAAATGGCAAGTCAGTAATGACTGGTTTTGTAGATGATGTAGAAAAAATTAAAAAACTTATTCTGGAGGCAAAAGAAAAGTAAGCTATGAATCTTGTTAAAATCATCAAAAAAAACTGGGTTTTGGGTCTCTTAGGTGGCGCTTACCTAGTAATTTACCTTTGGCAAAACCAAATAGGCGGTTTTTTAGCCCAAGAATCAATACAAGCTCTTATTGGCGGGGCTATCTATCAAGGCTGGCTAGGTTTGGTTGATTATTTATCTGCTCATGTACTATTTTGTCTGGTGCCTGCTTTTTTTATCGCTGGTGCTATTAATAGCCTCATTGACTCGCAGTCAATCTTAAAATATTTAAGTGGTAAAACTAAAAAATGGCTGGCTTACTTAATTGCTGTTACTGCTGGTTTTTTAATTGAAGTCTGCTCGTGTACTATTTTGCCCTTGTTTGCTGGTATCTGGAAAAAAGGAGCTGGTTTAGGTATTGCCATTACTCTTCTCTATGCTGGCCCGGCATTCAATATTGTTACCATTCTTTTTACTGGTCAAAGAATCGGTTGGGAATTTAGTATTGTCAGATTTATTCTTTCAGTTGTATTTGCTATTTTGGTTGGTTTGATAATGGAGTTTGTCTTTGGCAATGGCAGAGAAGACGGAAGCCTTCAAGTGACAACTCAAGACACAAATAAGCTTAAAGGTGCTAAAAATGTCTGGTTTTGGGGAACAATGCTGGCAATATTGGTTGTTGGTACTGCTCCTATCAGTAGTAATTTAAGATACACTTTAATATTCCCTTTGGTGTTTCTTCAGTTGATAATGACTTTTTCCTGGCTGTCCAAAGAAAAAAGAGGCGCTTGGTGGGATGAAACAATTAAATTTGTCAGCCAGATTGTTCCTTTGCTTTTGGTGGGTGTGTTTTTTGCCGCTACCATCACTCACCTTATCCCTAAAGAACAGTTTCAAGCGCTAGCCAGTCAGAATAATTTATTAACCAATTTCATTGCCGTCATGTTTGGGACTTTAGCTTATTTCCCCGCTTTAGTGGAGGTGCCTATTGCTGAAAACTTTATGAAGCTGGGAATGAACAAGGGGCCTTTAATGGCGTATATGCTGGCTGACCCGGTGCTTTCTTTGCAAGGACTATTGGTTATTAGAAAGTTAATCGGTACTAAAAAAATGTTAGTCTATGTGGTTTCAATCGTAGTCTTAACAACTCTAGCTGGTTATTTTTACGGCTTTGTAGGTTAAATGAATATGAATAAAAAGACCATTATTTCTATTGGCGCAATCTTATTAACAATCATTTTGCTTTTTAGTTTCAAAAACTCATCTAATAAAGAAGTTAAAAGTTCTTCTGCGTTAAGCCAAACTTCACCTGTTTCAATCGAGTCTCAAGAAGAAAATAATTCCTCTTTAGTGAGTCAACAAGCACTACCTGCTGACAAAATTGAAGTTATTCATTTCCATGGCACTCATCAATGCTGGTCTTGTATTACTGTTGGTGAGTATGCCCTCCAAACGATTAAAGATAAATTCCCAGAAGAATATCAATCAGGAAAAATAGTCTTCAAGGACATAAATGGTGAGTTGCCAGAAAACAAAGAGATTGTCATCAAATATCAAGCTCGTGGTTCCTCATTGTTTATTAATGCCATTAGAGGTGAAAAAGACAATATTTCAGAGGATACAACTGTTTGGCGATTGATTAGTGATGAGGATGGATTTGTTACTTATCTAGAGAAAAAGATTAATAAGTTACTGGGAGATGTTTAGATGAACAATAATAAGACCAAGAGTTGGAATGGAATTCCTCGGGAAAAGATCAACTGGCATCCAACTATTGATAAAACAAAATGTATCCAGTGTTTATCCTGTGTGGCCTTTTGTAAACAAGGCGTATATACCGAAGAGGATGGTCAACCCAAAGTTGTTAATCCACTTAATTGTGTGGTGGGTTGTACTGGTTGTCAGAAAACTTGTCCAGTAAAGGCAATAAGCCATCCATTCAAAGAATATTTACTTAAATTGACAGGGCAGTCAAATATTGAGGCTGGTTGTAGTTCTGCAACAAAATCTTGCTGTACAAAATAATATGAACGCTATAAACCAAATAATAGATGCTTATAACATACCAATCCTGACAGCTTTTTTGGTAGGTATTCTCACCTCAATTAGTCCTTGTCCGTTAGCGACTAATATTACTGCCATTGCCTTTATTTCCAAGGACATTAAAACCCCTAAACATACTCTCCTGAATGGTCTGTTTTATACCCTTGGTCGGGGCATCAGCTACACGGTATTATCAGCCCTCATATACCTGGGGTTATCTTCCTTTCAGATCTCCAGAATCTTTCAGGGATGGGGTGACAAGGTACTGGGACCAATCCTCATCCTGATTGGTCTGGTTATGCTTGACGTCATTAAACTGAACTTCAAAACACAGAGTGAGCAGGTGGAAAAACTGAAAGTGTGGTTATCAACCAAGGGCTATTTGGGAGCCTTACTGCTAGGCATGCTATTTGCTCTAGCCTTTTGTCCTTACAGCGGAGTGTTGTTCTTTGGAGTCCTAATCCCGCTTATTATGAAATCAACCGAGGGTGTGCTTTTGGCTCCTCTATTTGCTTTAGGGACGGGGCTACCGGTCATTGTCTTCTCCTTTATCATTGCTTTCAGTATGCAGAAAATGAGTCAAGCGTTTGCGATTGTTTCAAAAGTGGAGAAAGCCACTCGCATTGTAGTGGCAAGTACTTTTATCTTAGTCGGACTCTATTACACCCAATACTTGATAAAATATTTAATAGATACCGTTTTATGAAACAAACAGCAATTACCGGCATAATTATTATCGTTATCGTAGGACTACTATCTATTATTGTCTGGGGAAGCAGGAGTAATCAAGCAGTTTCAACTGAACCAACACAAAACGAACAGGCGTCTGTCAGTGAATCTCCAATTACTGTTGCCTCTGATGCACTCATTTTCTTTTACGGTAACACATGCCCGCATTGTGAAGACGTCGAGGAGTGGATGACTGAAAACAAAATTGAGGAAAAGATTCAGATTGTGAAGAAAGAAGTCTACGATAATCACGCCAATTCCTTGGAATTGACTCAGGCAGCTAAAAGCTGCAGCCTACCGACTGACAGCATTGGCGTGCCATTTTTGTACACACCAGAGGGAGAATGTTCGATCGGGACTCCGGATATCACAGCCTATTTAATAAGCCAAGTCAAGGCATTAGAGCAAAGTTCTGATACCAATGAATCAGGAGAAAGGAGTCAGGAATGAGTATCTTTATGGCCTTGTTGTTTTTATTGGTCTTAGCTTTTCCCACACCAGCCCATGCCGTCTGTCCAGTTTGTACGGTGGCGGTAGCAGGAGGATTGGGTATCTCCCGGTGGTTGGGTATTGATGATGCCGTGACCGGAGTTTGGATTGGTGGGTTGATTCTGTCCAGCGGCTTATGGTTGGCTGACTGGATAGGTAAGAAAGGTTGGAGAGTGCCGTTTAAAGAGTTGATATCCATAATCCTTTTTTACCTGTTTGTGATTCCACCCTTGTACTGGGCAAAGATGATTGGTTTGCCTGGTAACAACCTTTGGGGGGTCGATAAAATTGTTCTGGGTACAATAATTGGCTCAATTCTATTTATGTGTGGAGTATGGTTGGACAAATGGTTTAGAACTACCAATGAAGGGAAGGTCTACGTCTATTACCAGAAAGTCATTGCTCCAATGTTTTTACTGACACTTGGGAGCTTTGTCTTGTATTTAATTACCAATTAAAGGAGGTGAAAACTATGAAAAACAACAAACCAGTTCAGCCTGATATCAACGAATTTATGGACAAGGTTAAAAAGATGGAGAAGGGCGAAAAACTTGACCTTTCATCTGATGAAGACTTGTCAGTCGCCATCATGAATCTAATTTCGTTGGAGGAGCATTTCTTTTTCACCTATAACAAAACTGGTGATGCCAAATATCTTGACCTTCTGAACGAGATTCGTGAGATGCGGAAAAGCTCTCTCAAACGAATTATCAAGGACTACGAAGGTGAAGTTTGGTGCATCAGCAAACATCTGCTGGCAGCTTCGATGCGATTTATGGAAGTCGGAACCAAGGCCTTAACCAAGGGTGATAAAGGCGATGCTGAGGATATGTTCCAAAAGTCCTATCAGCTGTATAGCTTGTTCTGGGGGTTAAACCTGGGTTTGGTTAAAACCGATGACGTTAAACAAACCAATTCTCAAGAAGTTGCTTTTGTTAGCGATGATCCCAAACCAAAGCAAATAGGCTCAACCAGTCTCTTTGCCAAACTCGGGGAGGTAGTAAAGAAAGCGATTGATTGCTGCAAAGAATAAGTTTTTGATATTTCTACATACTTTCAGGGATATTAAGCATGATTTTCGCAACAGGCATAAGAAGCGAATGCTTAACGGTTTACCTGTGATTTTCACTCAAATTATAACTTTTAGTCATCTAGCTAAGTGGCAGTACTACGCCTAAGAGAGTACGGTCATAAAGAACCTTGCGAATCGTGCTAGGGCAAAGTTTTAAAGCTAGACTTCCGAAAACCCTTGCGGTACCTTGACCGCAGTGAAAAGAGAAAAAACCAAGAATCCATACATTCTGCTTCTCAAAAGGTGCGAAAACTATTTTTACAAATACCTCCTAACCCACGACAAAATCTACATTGATCGCTTTTTTTCCACCAGTAAACGACTAAAGAACAAGCTAAGGAGAGAATAATATGATGGTTTATTGTGCTAACTGTTGCTTAGCAAGTAGGTTGATAATATAATCGTGTTACGCTAACCCACAGTTAGCATGGTTAAGTAATAAACAAACACGATGAAAGCCAAACTAGGCGCGATTAATGTAAAACGCAAAAGCGGAGCTGAACTCTTTCTTCAAGATAATGGAAATTTAAACTTTTCATTACTTGATTATTGGCAATGGGCCAATTCTGATTTAATCAATAACACCACCAGAGGGATATTGGCAGAATTCATCGTAGCCAGCGCCCTTGGAATAACTAAAGGAGTCAGAAAAGAGTGGGATTCCTTTGACTTAAAATACAAAAATCTCAAGATCGAAATAAAATCCTCGGCATACATCCAAAGTTGGCATCAATCAAAATACTCAAACCTAACATTTGGAATACAACCCACTCTTGCTTGGAACCCAGATACAAACAAATATAGCCAGGTAACCACAAGACAGTCAGACATCTATGTTTTTTGTGTGCTAAGCAGTAAAAACAAAAGAACAGTAAATCCACTAAATCTTGACCAATGGGACTTTTATATAATCCAGACAAAAGTGCTAAATGACAAAAAAAGGAATCAGAAAGCGATTTCCCTTTCCAGCCTGGTGAGATTAAATCCCAATAAAGCCAAATTCAATGATATTAAAAAGAACATAGATGTATTAACAAAATGATAATACTCGACTGTAGGGTGTAATCATGTTCGTCGTCACAACGGTTTACTTTTAAATTGAAATTTCTTCACGATTTTTGTATGATATTGATATAAAATGGTAAGTAAGTTTATGGAAGAACTGCTAACTCTTAAAGAAACAGCTCAAATCCTCAAAGTCCACCCAAACACACTAAGACTGTGGGACAATAATGGCGTGCTTAAAGCAGTGCGGATTGGAGTGAAAAAGATAAGAAAATACAGAAAAAAAGATATTGAAAACTTTATAAACAAAAAATAGTCATGACAAAAACTGATAAAAAATTACACGAAAAGCTATGGGCATCTGCTCAACAACTTAGAGCAAATAGCAGTCTCAAACTTAACGAAATATCAGAACCTATTCTTGGGCTTATTTTTTTGAAATTTGCAGATGTTCGATTTCAAAAAGCAAAAAAAGATGTTGAAGCTGAGCGATCTAATGTATTACGAGATTCAGGCTCTTCAAGAGTCAGACCTTTAGCTCCCGAAGACTTCAAAGCAAAGGGCATCCTGTATGTTCCCGAGGCATCTGGATACAAGTACTTAATGTCTCTTCCAGAAAATGAAAATATTGGAAAGGCTATAAACAAGGCCATGGAAGAAATTGAAGAAGCAAACAAAGACCTAGCTGGTGTGCTTCCACAAAATTACACATCACTTGTTAAAAATGCCAATAAAAATAATAAGCTACTTTTAACGCTACTTAAAAGTTTTAATCAAATACCTGACGATATAAAAGGAGATGCTTTTGGTGGGATTTACGAATTTTTCTTAGGACAATTTGCCCTAGCAGAAGGTAGAAATGGAGGAGAATTTTTTACTGCACAACCAATTGTAAAATTACTGGTTGAAGTGATAGAGCCCTATAAAGGTAGGATTTACGATCCAGCGTGTGGTAGTGGTGGAATGTTTGTGCAATCTGCAAATTTTGTGCAACGACACAAAGATTACAACTCTCAAGTAATGGATAAAATAACCATTTATGGTCAGGAAAAAACATCCAGCACAGTCAACATTGCCAAAATGAATCTAGCCATCCATGGGCTCTCTGGAAAGATTGTGCAAGCTAACTCTTATTACGAGAATCCATTTAACAGCACTGGTAGATTTGATTTTGTGCTGGCTAATCCTCCTTTTAATGTTAGTGGAGTTGATAAAAATAAACAAATCGTTATTGATCCCAAAAAGATCGAGGGAGATAGGCGTTTTGAGCTAGGATTACCCCTAACTCAAAAAGGTGATGTTACTAATGCCAATTACCTTTGGGCTCAAGTATTTGCTAATTCTTTAAATAGCAAAGGTCGAGCTGGTTTTATTATGGCTAACTCAGCCAGCGATGCTAATTATGCTGAAAAAGACATCAGAATAAAGTTAATCGAAGAGGATCTGGTAGACGTAATGATTGCTGTAGGGTCAAACATGTTTTTGAATGTCACACTTTCCTGCACTCTCTGGTTTTTTGATAAAGATAAAAAGAATTCCAGTAGAAAAGGAAAAACCTTATTTATAAATGCCCAAGACATTTACACCCCAATCGATCGGGCACATAATACTTGGACTGAAGAACAAATTAAGGGAATCGCTGACATAGTTAAAAGATATCGAGGAGAAACGGGCTTCGGTAAATATGAGGACATTAAGGGTAGGTGCAAGGTGGCTAGCCTTGAAGAAATCAAAGCAAATAATTATTCTCTCAACTCCGGAAGGTATGTAGAAATAAAGGAAAAAGATGTAGATAATGTGGATTTTGAAACTCGGATGAAAGAGTTGATGAGCGAGTTTACTATCCTAACTCAAAAAGCGCATAAATTGGAAGATAAAATCTCTAAAGACTGGAAAAAAATATTATGAATGGATGGAACAAAGTATCGCTATCTGAATTAGGAAAGGTTTCAAGAGGGAAATCAAAACATCGTCCGCGAAATGATCCTAAGCTATATGGTGGAAACTACCCCTTTATCCAAACTGCAGACGTCAAAAATGCTAATTTTTATATAGATAGTTATTCTCAAACATACAACGAGTACGGATTGAAACAAAGCAAGCTTTGGGATAAGGATACTCTTTGTATAACAATCGCTGCTAACATTGCCGAGTCAGCACTTTTAAATTTCCCCGCTTGTTTCCCCGATAGCATAGTCGGATTTCTCCCACAAGAAGGAAAATCTGATGTTCGATATGTCAAATACATGTTGGATAACTACAAATCTGAGTTTCAAAAGAGGTCAAAAGGGGCTACTCAGGATAACCTAAGTGTTAGTAAAATTAACTCCCTTAAAATGTCAGTTCCTCCCCATTCTTATCAAGTTCAAATTGCAGATATAATTTCCACCTACGATACCCTTATCGACAATAATCAAAAACGCATTAAAATTTTAGAAGAAATGGCTCAAAGGTTATACACAGAGTGGTTTGTAAAGTTTAAGTTTCCAGAGCATGAAAAAGTAAAAATGGTTGATAGTAGTACTAAGCATGGAAAGATCCCTGAGAGGTGGGAGGTAAAGAAGCTAGCTAATCTGATTAATCCTCAATATGGTCTTACAACTTCAACAGTTACCATAGAGAGAAGTTACAAATTCCTCAGGGGAACAGATATAAATAAAAACAGTTATATAGATTGGCGGTTTGTGCCTTATTGTGACGTGTCCGAAGAAAAGATGAATAAATACAAGATAAGTGTTGGAGATGTATTTATTATTAGGATGGCAGATCCAGGAAAAATTGGGATATGTGAGACAAATGTAAACGCAATATTTGCTTCGTACCTTATGAGATTAAATATTGGAAAGTCTCTCACTCCTTATTATCTTTATTATTTTTTAAAATCAGATAAATATCAGAACTTCATACTTGGGAGCAGTACGGGAACGACTCGCAAAAGTATCAATTCAAAACAAGTGGCAAACATAGAAATTGTAATCCCTAGTGATAAAATCATGTCTAAATTTGAAGAAAACATTTCGCTTTTAAGAAGTCAGCTAACTAGTTTACTAAGTAGTATTGGAGTTTTTTCCCGGATGAGAGATTTACTTATAGAAAATTTAATTACTGGGAAAAGAGTCTTGAAAGAAGAAATATGAATAAAAGCACATACTTTGACTTAACGAATCAAGATATTGAAAATCTCAGAATTGAGAGAGTTGACAACTTTGATTGTGAGCTGAAAGACGATAGTCAAATTTACGATGGATTTATTATTGCAAAAAGCCCAACTGGAAGTGTTCTGACAGTCTGTGATTCTAGTTTTCATAAATCAGACACTGATGATAAATATCAACCACGCTTAATATTTAGAAAATCTAATGAAAATTTTGAAAACAAAACTACTAGATCTGACGCAACACATATTAGAATTCCTTTTCTCACAGGTCAAGACGGCTATCGAGAATTCTGGAAGATGATTTCATTCTTATACAGGTTTAAAGACCTAATTGATGTAGGTCATTTTGAAGACAGCTTTCAAGTAGTGGTCACAGATCAAAACAGTGCTCATTATATTTCTGAACTTTTAGAGAAAGGTTACTCCAAAGGTGTATGGCAAGCTTTAGTTGAAGTAGATCCGGATTTAGCCACTAAGCTTTCTTTGTCTAGAATTTATGAATCTAGAAAATCAGTAATAGAAGAAATGAAAACTAAAATTAGCCAAGATGAAAATGAAGAATACTGGCAAAAGTTACTAGCAAAAAATAGGTGGATTTTTGGAAATAGCTATATAGGAATTATAGGCGAGAGAAGAACTAACATATCCTCAACACTAGACCATCCTCTCATTACTGAAGATGGTTATCTTGAAATAGTTGAAATCAAAAAACCAAGTTTCTCATTCTGGAAGCTAAAAACAAACGGAGAACAATATTTATATAGAGATAAATACTTAGTTCCTCACCAAGAATTGCAAAATGCGATAACACAAGGTTCGAATTATATATTTGAAACTGAGAAGGAAATGGACAGAAAATCATGGGCAGAAAGCCATGATGGAATATATCCACTAAAACCAAAGTGTTTAATTATTCATGGCAGATCAAACGACTGGGGGGATAACGAGTCTCAATCTTACAGATTACTAAATGACAGGCTTCATGGAGTATCAATAATCACTTTTGACCATTTGATTTTAAGGGCAAAACAAACTTTAGAACTATTTAAACCAGAATAATAATATGAATAAATTTACAGAAGACAACTTAGTTGAAAAAACAGTAATAAGTTTGATTGAGGAGTTGTGGAAAAATCCTAATTGTCATATCAACGCCTTTACTGATAAGGAAGATAAAAAACTTGGCAGGGAAAATCGTGGCGAGGTTCTACTCCCCTCTTCTCTGCGATCTTCATTAGAAAAACTCAATCCCAACATCCCACCAGAAACTATTGAAGAAGCAATAGCTGAGATATCACGAGATCGCTCAACTCTTTCTTTGATTAAGGCTAATCAAGAAATTTACAGTGTTCTTAAAGACGGTTTAAACATTAATGTTAAACAGTCTGATGATAGTTTTAAAACCGAAACTATCAAATTCTTAGATTTTGAAAACCCAGAAAATAATCACTTTCAAATAGTATCTCAAATGTGGATTGTGGGAGATATTTATACAAAACGACCTGATGTAATTCTATTTGTGAATGGCATTCCATTAATTTTATTTGAGCTTAAGGCTTCTCACAAAAATCTGTCAAACGCTCTTAGGCAAAATATCCACCCATACATAGAGACAATACCCAAGCTTTTTTGGTACAACATGGGCATTGTCTTATCTAATGGTATCGAAAACAAAATAGGCTCATTTACTTCCCATTATGAGTTCTATAATGATTGGAAAAAGGTTGAGAGTGAAGATGACAAATCTAAAACAGATCTACGTACACTTGTTTTTGGAGTTTGCAATAAAACAAGACTTTTAGATATTTTTGAAAATTATTGTTTGTTTGATGAGTCAAAAGGAGAGATTAAAAAAATAGTTCCTCGGTACTTTCAGTATTACGGTGTTACCAAAGCATTTGAGAATGTAAAAAATAGGATTGATCTTGATGGTAGACTAGGAGTTTTTTGGCATACTCAAGGATCCGGGAAATCTTATTCGATGGTTTGGTTGTCCCAAAAAGTTTTGAGAAAACTTCAAGGCAACTTTACTTTTGTTGTTGTGACCGACAGAACTCAATTAGATGGACAAGCTTATGGAAACTTTGCCAATGTAGGGGCTGTATATGAAAAAGAGGTAAGAGCTACCAGTATTCACAATCTACACGAACTCTTGCAGGAAGATCATCGACAAATATTTACCACTATTCAAAAATTTCAACACATTAAAGGTAGTATCTCTGATCGTAATGACATCATTGTCATGACAGATGAGGCGCATCGTTCCCAATACGATCACTTTGCTTTAAATATGAGAAAGGCTCTACCGAACGCTTCGTTTATTGGTTTTACAGGCACTCCCCTTATGGCTAAGGGTGAAGAAAAAACTAGAGAGGCTTTTGGAGATTATGTTTCTGTTTATAATTTTGGTCAGTCTATTGAAGATAAGGCTACTGTGCCATTGTTTTATGAAAACAGAGTACCTTTCTTAAAAAATGTTAACGAAAACCTAGATAAAGATCTAGAAAAGGTTATTGAATTTTATGACCTAAATGAAGATGCAGAAGATAAACTTGAAAAGGAATTTTCAACCTTTTATCACATAGTAACTAGAGAAGATCGTCTTAACGCCATCGCTCGTGATATTGTTCAACATTTTGTTAGCCGAGGGTATGACGGAAAAGCTATGGTTGTAAGTGTAGATAAAAAAACTGCTATTAGAATGCATGCCAAAGTTCAGAATGAATGGAAACGATATTTAGGCAAGTTGAGATTGGAGTTGGGGAAAACAACCGACGAACTAGAAAAAACAAAAATTCTTGAAAAGCTGGAAAAACACGAAGATGTTGATATGGCTGTAGTTGTAAGCCAAAGTCAAAGTGAAATCGAAGATATGGCAGAGTTTGAAATTGACATGAAGCCAATTCGAGCAAGAATAAAAAATGAAAATCTTGAAAAAAAATTCAAAAAAGCAGAGAGCAACTTGAGAATTGTGTTTGTTTGTGCCATGTGGATGACGGGCTTTGATGTTCCCAATCTCTCAACGCTATATCTTGATAGACCATTGAAAAATCATACACTTATGCAAACTATTGCCAGAGCAAATAGGGTTTACCCAGACAAAAAAAATGGTGTAATCGTTGATTACATTGGTGTTTTCAAGAATTTGGAAAAAGCTTTAGCTTTGTATGCATCAACTGGAGTAAGTGATGACGAAGTTGTCAGAGATAAAAAAGAGTTATTAGAAGAACTCAAAGAAGTGGTTAAACTTACAGAGACTATAACAGTTGAAAGGGGCATTAATATTAGGACACTTCTAGAAGTAGATGGAGAAGAAAAACTCAAGCTTCTCAATAATTATACAGATGTTGTTTTAGCCGATGAAAAATATAAGAGAAAACTATTAACCATAGCTAGTGAGTTGAATAGTACCTACAAATCAGTTTTGCCCAACCCAGACGCAGAACAATACTATAATTTTGTAACTGCTGTAAAAGTTTTATCCTCAAGAGTTAGAGATATTGGTTCCCACAGTGTAGACGTATCTCAGGTTAAGCGAGATTTAGAAGAACTTCTCGACCGATCAATTCAAACTGGGGAGTACGTGATCCCTCAACATAAAAAGATAAAAGACCTAAGTCAGTTAGACGCAAATGCCTTAAGAGATTATTTTAAGGAGCTAGAAAACAAAAACATTCAGGTCGAAGAGATGAAGGCAGAGCTCAAAGATAAAATTGAGGAAATGATTAGAAGAAACAAGAAAAGGACTCAATTCATGGATCGTCTTAATTCTTTGCTGAATGAGTACAATAGTGGTGCCCACGATATAGATAAACTATTTGACGATTTAGTAAAATTAGCAAAAGACCTCACGAATGAAGAGCAGCGCTCTATAAAAGAAAATCTATCTGAGGATGAACTAGCAATTTTTGATTTACTATTGAAAGAAAAATTGGAGAATAAAGAAATTGATCAAGTTAGGAAAACAGCTAGAACTTTACTAAAAAAACTTCAGGAGGAGAAACTGGTACTTGATTGGAGAGAAAAAGAATCTACACGGGCAGGTGTTAAAAATACTATTTTCGATATAGTTTACAATTCTCTTCCAGAGCCAACATATACAGAACAGGAATGTGAGGCAAAAGGATCAGAGGTCTATAATTTCGTATTTGAGAGATATGGAACTTTTAATCACCAACAAGCTCAGATCTATGCGCAATAATTACGAGCAAAATCTAGCATGACTCTCTCCAAATCCGACTACATGCTATTTCTCCGCCACCCTGCTTGGTTGTGGCTGAAGAAATTTGAAAAACACAAACTACCCCCAACTGATGATAATTTGCAAGCCATATTTGATGCCGGACATGAATTTGAAGAATACGCTGAAAAGCTATTTCCTGATGGAGTAAAACTCGGGTTTAATAATTTTGACGAATATCGTTCATTGCCCGACAAAACGAAAAAAGCTCTGGACGACTGTGCTTCTACTATTTTTCAAGGACGCTTTGAAGAGAATGGTTTAACTTGTATTGTGGATGTGCTTGAGTGTGTTGAGGGGAATACTTTTGATTTGATCGAAATTAAAAGTAGCACAAGAGCAAAACCAGAACATAATTATGACTTAGCTTTTCAAGCAATCGTCTTAGAAAAATCAGGACTTAAAATCCGAAATATCTTCGTAATTCACGCAAACAAGGAATATTCCCGAAATGGTGACATTGAATCTGAGAAACTCACGATAAAGACTGATGTGACCGAGAATGTAAAAGCCTTGATTGATTTAACAAAAAAGCAGATTAAAAAAGCATTTAAGGTATTAGCTGTAAAAGAAATGCCGGATATTTCTCCACGCCTTGTTAATCAAGCTGGAGTTACTGGAGTGCAATGGTTTGCAGAATGGCTAGAAGTATACAAGAGTTTGAAATCCAATCTTGATCCCTACAGTATATATTTCTTGAGTTTCCCGAATGCAGATCAAATTGGCCAACTAGAGGATGTAGGAATTAAACAGTTAGCAGATGTTCCCGAAAAGTTAGCATTGCGTCCCAAACAAGTGACACAAATCCAAACCACCAGAGACAACAAAAGAATTATTGATAAAGAGAAAATAAGAGAGTTTTTAAGCACTTTTAAGTTCCCGCTGTATTTTCTCGATTACGAGACATTTTCTTCTGTGATACCTGCTTTTGATGGCTGTCAACCCTACAAAGACTACCCATTTCAGTATTCACTCCATGTTTTGGATACTCCCGAATCTGAGATACGCCACGTTGAATACCTACACCAGGAGAATTCAAATCCCATACCAGGGCTAATTAAAAAACTAAAGGTAGATATTGGTAAAAAGGGTACAATTCTCACTTGGAATATGAGCTACGAGAAAGGATGTAATGATAGAATGGCAGGACTTTATCCTAAATACAAAGAATTTTTAGACTGCCTGAACGAGCATATCCATGACTTGATGATTCCATTTTCAGAAATGTGGTTTGTGGACAAAGATTTCTTTGGCAGCGCTTCAATAAAAAATGTCATGCCAGTACTTGCTCCTGAACTTAGTTATAAAGAATTGGGTATTTCAGATGGTCTATTTGCCAGAAGGATGTGGACACAGACAGTTTTAGAGGGCAAGAATCAAAGCGAGCGGAAAAGAATCATGGCGGATTTGAGCAAATACTGTACTTTGGACACTTTTGCAATGGTAAGAATATTAGAAGAATTGCAAAAAATCATAAAAACTTAGTCCTGTTTTAGCCTAGCAATGAGACTCTTCTAAGCCTGGACTTCTTAACCCCTTCCCGGTACCTTGTACCCTGAAATGGGAACATACAACCAAAATCAACAAAAAGAGCTTCCAAAAATCAAATACTGTCTTTATGCCCGCAAATCTTCCGAATCAGATGAGCGCCAAGCCATGTCAATTGGTTCTCAGATTGAAGAAATGAAAACACTGGCAAAACGAGATAATCTCAAAATTAAGGAGATAAAGCAAGAAAGCCACTCGGCCAAGAATTCTGGCTCCAGACCCGTCTTTACCCAACTACTCCAAGAGATAAGACAAAAGAAGTTTAACGGCATACTTACCTGGGCTCCGGATAGATTAAGTAGAAATGCAGGTGACTTAGGATCGGTAGTAGATCTAATGGATCAAGGAAAACTTATAAAAATCCAAACATACTCGCAAAGTTTCAGCAATAGTCCAAATGAAAAATTCTTACTAATGATTCTCTGTTCTCAGGCAAAGCTAGAGAACGATAACAAGGGCGTAAACGTTCAAAGAGGACTCAGGACTAAGTGTGCCATGGGCTGGCGTCCTAGCATCGCTCCACTAGGCTACTTAAACCAAAAAGGTGATGGTCACGTCGATGAATTGATTATTCTTGACTTGGAACGATCATCTTTTGTCACTCAAATGTTCAAAAGAGTTGCTAATCAAGGCCATAGCGGAAGAGCATTAAAAAACTGGCTAGATAGAATTGGATTTGAAACTAGAAATGGAAATAAAATCCCATTGAGTAAAGTATATTCAACTCTCAAGAATCCATTCTATTACGGTGAGTTTGAATTCCCCGTGGGCAGTGGCACATGGTACAAGGGCAAACACAAACCACTCATTACAAAAGAAATCTTCGATAAAGTTCAAGCTATTCTTCAGACTGTTCCCAAGGGATATAAAAATAAAGTCTTTCCATTTAAGAAAATCTTCAAATGTGGAAGTTGTGGTGGAAATGTAACAGCTGAAGAAAAGTACAGGAAACTAAAACATGGTGGTTGTACAAAACACATTTACTACCACTGTGGCAGATCTATCGATTATCAATGCGATGAGCCATACATTACTGAAGCTAACTTAATTAAACAACTCATAGCCAATATCGATAAAATGAAGTTCAACTACGCTGGAATAACCAGAAAAATCCAGCAAGACATTGAAAGATATCACAAACTAAAAACACAGGTACTTCATCAGGAATTTATTGACGGTAATTTAACTGAATTCAACAATGTTCCCAAAACTGTTGCTGACAAAAATAAAATGACCAAAAACTACGTACTCCACATTCTCAAAGTAGGCACAGCAGAAGAAAGACAAGAAGCTCTGTCGTTTATCAAAACAAAGTTCATTCTGTCAAAAAGAACGATAATAATACAGAAATAACAGCGTCATTTAGGAGTGGCGTACTTCTCGTGGTTTAAAAAGTAAGTTTTTACTGAAACTTAAACCATACATTACAGGATCTAAAACGACACTTCGAGCAAACTGAAGAAAAATTAGCAAGCAACATCGGGCTTTTTGGCGCAGGCGTACGGGTCGCCCTGAACCTGGCGATACTTGTGACCCCACGGGGAATCGAACCCCGGTTTCCAGGATGAGAACCTGGTGTCCTAGGCCGCTAGACGATGGGGCCAAAAAATAGCTAAATTATCTAATCCTATTATTTTACCAAATTTAGCTTAGGAGAGTTTGTTTTCTGTGTAAAGATTTATAGTACTTTTGGGCAAAGCGGTGGGATTCATCGCGGATTTGCTGGAGTAGTTTTAAAACTTCGGAGTCTTTTTTTAGCTTGATTGCCCGAAAAGATTTTAATTGACCGTTTTCCAGCCGAGGGGCAATAATTAACTCCTGCTTTTTGGCCAAGCCCAAAATAGCGATTTGATCTTGGAGATTTTTTTCTTTGAGAGCGGCAAAAGCGGCCGCTGCTTGGGGTTTACCGCCGTCCACTAAAATTAATTGCGGATAAAGCCACTCCTGATGCTTAAGCCGACGGGTAATAATTTGTTTTATAGCCGCCGCGTCATTTTGAGTAGCCTGAAATATTTTTATATTAAATTTCCGGTAAAGTGATTTTTCCGGCTGAGCATTTAAAAAAGCTACCATAGACCCGACTATAATATCTTTTCCCAAACTAGAAACATCATAACCCTCTATTTTGGTTAAAGTAAGCGGGTCAACTCTTTCGTGTTTTATAATTAACTCCCTTAGTGATTCTAGGGTTGACTTGGAACTAATTTCTTCGCGGGGAACTCTTTTCCAGCCTTGAGTGATATAAGCAATAGAGCTTATTTTGTCCCGCAAAATTTTTGCTTTTTCGAATTTATTCTTTTTGGATTCACGGCGCATTTCTTTTTCCAGGCTCTTTATCAAGGTTTTGGTTTGGCCGGATAAAAACTTTTTTATTCGGGTAATATTTTGGCGATATTCAGGTGAATTTAAATTTTCTATCCCCGGGCATAAATTTAAGTGAGAATAAAAGCATTGTTTTTTAGGAAGCGTTTTGCAAGAGCAGAAGGGGAAGATTCGGCGAATAATTTTTAAGACTTCGCGGGCGGTGTTGCCGGAAGGAAAAGGACCATAGAAACTATCTATTTTTTCATTTAAATCAACACGTCGCACAATATTAAGGCGGGGAAAAGGGGAGAGGAAGACGGCAATATATAAATATCTTTTGCCGTCTTTGTGCTGGATATTATACTGGGGCTGGTGCTCCCGGATTAATTTCGCTTCCAGCAATAAAGCTTCAATTTCTGAATTAACAATTAAATAGTCTAGGGAGTTTATTTGGGATACAAGTTTTTGAGTTTTTTGATCTTGGGTCCGCCAGCTGGCGGATTTAAGAAAATAACTTTTGACCCGGACTTTGAGGCTTAAGGCTTTGCCAATATAAATAATTTCGCCTGATTTGTTTTTAAAATAATATATCCCAGGTTTATTAGGAATTTCTTTGAGTTTTTCTTTTAAGTTATCTTTATCCACGCCCTCAAATGATATCATGCCTAAAAGAGATACAGCCGCACCCGGTTCCCAAAGAAGATCTAAGATCAAGATTCCTAAGCAATGGAATCAGGCTTTGATTTCCTTCGAGGACCGGGTGCTTTCGAGCCTAGATTCGAGGATCAGCGCACTTAGTCCAGCGCTTGCCTTCTTGCCTCTCAAACCACATGGCGAATGAAAATAGATTGCTCGCATATTCTGGCGAATCTACTTCTGGAGCCCAAAAAGCGGCCAGCCGAGGACAGTCCAGGTCCGTTCCCCGCCAGACCACTTGGGGCTCTTCCTTGACCCCTTGGTAGTAGAATTGGAGAACCAGCCGAAAGATTGGTGGTTCTCCGTTTAGCTGCCGAAAATAGGCAGCTCTGGTTGTCCAGTGTCTAGCCTGGGAACCCTGTGCAACTTCAAAGAGCAGAGCTTCTCTATAAGACAAAACGGAAGCTCTAGCGGGGGCAGAGTCGCTCCATACAGGATATCCATTCCGACTCAAAAGCAATCTTTCGTCGGCCGCGTTAAAAGATATTTCGCGGCCATCCTCGGTAACTATGAATCCTCTCTTCTGGTGCGGAGAGTAGAAATTGACCCACCCTCTTTGAAGCCCCATTAGCATCCTCCTTTTGTATTATTGTATTATCTAGGCTTTTTGCGGCTGTTAAAGAACAGCCCATTATTGCAGACTATATTTTGAGGCGCAAGAGGCTATGCAGCTTTTTTCAGATATTTGCCGGTCCAGGAATTTTTATTATCTTTAATCTTTCCCGGTTGGCCTTGGTCAATTAGCCGGCCGCCTTTTTCTCCACCTTCCGGCCCTAAGTCAATCAGCCAATCAGCATTTTTAATCACATCTAAATTATGCTCTATAATAATAACTGAGCTGTCTCTTTCAACCAGTTTATTAATTACTTTTAAAAGCTTTTCAATGTCTGCAAAGTGAAGGCCCGTGGTCGGCTCATCAAGCAAATAAAGAGTACGATCACGGCTGGTCTTAATCAGCTCCCGGGCAAGCTTTAATCTTTGTGATTCGCCGCCGGATAAAGTAGGAGAGGGCTGGCCTAATTCCAAATAATCCAGGCCGATTTCCTGAAGGACTTTTAATTTTTTAGTGATTTTGGCAAAAGAACTAAAGAAGTCTAGGGCTTCGCCAATTGTTAACTTTAAGATTTCGTGGATATTCTTTTCGTTATAATCGACCTCTAAAGTTTCTTCTTTAAATCGCGTGCCCCGGCATTCTTCGCATTCCACCCAAATATCAGACAAAAACTGCATTTCAATCCGATTTAGCCCTTGGCCGCGGCAAGCCTCGCATCGGCCGCCCTCGACATTAAATGAAAAATGGCTGGGGGTTAAACCCCGCAATCTTGCTTCCGTAGTTTGGGCCAGAAGCCCCCTAACGTCGGTAAAAACGCTCGTATAGGTGGCCGGATTGCTCCGGGAAGTGCGGCCGATCGGTGATTGATCTACCAAAAGAACTTGATTTATATAGTTTGTGCCGCTAATTTTTTGGTACTTGCCCTGCCTTTGCGATGTTTGAGGGTCAAGCGCTTTTTTGACGGCCGGGTAAAGCGTATCGTGGATTAAAGTAGATTTTCCTGATCCGGAAACTCCGGTAACGCAGACAAATCTTTTTAAGGGAAACTTAACTTCAAGATTTTTTAAATTATGGAGAGTACAGCCGGAAATAGTTAAAAACTGACTGCTTTTTTTCCGATGTCCTCCTTGGCCTACTCTTTTTTTGCCTGATAAATATCGGCCGGTTAACGAATTTTTATCTTTCTTAATTTGGGCAGGAGTGCCGCTGGCCGTAATTTTGCCTCCGTTTTTACCGGCCCCGGGGCCAAAGTCAATAATATAATCAGCTTCATTTAAGATTTCCTGGTCATGCTCCACTACTACCACAGTATTCCCTAGATCCCGAAGTTTTTTTAGAGTATTAATCAGTCTTTGGGTGTCTCTTTGATGCAAGCCAACCGTCGGCTCATCTAAAACATAAAGCACGCCTGTCAAACCACTGCCGATTTGAGAGCCTAAGCGAATTCTTTGGGCTTCACCGACCGATAAAGTGGAAGCAGTACGGTCCAGAGTTAGGTAGTCCACACCCACGGAAATTAAAAAGTTCAGCCGAGATAAAATTTCCCGAAAAAGAGATTGAACGATTTGTTTTTCCCGCAAAGAAGTAATCTGCCGGCGATAGCTTGTCAGCCAGTTATAAAGCTTATCTAAAGGGAGAGAAGCTAGTTGAGCAATTGATTGATTGTTAATAGTTACTCCTAAAGCATTTTGGTTAAGCCGGGTGCCCAGACAAAGAGCACATTGTTCTTTTATCATTAATTTTTCTATCTCGCTGCGGATGGTGTCTGAGCTGGTGTTATAATACTGTTGCCGAAGCTGGGAAACTCGCCAGGGGGAGACCCGGGAAGTATCAATTTTCATTTTAACACCCAGGCCGTTGCACTCTGGGCAAGCGCCTTGAGGAGCATTAAAAGAAAATAAACGTGGCTCTATTTCCGGCAAAGAAATATTGCAGTCCGGGCAGGCGAATTTTTGAGAATAAATAAAATCTTGCATAGCTCTGGGCTTTTCCGGTATGTTAAAAGATTTATCTAAAATTTCTGATAAAATTACTAGCCCGTCGGAGGCTTCTAATGATATTTCTACTGCGTCTAAAATTCTTTGCTTATAGGTTTCGGGTAAAAAGCTTTTTTTCGTAGGGCTTAATCTGTCCACAACTATTTCAATATTATGGCGATTGGTCTTAAGAAGAAGAATTTTTTCGTTTAAATTAATGATTTTGCCATCCACTCGAACTTGCTCAAAGCCTTTTTTGCGTAAGTTAGCAAAGAGCTTAGAAAATTCACCGCGCTTATCGCGAACAACCGGAGAGAGAATCATGAATCGGGCCACTTGCTTTTCGGCGAGCTTAGTTTTTATTTGATCCATAATCTGATTAGTAATTGATACTGAAGTTTGGCGCTCAATTTGGCGGTTGCATCGCGGGCAGTGGGGCAAACCAATGCGGGCAAACAGTATCCGAAAGTAATCAAGGATTTCCGTAACTGTGCCGACAGTGGAGCGGGGGTTGTGCGACAGGCCATGCTGGTCAATAGCAATCGCCGGCGCAATGCCCTCAATTGTGTCTGCTTCCGGCTTTTTCATCATGCCCAAGAATTGGCGGGCGTAGGAAGACAAGCTTTCGACATAGCGGCGCTGGCCTTCGGCATAAAGAGTATCCATGGCCAAAGAGGATTTGCCTGAGCCGGAAACGCCGGACAAAACCACGAGTTTATTTTTCGGGATCTTAACCGTAATATTTTTTAAATTATGGACTCGTGCGCCCTTAATAATGATTTGATCTTCGGCTTTTCTTCGGGTTTCCATGAAAGATCATTCTAGCACGTTGTGTCAAGAAGAAAAAGAAGGTTGACATGTATTACGAAAGTAGTATAATCATATTATGAATAAAGTAGTCTTGCAAATACCGGTTTCTAAAACTCTAAGGCTAGAGGCAGAAAAAGTCGCCTTAGCCCAGGGTTTTTCTTCTTTACAAGAGATAGTCAGAGTTTTTATGGCAAAATTAGCTAGCCAGTCTTTAGATGTTTCCTTTACCAGGGTTTTTCCTCTCTCTTCCAGGGCAGAAAAGAAGTATGGAAAAATAGATCGGGATTTTGCTAAAGGAAAGGATGTTTATTTAGCCAAAAATCCGGACCAGCTATTAAAAATGCTCAAAGAGTAATGCAGATAGTTTTTCACCGCAACTTTAAAAAGAGTTTTAAGAAAAGAATTCAGGGAAATCGAAAATTAGAATTAAAATTTAAACAAAGATTAGTGTTATATCTTAAGGACCCTAATAGTCCTCTTTTAAAAGTCCATCGTTTAAAAGGGGTAAAAAGAGAATATTGGTCCTTTTCGGTTACTGGTGATATTAGAGTTATTTTTAAAATGGACGGTCAAATATTAAGGCTTTATGATGTTGGGACTCATAATCAGGTTTACTAGTAGTGGGTAAACAGGCTATAATTCACTGATGCTTAGCCATATTTCCCAAAAGATAAAAAAATTTGGCTGGGGGAAGTTTATTTTAGCCCTTGTGCTTATAATAATTATTTTAGTTAATTTTAAACCTGGCTATTTTATTTTAGGAAACGATAATTATTCACCGGAGCTGAATCCAAAGTTATCGCTCTCTCGTTATTTGCTTAACCCGGCTTGGCGAGGCTACCGGGCTTTAGGTGTTGCTTCAGACGCTGATCAGGCGGATGTTTATCGGGCAGCTCTTTATTTTCTTTTATCTCCAATATTTCCCGGCTGGCTGCTCTCGCAAATCTTTATTTTTAGTGCTTTTTTTGTCAGTAGCTGGGCTGCGGCCTGCTTCAGTCTTGAGCTGGTTAAAAATAAATTAAAGAAAAACGAAAAACAGCTATTGTTTCTTTTTTCCGGATTAGCCAATCTGGTCACGCTTTTAACGATCTGGATGTTTTTTTCGCCCTTAATTCCTTTTATGTCGGCTTTCGCTTTTTTGCCTTTAGTTTTATGGCGGCTTTTACTCTTAATTCGAAAATTTAATTTAAAAAATAGTTTACTTTTTTTGGGAGCTACAGCAATTTTCAGCACCTGCTCTATTGTCCCGACTACTTTTTTAGTTTGTTTGGCCGTAATCGCCTATTTTTTACTAGTTTATTATTTTCTGGAAAAGCCAAAAATTGCCAATAAAAAACTGTTAGCCAGGCTTTTTCTGGCCTTTGGAATACTAGTTATTTTTCAGCTTCCTTGGATTTTGTCATTTGGTGCCTATTTAAAAACCAATACTCAGGCTTTGCAGGAATCTTATATCAATCGCATCTTAACCCCAAACCTGGTAGAACACGAAGCAAGAGTGGGGAATGCGAAGAATGTTCTTCGATATTATGCCGCCTGGATAGAAGAAGTAAACGATAATGGTTCAAGTGTTTATCCCTTTCGCTCTTGGTATCAGGAAAATATTGTTGCTCAATTTACTAGCTATTTGCCTATTATTTTAGCTTTTTTAGGAGTGACCCTTTTGTTTGGTTATCGGCAATTTGGCTATTTTTTAATTATTTTTCTTGCTTTATCCGGCTGGTTTTTACTTAAAGGAATTAATCCTCCTTTTGGTTTTGTTTTTTCTTTTCTGCAAGACAGTATTCCTCTTTTTAAGCAAGTTTTTCGCTGGCAGAGCTCTAAGCTCTGGGCGCTTTTATCAACTACCTTGCCGTTGTTGGCTGGGTTGGGAATTATTTTTATTAACCGGCTCAAAAGAATTAAGCATTCTCTAAAAATTGCTATTTTCGCTCTGATTGCTCTTTTAGAAATAGTTTATATTTTTCCTCTTTTTATAGGAAAAATGATCCAATCAGAAAATTATGTGCGTATTCCCCAAGATTATTATTCTTTGGCTGAATTTTTAAAAGAAAATGACTCTCAATCGCGAATTTATTTAGCTCCGGAAGCCAATACTTTATATTTTCGCCAATACAGCTGGGGCTTTTGGGGGTCAAGTTTTTTAAATTATTTATTGCCTAACCCGATTTTAGAAAAGGCGATGACTACCGGGTCCACGGAGAGCGAGGACGCGCAAAAAGTATTAGAAGAAAATTATTATTCGAAAGACCCGCTGTCATTTGTAAGCGCTTTGTCCCGTTATAACACTTCCCTGGTTCTTTCCGATAAAAGCGCGGCGAGGATGAAAAATGGATATGAATATGATTGGATTGCTCACAAAATAATGACCGAAGAAAATCAGTATTTAGAGAAAATTTGGGAAAGCGGGAATTTATCTCTTTTTAGGGTTAAAAATGATCCTTCTTCGGAAAGCTTAAAAAGCTTTCCGGTTATTTCCGGCCATAACTGGCGCCAGCTAAATAATATTTTAGCTTTTTCCAATGAGGCTCATTCTTATTATTCACAAGAAGATAAGCCGGGAGTAATTTATCCCTTGGCTTTGTCTTTTAGCCAAACAGAGTTTGGCGAGAACGAAATTAGCTTTCTTTCTTCTTATTTAACCAAGAGCGCAAACTATTCTTTTTCGCTTGCCCCTGAAGAAATTAGTAATTTGCCGGTAAAAATTAGCAAAAGAAGCAACGGCTCATTATCTTTTTTTCCTTCTTTTCCTATTCTGCGAGTGAACGGCAAGTCAGTTTTTAATGCTGATTTTGGCGAAATTGAAATTAATCCAAGGGTGCCGGCTGATTTTGTTTCTCTGAATAACTATGTTTTTGATTTTCGCGATTTCAGCCAAGAAAAAGTCAGCGAAGTTAAATTTGGTGATTTGGATAACGCAAAAAATACTCTAGTGTTAGCTTGGTCGGCTAGCTCGCCTTTAGCTTCCAAGCTAAATATAGCAAAAAATTTGCGGCCTAATTTTATTCCGGAAAAAGATTCAATAGTAGAAATGGAAATTTCTATTCAAGCCGATCAGGAGGCACAGGCGAATCTTTGCGTTTGGTCAGAGCTGAGGCTTAAGTGCTTGCACCCTAATATTTCTAAAATCTTAGAGAAAGGGGAGCAAAGAATTAAAATACTGGTTCCTGAGGTTATTTTTGGCAATGAAAAAATAACGATTTTCTTGGAGCCAGCAACAGTCAAAGAAGAAAATCTTTTTTCTCTTGAGAGCGTGGCAATTTGGCTTTACCAAAAAAATAACCGGCTTCTTTTTCCAAGATTTAATTATAATAATGTTTCGATTTTTTCCCAAATTAATCTTAAGCAAAATGACTTATTTGAGGTTGTAATGCCTCGGATCTATGGTCAAAATCAATTTCAGCTTTCCCCTTGGGCTGGATTTTTACCTGAGTTTTCTCTTACCGGCTGTGATAAAGAAAACGGGATAATTGAAGAGCTTGGTGATGGCCTAAGAGTTTATACGGATAATTGCTATGGAAGCGTCTTTGAAAAGCTTCTTCGGTTTAATCCCAATTTAGGTTTGGCAGCTTTAATTTATCAAGGAGAAAATTATTCAGGAATACCTTTAGACGTAGGGATCAAAAGCGATAAAGGAGGATATTATTTTTTGCGCAACCGCTTATTTCCTCAAGGGGATACTAGCAGGAGAGAATACGTTTCTCTTCCCCAAGAAACTAGATCATATATTTTAGATTTATTTTCTTTTGCTACTGGACCTCACCCGAGCTTAAGTAGAATGGATAATTTGGCTTTTCAATTTATTCCCAAAGCCTGGCTGGAGTGGAAATTAATTCCGGCTGACCTAGAAGAGCTGTCTTTTATACCGATTAATAATTTAATTATTAATAACAATGGATCAGAGAAGAAAATATTTAGCCTAAGCCAAGCTGTTTCTCCTTCTTGGAAACTAAAAAATAGCTCAGGAGAAAGTATTAGGATTAATGGCTGGGAGCAAGGCTGGATTTTTTCCGAGCCAATAGAAACTAAAATTGTTTTTGGGCCGGATAAATTAGCTTATTTTGGCTATACTATTTTGGTGGTCAGCCTTATTCTCTTGCTTTGGCAGTTAGCCAGGAAAAAGAAGGCAGAACAAGAGCGGGCTTAATTTGAATATATCTTAACCATTCAAAAGTTTTAACTATTATTTGACTGGGAATAAGGAAAACAAAACCAGTTTCAACCAGCGCTAAGGCGACGCGCAAAACACTAGGCCGATAGCCTTGATTAATAATTCCATCAATTCGGTTTTTTAAGGCCATAAAGTATACTTTTTTTGAATTTTTATGAGTTAAAGAAGTATTGATTTGCCGGTATTTAAAAATCACCTCGTCAACATTGCTAAAAGAGCCTTCTTTTAAGAGCTTAAAGTAAATATTAATATCATCATTCGGGCAAAGCTTGGTGTCGTACCGGTATTTGCGCATCGCCTCTCCTCTGGCCATTAACAGCGGCGGCTGGATAGGCATAAAATTGGCTAATGTTTGATAGCATTGATTAGAGTCAGTAGGGAAATTCTTTTCCGCAATTACTTGGCCGTTGCCATTGATAATTTCTTCCTGTCCGCCGACGGCTACTAGATTTTTATTCTTTTCTAAGAGCTCAACTTGCTTTTCAAAGCGGGTAGGCAAAGAAATATCATCCGCATCCATGCGGGCAATATATTGGCCTTGAGCAATGTTTATAGCTTTGTTTAAAGACCGAGTCATGCCTAAATTTTTCTTATTGGTCAAAATAATTATTCGTTTATCCTTTTTGGCGTATTGAGCCAAAATTTTACCCGAGTTATCAGTTGAGCCGTCATTAATACAAATTAGCTCAAAATTCCCAACTGTTTGGGATAAAATGCTGTTTATTGCCCCAGCTAAATATTTTTCAGCATTATAAATGGGCATTAGAACAGAAATTAGAACCGATTTTTTCGCTTTTTTGATCATTTTTAAATTAAAATTCTCTTTTGAAGGCAAAAAGTTTTGTTTTCAAAAGGGAACCGGGCAGCGAGCAGATGTGTCTCTCAAAAGAGAGAGGGAGACTGTGAAGTCTCGCACATCTGTCGCTGCCCTAGTTCCGGGTTAGTTACCTCCTTTCTTCAGAAAGGCTTACTCCTCCACCAGTGCGGCGCGGAAACCAGCGCTCGGATGCGCAGGCATCCGGAAGACGTAGTGCCCAGGCCCGAAGGTCTGAGTGAAGTCGCAATCGCTCCAGGCGAAAGCGACCGTGCCATCTTCCCGATGCAGGCTGCCGACGCAGGCCTGGACGATGAACCTGTCCTGGCGGGAAAAACGAAATTCTCCGCCGTTGGCCTTGATCTCGACCAGGAATTGCCCGTTCTCTCCGAACTGGCAAATATCCTGGTCGGACCAGCCTAGCCACTGGTAGATACGATCCTCGACAATTTGCCAAGGTCCGCATTCTACATAGACAGTGCTACTAGCCCCTGTCGTTTTTTCCGTCGGCTCGGCGGCAGCCGGTGCTTGCGCAACGGCGACTGGTGTCGCTGTCGGCGGCACTGGCGTGGCTGTCGGCCTTGGCGTTTCCGTTGCGGGTGCAGCGGCGACGGTAGTCGCCTCTGGCGTGACATCCTCTGGCGCGGGCGGCATGAAGGTGTTTTCGCACCCCACCAGCCCGCTCGCCAGAGCGAAAAGAACGACTGTGAAACCCAAAGCTTTTCGAAGCATGCTATACCTCCAAGGCTCTTTCTGAATACTCGCTCCTTGCGGAATCGAGTACGGTCATTGTGGCTGTGCAGGCCACGACGACCAGACAAGCCCAAATCGCAACGGGAAATTGCCATACCCCATTGGAAAGGGCAGGAAAAACCAGAAGAAGCATGCCTGCTATCCCAGCCAAAAGGCCAGGAAGCCAGTATGCAAGGAGACCTTTGGCGATTCGGAGCATCTTCGCCCCATCCAAGGAGTCTTCTTTTTTCCAGTCTTTCACGAAAACAGCCGACCGCCAGACGGCGACTGTGAGAATCGCCACTGCTGCGAAGAGCAGTGCTATTCCTACGCGCTGCTTCGTCACTTCGGGTGCAACCATCCTTGCGAACAGTTGCGTGAGGCCATAGATCGCGGCTCCCAAGCCGATGGCCAAAGCCAATCGGCTCAGGTAAGTATAGATACTTAGTTTCATTTCTCTTTCTCCTTTTCTGGTTCTGGCTTCTTCTGCGGCTGCCGCAAGTGCGGCATCGAGTTCCCGACGAAGTCGCTCGAGGGCTTGGAGGGCTGCATCTCTCTCGATTTGCAACCTTTCGGCCCCTCTTTCGGCTCTTATCGCCCTGTCGTGGGCGATTTGAGTCGAGAGGTTCGCCTCCTCGAGTTTTTGCTGGAGTTCTGAAACTTCCAGCTCCAGTGACTCGATCCGCGCCTCCTTTTCCGCCGCCCGCCTCCTGCGAGTTCGGGCGCCCTTTTGTGCAGGAGTTAATGCTTCCTGCGCTTCGGTCTCCGCCTGATTTTTTTCCTCCTGGGCGGAGAGATTCTTGGTTTTTCCCGAATCCGACGTTTCTTCTTGAATGCTACGACTCTTTCCCACATCGTTCCTCCTGCGATCTATTTATTAACAGTCGGAACCCCGACTGATTGTTTTTAAACCCGGAACTGTTAAAGTGCGACAATGAGTTTGCTTTAGCCAGCTATTGGCTAAGTAAACTCAAAGTCACTTATTGAGACTCATCTAGCTGAAAGCAAATCATCAGCTTGACTCTCAACTTCTGATAGTCTCAAGAGTTTTTTTAGAATAGGAATATAATTTTTAACTTAAGATTTCGCCGCGGCCAAATTTTCGGGCCAAGAGTCCGAAAGAAGCAGTGCCAAGGCCCAAAATTGTTCCTAAAGCCAGGTTTATTCCCGCTTCAGGAAGCTCTTTAGCCTCAGCTTGTAAATAGAATTCCGCTGTGTCTTCATCCGCCTCGCCAGTATTGCTTTCCGCCCGAACGCGGTTGATAACCGGAAGGCTGCCGCTTATAGGTAGCTCATCCGGTTTAATAACCTGGCCTCTAAATTTAAATTCTTTTTCTTCATTAGGAGACAAACTGTCTATTTCCCAGTTGATTTGGTGATTATCTTCGTCAAAACTTTGGCCGCCAAAAATATAATTAACAGATCCAGGAAGATAATCCACAATTTTGATTTCTTGTAGATCATTACTGCCGGTGTTTTTGACAATCACTTTAAAGTCAATTAGCTCATTGCCGGAAAAGGCATATTCATTTAAGGAAAGATTGTCATACCAGCTAGTCCAAGAAACTGGTTTAAGTTTTTTATCAACCAGAATTTTTCGGGAAATCTCAGTTTCTCCATAAATATAGTCGGCCTCGGCCTTTTTTGCACTAAGCGAAAGGCCGGCAACCAACAATAAAGAAAAGATAAATAGTTTTTTAATCATTGCCCGTGTAGACTTTATAACTTTGGATAATATATCACACTATAGGGCTTGTTGTCAAGTAATTATTGACAGACGATTTTGATCTTTATAGAATGAGAGCATGTTAACTAAACCAGATTTGGATGAAATCGAAAAAATTGTAGAAAAGAAATTTGAAGAAAAGTTTGCTTATCTTCCAACTAAAGATGAATTTTATGAAAGCATAGACCAGGTGATGGGAACGTTGAATAAAATTCAAGAAGAAATGGCAGGGATGAGCTCTACCTACGAAAATCACGAAGAAAGAATTACGACATTAGAAGATCTTCACCCAGAACTTACCCCTGAATGAAGCCTCTGCGCAGCTTGCTTGCGCAGTTTCTTCTTTTGCTCGCTTCGCGAGGATTATAACTCTCATCCTCGGAGCAAGCTCCGAGGTTTTCCCGCTCGCAAAATAAACTTCCAAACTTGGGCGGCAAAATCTTTTAGATCCTTCAAGTCTTCTTTATAGTCTTTAAATAATTGAGAAAAATCTAAGCTTGTATAACGATGAATTGCAATATTCCGGAAACCAACGGCATTACTTAATCTATTTGCTAATTTTTGGCTGATAATTTTATTTTGGGCCAAAACATTAAAAGAGCTCTTGCTTGTTTCCGGAGTGTCTAATTTAAGACCTGATATTAAATGAGTAGCAGTATCAATGGCCAGCTCTACTCCTTGAACGAGCCGAAAAGTAAGCAAGTCCTGTAAATCTATTTCTTTTTCTAGGCTTTCGCCTCCGAAGTCCATATTTTCAATTCTAATAATTATCTCTTCTAGCTGATTTAACTTTTTAGTAATTAATTTTTTATCGATGGCCATAGGTGTTTTGTTCAAAGCTTTTGTTTAAATATTCTTCAAATATTTTTTGCCGATATTCGTCGTCAAAATATAGCCTCATAATTCGAGATTCTAGGCTTTGGTGAGAATTCTTCTTTTTTTCGTACAGCAATTTTCCTTCCTTGATTATTTGAAAAAGCAACAGGGGCGAGGTATTTTGAAGATCAACAATGACCGGATCTAGTTTTTCTACCGGGAAATAGCTGGCCAAAAAATTAATTATTTTTCTTAATGGCGCATTATTTTTATCTAAGATAATTACGGCCACGTCTAGGTCGCTGTCTTGCCGCTGTTGTTTGCGTGCACTTGAGCCAAATAAATAGACAGCTAAAATCGGCAAATTTGTCTGCATCTTCTTCATAATCTAATTCTAGCATAAGAAAAAAGAAAAGTGCTAGAATGGTTTTTAATGTTGACCAAGGTTTTATCTGCCGCGCATTTTGGACTTAAAACTATTCCGATTGAAGTCGAGGTCAATATTGCTAAAAAAGGTTTTCCCGGATTTAATATTATTGGTCTTCCCAATAAAGCGGTAGAGGAAGCAAAAGAACGGGTAAAAACCGCTTTAGCCAACTGCGGTTTTGATTTTCCTCAGGCGAAAGTAATTGTTAATCTGGCCCCGGCTGATATTCCCAAAGAAGGATCTTGCTATGACTTGCCGATTGCTTTGGGAATTTTGGCTTGCATGGGTGAAGTAGTTTTACCTCAGGAGCGATGCTTTTTGTTTGGCGAGCTTTCTTTAGACGCCACCTTGCGTCATACCCGGGGCGCTTTTTTGCTAGCTGTGGCGGCCAAAGAAAGAGGAGTGAAAAATCTTTTTCTGCCTTGCGATTCAGCCAATGAGGCGGTCGTGGTAAAAGGTATTAATGTTTATCCGGTCAAAAGTTTGCAGGATTTGATTTTTCATTTTAAGAAAATGGTTTTAATAAAAAGGCTGAAGTTTTCTTCACCAGAGGTTATTTTAGAAGAGGCAAAGGCGGAGTTTGATTTAAGTGAAATTATGGGTCAGGAGCAGGCGAAACGCGCTTTAGAAATTGCCGCCGCTGGCGGCCATAATCTCTTTTTGCAAGGCCCGCCTGGAGCCGGAAAAACTATGCTCGCCCGCGCTTTACCCGGAATATTGCCTGGGCTTAATGAGGAAGAAAGCTTGGAAGTGACTAAAATTTACTCGGTAACCGGCAACATCCCTCCGGGCGGCTCTTTAATTACCGCTCGGCCTTTTCGGGTTTCTCATCATACTACTTCCCGGGTGGGTTTAATCGGTGGCGGCAGCCAGCCCCGGCCCGGAGAAATTTCTTTGGCTCATCATGGGGTTCTTTTTTTGGACGAATTGCCTGAATTTCCCCGATCTGTTCTAGAATCTTTACGCCAGCCGCTAGAAGACGGAGTAGTTAACGTTTCCCGAGCGGCCGGAAGTGCCCAATTTCCGGCGCAATTCATGCTCATTGCCGCGGCTAACCCTTGCCCGTGCGGCTTTTTAGGTGACTTAAAAAAGGTTTGCCGTTGTTCACCGCGCCAGATTAACCGTTATCAAAGTAAGCTTTCCGGCCCCTTAATGGACAGGATAGATTTGCATCTTAATGTTCCGGCCGTCAAGGTTGAAAAGCTAATTAGTGATAGAAAAGAGAGCAATAATCTCGAAAAATCTTTGGCGGTCAGAAAAAGGGTGGCCTCCGCCAGGGGAGTGCAAAATAAGCGCTTTGTTAAGATTAAAGGTCTTTTTGTGAATGCAAATATGAAAAATAAACAGGTTAATGAATTTTGCCCTTTAAGCTTAGGTGTTCAGCGGCTTTTAAAATCAGCAGTAGCGAATTATCGGTTATCAGCTCGGGCTTATTTTCGGTTGATTAAAATTTCGCGCACGATTGCTGATTTGGCTGGAGACAAGGAGATCACGGAGGCCCATCTGGCCGAAAGTTTGCAATATAGGATGAGAATTGAAGTGTGAAGCAGTTTAATTATCAAAAAGGAAAATTAGGCGAAGAGGCGGCTAAAAATTATTTAATTAAAAAGGGATATAAAATTTTAGAGTCTAATTTTTCCACCCGCTTTGGGGAAATTGATCTTATTGCTCTTAAAAATAAAGTTCTTATTTTTGTGGAGGTAAAAGCCAAAGAAGGTGAAAATTTTGGCCTACCCGAGGAAATGATTAACTCTCACAAGATTTTCCAAATTAAAAGAATGGCAGAAGTTTATTTACAGCAAAATCAAGATTTGGCAGCCAAATATCCCTTGTGGCGCTTGGACGCGGTTTGCCTGGTTTATAATGCCGAAGGCGAAATAGATCGGATAAATCATTATGAAAGCTTGGAATAAGTATCCAATAAAAGCAGTATCATTAAAAGATCAAGAATTTCCTTCATTATTAAAGAAAATTCCTAATCCGCCCAAGAAAATATATTATCGCGGAAATTTAAAAAAAGATATTTTTCAAAAATCTTTGTCGGTAGTCGGTTCGCGGCGAATGAGCCAGGCTGGTAAATTAGCGGCAGAGCAGATAATTGCACCACTAGCGACAGCCGGTGTGGCTATTGTTTCCGGTTTTATGTATGGAATAGATACTGTTGCTCATCAGATATGCCTGGAATCAGGCGGGGTGACGATTGCGGTTTTGGGCAATGGCCTGGACATTGTTTATCCGCCGGAAAACGATAGTTTATATTCCCAGATTCTTAATAATAATGGCGCGGTAATTTCTGAGTACCCGGCTCAAACTAAGCCACGGCTTTGGACTTACCCGGCCCGCAATCGGATTATTGCTGGCCTTAGCTCTTTGGGGGTATTAGTGATAGAAGCGGGAGAAAACAGCGGTTCTTTGATTACCGTTAAGGAAGCGATTAAGCAAAAAAAGAAAGTATGGGCTGTTCCTGGGCTAATTACCACGACTGCTTCAGCAGGAACAAATCAGCTTATTCAGTCAGGAAAAGCGAAAATGGTTTTGGGAGCTGAGGATATTTTAGGTGAAAAGAAAAAAAGTGAATCAAAAGAAGAGAAAAATCTTGATCCTTTGGAAAAAGAGATTTTAGAAAGTCTAAAAAGAGAACCTCTTGATCTTAATCAGCTATCCAGGCTAATAAATAAGGACGTGGCTTTGCTTAGCCAGATTATTTCTTTGATGTCTTTAAAAGGATTAATTTCTGAAATCGGCGGCCAGTATTATATATCCAGCTCTTGATAATCTTTTTTTGATTATTTAAAATGATTTAATGAAGGCCAAAAAAGTTAGTGACTTTTCTTTTCGAAAGATTATTAAAGAAGAATTGGAACCAGTAAAATCGGAATTAAATCTAATTAAAGCTAATACTCGCTTGGCTGATTCCCAAATTGTAAGAGTAACTGGGAAAATAGATTCTTTAGAAACCATGGTAAGCAAAGATAGCCTTATGCTTAAGGAAATATCCAAAAACATTAAAGTAATAGTCAACTTCTTTGATAAAGAGCACCTTAAATTGCGAAGAAGGATTAAGCGAGTGGAAGAGCGGGATTAAATCGGTTCGGCAAAGACCAATAATCTATGCCAGGTGGTCCCCGGCGGGTAGCAAGTTTGGAGTAAAAGTACTTCCCGATCTTCGGAATAATTTAAGTATTCTTTATCTTCCGATCGGGCAATAATTTTATCAAATACCTTATATCTATAGTGCTGGCCGTTAAAAAACAGAACTACAAGATCCTCTTTTTCCAGCTCATTTAAAAGAAAAAATACCGCGTTATAGCGCACCACATTAAAAGGAGCATTGGTAGAATGAGCAAAAAGATAAATAGTCCGGTTTTGATCAGGAAAGCCAGAGCCGGCGGCGTGAGCTACTCCCTTTTTTAAAACTTCTAAATAATTTTCTTTATTTACAAAGTCAGTATTAATATAGACCTTGGAGGAAGCTTTAAGTTTAGGGATAAAAAGATAAAAATCTTCATAATCAGTAGGGGGAGCGAAAGTCTCTTCGTTCATGCTCGGCCCAAACTTATAGTTAAAGTAAGCCTTTATTAAAGGCGTATAAAGAAAAAAAAGGCCTATTATTCCGGCTAAAAATAAGCTGCTGCCAATGCCAAAAATAAAAGAACACAAGGGGGTGGGGTTGTAAAAAAGCGTATTTTTTCGCCCGGGTTTTGGCCTGATTGTTTTGGCCGAAAGCCGGGGCTGGAAGAAAGATTTTAGGCTCATTGCAATTATTATAGCAATATTTTTAGGCCGCACACCCGGTGTGGTTCGGGTCACACCGGGTGTGTGATTCTCTTAAGATTCCTCGACTTCGCTCGGAATGACGGTGATATCCTTGCATGTGCAAGATTGATGTTAAAATATCCAGACATGAAATTTAAAGTCAAAGCCGATTTTCAACCTACCGGCGACCAGCCGCAGGCAATTTCCCAACTAAGCGAAGGGATAAAAAGGGACTTTCCTCATCAGGTTCTGCTGGGGGTGACGGGCAGCGGCAAGACTTTTTCTATTGCCAAAGTAATAGAAAAAGTACAAAAGCCTACATTAATTATCTCCCACAACAAAACTTTGGCGGCCCAGCTTTATCAGGAATACAAAGAGTTTTTCCCTCAAAATGCTGTTTCTTATTTTGTTTCTTATTATGATTACTACCAGCCGGAAGCTTATGTTCCCCAAACCGATACTTATATTGCGAAAGAAGTAAATATTAACGAAGAAATTGATAAATTAAGATTGCAAGCGACAGCGAATATTTTTTCCCGGAAAGATGTTATCGTGGTAGCTTCGGTTTCCTGTATTTATAACTTGGGCGAGCCGGAACAATATCAAAAAAGAATCTTAGATCTTAAAGTTGGAAATAAAATAAAAAAAGAAGATTTTCTTTATTCTTTGGTTAGTCTTTACTATACTCGCTCCCGGCTGGAATTTAGCCGCGGTCTTTTTCGTCTAAGAGGAGAAGCGGTAGAGATTTATCCTTCCTATGCCGACCAAATAGTAAGAATAGTTTGGCAGGAAAATAAAATAATTAAAATAGTCTTAAGAGATGTTTTTTCTAATAAAGAAGAAGCTATTGAGCAGTATTTCTTATATCCGGCCAAGCATTTTTTAGCCGACGAAAAAACAATGAAGAGCGCCTTTGCTCAAATTCGAGAAGATCTGAAAATTAGGCTTGAACAGCTAGAAAAGCAGAGTAAGCTGTTGGAGGCTAACCGTCTTAAACAGCGAGTGACTTATGATTTGGAAATGATTAAAGAAGTTGGCTATGTGAACGGCATTGAGAATTATTCCCGTTATTTTGATAAGCGCTTGCCCGGAGACCCGCCTGCCTCTTTGCTGGAATACTTTAAATATGAATATGGAAATGATTACCTGGTGGTTGTTGATGAATCACATATGACAGTCCCACAGCTAAGAGGAATGTATCGGGGAGATCGGGCCAGGAAGCAAACTTTGATTGACTTTGGTTTTCGCCTTCCTTCTTGTTTGGATAACCGGCCCTTGCAATTTCCGGAAATTTTATCTCGTTTGCCGCAAACCGTCTATGTTTCGGCTACGCCGGATGAATGGGAAATAGAAAAAAGCGACCATCGGGTGGCAGAGCAGCTTATTCGGCCGACGGGCTTAGTGGACCCGGAAGTGGAAATTAGATCTACAGATAGCCAGGTTCAGGACCTAATTAAAGAAATTTTAAAAAGAAAAGAAAAAGGAGAGCGAGTTTTAGTAACCACTCTTACCAAAAAAATGGCCGAAGCCTTAAGCGAGCATTTAGCTAATGTTAAAAATACTAAAAAAAGAATTCGGGTCCACTACTTGCATGCGGATATTGATACTTTAAAAAGAAGCGATATTTTGGCTGATTTAAGATCTGGCCGCTATGATGTATTGGTAGGGATTAATTTACTGCGGGAGGGCTTGGATTTGCCGGAAGTGTCTTTGGTGGTGATTATGGATGCTGACAAACAAGGTTTTTTGCGCTCTCGGGTAAGCTTGATTCAAACAATGGGCAGAGCGGCGCGGCATGCGGCCGGCAGGGTAATCTTATATGCGGATGAGGAAACAGTGTCTATAAAGAAAGCCTTGGCTGAAGTTGGCCGCCGGAGAAGAGCTCAGCTGGAATATAATAAAAAGCATAATATAACGCCGCAAAGCATTATTAAACCAATAAGGGAAAGGCTGGTAGAGAAAAAAGAAGAAGAAAAAATGGATTGGGGAGGCTTAACCCCCGGGGAAGCAAAGAAGTTAGTAAGAAAACTGGCCAAGGAAATGCGCCAGGAGGCGAAGCTTTTGGATTTTGAAAAAGCGGCCAAATTACGCGATGAGATTGAAAGAATAAAAGGACGATTCGATTTGTGAGCAACTGGTTATTTGGTCATTCCGAGCGACCCCGCAGCTGCGGAAGAAGTCGAGGAATCTTTTGGAATTTAGGGAATATTTATGCCAAAGATCCCTCGGCTTCGCTCGGGATGACCTTAAGTGGGCGCCGTGTTTACTTGACAAAGATTTTAAGTTCTCATATAATCTAAAGAGCTTAAGAACGACGATGAATAATTATAGTTATATTTTAGTCTCCAGAATTTTTCTTAAATTCCGAAAAATATAGGACGGGGAAAGAGTAATTTTTTATTTACCCCCGCAGCTGCGGGTTTTTTATTTTAAAATGAACAACAAAGTATTGACAAAATCTGGTTTTATTAAGGCTCAAGACAAGCTAAAAAAGCTTAATGAGGAAAGAAAGCGGCTGGTAGCCGAACTTGACGGCGCGCGCGATGATGGCGATTGGTCGGAAAACAGCGCTTTAGAATCTTTAACCAATCAAGTTCAGGTTTTAGAAAATCAAATTATTGAAACAGAACAGCTGCTGGAAAGTGCCAAAGTGGTAAGCCCGAGCACCAATGGCCAAGGCATTGGCTTAGGTTCAAAAGTGAGGCTTAGGGCCAATGGCAGTGAAAAAGCGCTGGAAATTGTTTCCGACGGGCAGGCTGATCCCCTAAAGGGGCAAATTTCACCCAGTTCTCCTTTGGCTCAATCTTTAATTGGCAAAAAGGCAGGGGAACAGGTGGCGGTAAGCACCCCTTCCGGAAAAGTTATTTATAATATTTTATCTATAGGCAATTAGTGTTATCATAAGTTTATGGCCCAAAAAAGGTTAGCTGAAATCCGTAAAGAAAGAATAAAAAAGCTAAGAGAACTGCGCGATTTTGGAATCAATCCTTATCCTTCTTTTTATCCTAAAAAATATTCTTGCCTTGAGGCTGGAAAAAGGCTGGGAAAGAGTGCTCAAGCCGCCGGAAGAGTAAAAGCTATTAGAAGGCATGGGCAGATCACTTTTGCGGATTTAATGGACGAAAGTGGTCAAATTCAGCTCTGGTTTCAGCAAGACTTGCTAAAGAGGAGCTATTCTTTGGTTGATCTTTTAGATGTCGGGGATTTTTTGGGAGCCAGGGGTCAAGTTGTAAAAACCAAGGCGGGAGAAATAAGCCTGGAAGTGGAGAGCTTTGAAATTTTAGCTAAGACACTTAAGTCCTTGCCGGAAAAAAGATCAGGTTTAAAAGATGAAGAAACCCGCTTTCGCCAAAGGTATTTAGAGCTGGCCATAGATCCAGAATTAAGAGAACTTTTTCGTAAAAAAGCACTATTTTGGCAAACAATTCGGAATTTTTTGCTTAAAAAGGGATTTTTAGAAGTAGAAACTCCGGTTTTGGAAAATATTACTGGGGGTGCGGATGCCGATCCTTTTATTACCCATCATAATGCCTTGGATATTGATCTTTATTTGCGGATTTCTATGGGTGAGCTTTGGCAAAAGAGGCTGCTAGTTGGAGGTTTTGAGAAAACTTTTGAGCTTGGCCGCCAATTTCGCAACGAGGGAGTTAGTTTTGAGCATCTTCAAGATTATACCCAAATGGAATTTTACTGGGCTTATGTTAATTATCTATCTGGCATGGAACTAGTGGAGGAAATGTATAAGGAAGTGGTAAAAAAAGTTTTTGGAAAAACCAAATTTGATATTGGTAAATTTAGTGTTGATTTTGGCCGAAAGTGGGAAAAGATTGACTATGTTTCTAGAATTGAAAAAGAGCTAGGAATCGATGTTCTTAAGGCTGGCAAAAAAGAAATTCAGCAAAAGTTAAAAAGCCTTAGGGTGGATTTTGATAATCATGAGAGGAAGGGAAGACTGATTGACAAGCTTTGGAAACAAATTCGGGTTAAAATTGCCGGCCCAGCTTTTTTAGTTGACCATCCGGTGGAAGTTTCACCCTTAGCCAAAAGAAAGAAAGAAAACCCGGCTTTGGTGGAGCGTTTTCAAGTGATCTTGGCTGGCTCGGAAATGGGCAATGGCTACTCTGAGCTTAATGATCCAATTGATCAAAAAGAGCGCTTTGAAGAGCAGGCGGCGATGCGTAAAGAGGGAGATAAAGAGGCTCAAATGGCGGATACTGATTTTGTGGAGGCTTTAGAGTATGGTATGCCGCCGGCCTGTGGATTTGGCGTTTCGGAGAGATTATTTTGTTTCTTGGTTGATAGGCCAGCGCGGGAATGTGTCTTTTTCCCATTATTAAGGCCTAAAAAATGAACAGAGATAAGCTAATTTCTATTTTAGAGCGAGAAGTTGAGAATAAAAATATTATTAAGCACATGCTGGCAACTGAAGCATGTATGAAAGCGCTGGCGCGCCAGTTAAGAGGGGACGAAGAGGAATGGGCGCTGTCAGGCTTAATGCATGATGGCGATTATAAAGAAAGCGTGCCGGTGGAAAAACAGGGAGTAGAAATAGTAGATATCTTGAAAAAGGAAGGAATTGAAGTTTCGCCCGCTGTGGGCCAAGCGATGGCCGCTCATAACTGGAGCAACACTGGCGTGGAGCCCAAAGCTTTAATGGATTGGTCTTTGTTTTGCGCTGATTCTTTAACTGGTTTGATTGTGGCTACGGCCTTGGTGCTTCCTGGCAAAAAATTGAGCGAAGCGACAGTAGAGCGAGTATTAAATCGATTTAAAGAAAAATCGTTTGCCCGCGGAACCAGAAGGGAAGATATTCAGATGTGTGAAAAAAAGCTAGGAATTTCTTTAGAAGATTTTATTAAAATTTGCTTAAAAGCAATGCAGAAAATTAGTAGAGAATTAGGACTATAAAATGCTAGATCCAAAATATATTCGGGAAAACAAAGAAAAAGTTGAGATAGGGGTAAAAAATAAAGGTTATGGTGAGGAATTAGTGAATCATTGGTTAAAAATTGACCAAAAATGGCGCAAGCTTTTAGAAAAAATAGAGGCCTTAAGGGCAAAAAGAAATAAGCTCAACGAGGTATTAAAGAGCCGCCAAGGAAAACCTCCGGCGGATCTTTTAAAACAAGGAAAAACATTAAAAAATGAGCTGATTCAAGAAGAAGAAAAGCTGGCTATAATAGAAAAAGATTGGAAAAAAGCTCTGTGGAAAATTCCAAACATTCCGGCTGATGATGTTCATGTTGGCCGGAGCGAAAAGAAAATAAAGTAGTTGAGACTTGGGGAAAAACTCCGAAATTTTCTTTTGGGCCCAAAGATTATCATGAATTAGGGAAAAAATTAGGTCTTGTTGACGTAAAAAGAGCCAGCAAGGTATCAGGCAGTCGTTTTGGGTATCTAGAAAAAGAGGCTGTTTTTTTGGAATTCGCTCTAGTTCAGTTAGCCTTGGAAACCCTAGTCCCAGAGGGATTTATTCCGGTAATTCCGCCCGTTTTAATTAAAAAGCGAATGGAGGCGGCTTTAGGTTATGCCGAGCATGGCGGTTGGAAAGATATGTATGAATTAAAAGAGGACGGTTTAGTTTTAGTAGCTACGGCCGAACATTCATTAGCCGCCATGCACGCTCAAGAAACAATTGATGAGAGAAAACTTCCTTTGCGTTACATTGGATTTTCCACCTGCTTTCGTAGAGAAGCTGGATCTTATGGCAAAGATACTCGAGGAATTTTCCGGGTTCACCAGTTTGATAAAGTAGAGATGCTAGCTTTAACTAAGCCCGAGAATTCCGATAAGGAGCATGAATACTTGGTTTCTTTAGAAAAGAAATTGATGCAATTACTAGAACTTCCACACCAAGTAGTGAAAATGTGCACGGCGGATTTAGGTCAGCCAACAGTGCGAAAGTATGATATAGAAACCTGGTTTCCGAGCGAAAAAAAATATCGGGAAACTCATTCTTGCAGCAACTGTACTGATTATCAATCTCGCCGATTAGGGATTAAGTATCAAGGGCAAGGAAAAACAAGCTATGTCCATCTTCTTAACGGAACGGCTTTTGCTGTTGGCCGGACTATTTTGGCGATTTTGGAAAATTATCAGCAGAAAGACGGCAGCGTTCTTGTTCCTCAAGTTCTCCAAAAATGGATGGGAAAAGAGAAAATAGCTGCTTGAGTGCTATAATTTAGGGATGTTTAATAAGCTAAAAAATTTGTTTGACTATAATCGAAAAGAGATTGGACGCCTGAATAGAATAGTGGGAGAAATAAATAAGTGGGAGCCTCGGATCAAAAAGCTTTCAGACATCAGGTTAAAAGCCAAAACCGCTGAATTCAAAAAGAGAATTGTTAAGGGTGAAGCGGTGGAGAGTTTGCTTCCCGAAACTTTTGCGGTAGTGCGGGAAGCGGCCAGCCGGACTTTAGGTCAGCGCCATTATGATGTTCAATTAATGGCCGGAATTGCTTTATTTGAAGGGAAAATTGCCGAACAAAAAACTGGAGAGGGAAAGACTTTAACAGCTACTTTGCCGCTTTATTTGCGAGCCCTAAAAGGAAAAGGCGCTCACTTAGTAACGGTAAATGATTATCTGGCTCGTATTGGCACGGGCTGGATGGGGCCAGTTTATGATTATTTAGGTTTAACTACAGGGTGCATTATTCCCCAGGAATCTTTTCTTTTTGACGCTTCTTATAAAGGCCAGTCCTCAGATTGGCGTCTTAAGCGCTTAAAGCCAGTTGAAAGAAAAGAGGCTTATCTTGCTGATATTACTTATGGAACAAATAATGAATTTGGTTTTGATTATCTTCGCGATAATATGGTTCAGGGCTTAAGCGTCATGGTTCAACGAGGTCACGCTTATGCGATTGTGGACGAAGTGGATTTTGCTTTGATTGATGAGGCGCGTACTCCCTTAATCATTTCTTCTCCGGCCGGCGACTCCAGCCGGGAATACCACCAATATTCTTCTTTGGCGGCAGAGCTTTTGTCAGAATCAGACTATATTATTGACGAGAAGGAGAGATCAGCGGTTTTAACTGAGTTTGGGATTAGGAAAGTAGAGCGTAAGCTTGGGGTAAACAATCTATATGAAGAAGACTTTGAAACTATTCATCACATTGAAAATGCGCTTAAAGCGAGAACCTTGTTTCAAAAAGATAAAGATTATGTAATCAAAGATGGGCAGGTAATTATTGTGGATGAGTTTACCGGCCGGCTGATGCATGGCCGACGCTGGTCAGATGGTTTGCATCAGGCAGTAGAGGCTAAGGAGGAAGTTTCCATTCAGCAGGAGAGCAAAACCTGGGCAACGATTACCTTTCAAAATTATTTTCGCTTATATAAGAAGCTCGCCGGAATGACTGGAACTGCGGCAACAGAAGCAGAAGAATTTAAGAAGATTTATGATCTCGATGTAGTAGCAGTGCCAACCAATAAACCGGTAGTTAGAGAAGATTATCCGGATTATATTTATAAAAACCAGCGGTCTAAGTATGCGGCTATAGCGGCTGAAATTCAAAAGTGTTATGAGTGCGGCCAGCCGGTTTTGGTGGGAACTACCTCGATTGAAAAAAATGAGCTTGTTAGCCGGTATTTAGCAAAAAAGAAAATTCCTCACCAGATACTAAATGCCAAGAATCATGAGAAAGAAGCGGAAATTATTGCCGAAGCAGGAAAAGTAAAAGCGATAACCGTAGCCACAAACATGGCGGGCCGAGGGGTGGATATTATCTTGGGAGGGGAAAAACCAGAAAAAACTAAAAGCAAAAAACTAAAAGCAAAAAACGAGAAAGAATGGGAAAAGGAACACGAAAAAGTAATTAGACTAGGAGGATTGCATGTAGTGGGGACGGAAAGACATGAGGCGCGCAGGATAGATAATCAGCTTAGGGGCCGCTCCGGCCGCCAAGGTGATCCAGGGTCCTCGCGTTTTTTTGTCAGCTTGGAGGATGACCTAATGCGAGTTTTTGGCGGTGAGCAAATTTCCAACTTAATGACTCGATTTAAAATGCCTGAAAATATTCCTCTTTCCCATCCAATGGTCTCCCGGGTTTTAGAGCAGATTCAAATTAAAGTTGAAGGATTTAATTTTGATATTCGGAAAAGCTTAGTGGAGTATGACGATGTAGTAAACAAACAACGGGAAATAATTTATTTAAAAAGAAAGGCAATTTTAACTAATTATGATAAAAAACCAAAGAAGCTAAGAAAGGAAGTTTTGAAAATCTTAAAAAAGGAAATTAAAGAAAATGTTTCTTTTAGTTTAGATTCGATTAGCTTGGAAATAGATAGAGGAAAGTTGGTTTTGGGCTTTTGGGAGATATTGCCGGTGGAAGAAGAGAGTGAAAGAGAAAGAATCAGGAAAAAAATTAAAGGCAAAAACGAGGAAGGAATAAAAAATATTCTTTGGTCTTTAGCTAAAGAATTTTATCAGGAAAGAGAAAAAACTTTTGGCCCAAAAGTTGCTCGAGATATTGAAAAATCTGTTTATTTACATACCCTAGACAATCTTTGGGTGGATCATTTAACCTCTTTGGATGACCTTAAAGAGGGTGTGCGCTTGCGCGGCTATGGCCAGCGTGATCCTTTGGTAGAATACCGAAAAGAAAGTTTTGATCTTTTTCAGAAATTATTGGCCAATATTGAGTATCACTTAGCCCGAAGGATCTTAAAAATTAAAGTCCAAATGACAATGCCGGGCACAAGCCAAACAGTAGAGAGCCGGGGGCAGATTATTTCTCCTCAGGCAGAGAAGAAAGAGGAGCTTAGGCCGAGTGGTAATCAAAAAGTGAGGCCGGTAATTTCCGGCAAAAAAAAGCCAGGTCGAAATGACCCTTGCTGGTGCGGGTCAGGCAAGAAATATAAGAAGTGCCACTATCCCCAAACTGCCGATTAATTATCTTTCTTATCAACCTCGGGAGTTGATTATCCTTGCAACCTCGGAATTTTTATTCATTAGTTAAAAATTCAATTTTTTTGAGTTCTTTTTGATAATCTTTTCTGTTAAAGACGAAATCTTTATAATTTTTAGACTTGTTGTGAGAAATAATTATTTCTTTTTTGCATATTTCTTGATTGTTGCTTAAATATTCCTGCAGCGAAGACCAAGGATAATTTTTTAGTTGTTTTGAAGTATTTACTATTGCTGAGGAATATGGATTAAGGTGTATATATCGAGTAAGATGAAGAAGCTGCTCTTCATTGTTTACTAAAACGGCCTTAAATCTGCCCTGAAAAAGTGGCCCAAATTTATCTTGCTTTTTGTTAAAATACCTTGCATATCCGTTTTGTACAGTAGCCATTAATTTTGATATGCCATCATTTCTGTTTTGTTTTAAAAGAACATGGAAGTGGTTGGGCATTAGACAATAACAGATAATATCTGCATATTTAATATCTTCCTTTGAAAGATTTCTTAGGATTTTCTGTCTTTCTTCACTTTTTAAGATTAAAAATTTAGAATAACTACCAGGATGGTCTGAATGTTGATAGTAACTAAGCAGATCTTTAAATCTTTGATAATCTCTCTTGCTTAAAAATATTGGCTGGCCATTGCTGCCGCGATTATAAACATGATAGTAGTAGTTAGTTACTAGAGGCAAAAATCTTCCTGGCATAGGTCAAAGATAACATCATAATTCCGATGTTGCAATAGCAATCAACTCCCGAGGTTGACTGTTTTTGATTGGTAAATCTGGTAAAATTAACTACGTGGGCAAAAAGCTAAAACAAGATATTCCTAAACAGGCTTGGCTAAGGCTGGGGTTACTTTCTGTTTTAATTTTGGGTGCTGTTTGGCTTGCTACCGCTCGTTCCCCAAAATCCCCTTCAGGGGTAGTGGTAGGTGAAAAGCTAGAGCTTCCGGAGGGGGTGAATAAGGGGATCCAGGTTTTAGGCGAAACTGTGGATAAAATTATGCCGGAGACTAAAGGAACTATGGTGAGCACAGTGGAGGAAACTCAAATAGTGGAGGAAATAAAAAAGACAGTGGCCTCTTTAACTGAACAGATTAATGGTTTTCCCCAAAAACAGGAAAAAGAGATTAAAAGACAGGTAATTGAGGATGTATGCAGTCAACTATTAAATGACTTGGAAGAGGAATAAGTGTGGAAGAAAGACTAGGTGATTTAGAAAAAAAGCTGAAAAGCCTAAAAGAAAGGCTTTCTTTAAAAGAAAAAGAAGAAGAGCTAAATAGGCTAAAAAAAGAAGCAGGAGAAAAAGATTTTTGGCAAGACAGCCAGCAAGCTTCCAAAATAACGAGCCGGATTGGGTTTTTGGAAAAGGAACGAGGAGAAATAGCTCAGATGAAGCAAAGAATAGATTCTTGTAAAGAAATTGCTCTTTTGTTGGAGAAGGATCGCGATAAAGAATTGGAGGATCAGCTGGAGCAGGAAATAGCGGACATAGAGAAAAAGATGGAAGAATTGGAGGAAAAGAAATATTTATCGGGCAAATACGATGACCATGGAGCTCTTCTTTCTATTCACGCTGGCCAAGGAGGAACAGAGGCTATGGATTGGGCAAGCATGCTGGAGCGGATGTATTTGCGCTTTTGTGAAAGCCGAAAATGGAAAACAACAGTAGTTGAGCTAGTTGCTGGTGATGAGGCGGGAATCAAATCGGCAACACTGAAAGTTGATGGTTTTCAGGCATATGGCTATTTAAAAAAAGAGGCGGGTATCCATCGCCTGGTGCGTATTTCTCCGTTTAATGCCCAGCATCTGCGCCAAACTTCCTTTGCCAAAGTTGAGATATTGCCCTTGATTGAAGATGAGAAGGAAGTAGAGATTGGTCCTGATGATTTGGAATTTGAAGCCTTTCGGGCTGGTGGTCACGGAGGCCAGAACGTAAATAAAGTAGAAACAGCTGTAAGAATTAAACACAAACCAACGGGCATTGTTGTTTCCAGCCAGTCTGAGCGCTTTCAGGAAAAGAACCGACAAATTGCCATGAGCGTTTTAAGAGCTAAATTGGCAGAAATTGAGGAAGAAAAAAGGAAGCAAGAAGAGCAAAGACTAAAAGGGAAAAACCCGTTGCCTTCTTGGGGCCGCCAAATCCGCTCTTATGTTTTGCATCCCTACAAGATGGTTAAAGACTTGCGTACTCAAGCAGAATCTAACGATCCGGATTCAGTTTTAGCCGGCAAATTAGATTCTTTTATTGAAGCGGAAATAAAATTAGAATAATATGGTATAAGGTTAAAATAGAAAAAGGAGGTGAAAGTGGAAGAGCAGGAAAAAAAGAAATTAATTTTGCTAGTTAGCGCAGTTTTTATCTTAGGATCAATTAGCGGCTGGGGATTATTCCGGCTTACCAGCCGGTCAACCTCAACAGAAAACAAGACAGGAGAAATGGCTGCTCTGATTTCTGGCCAAGAGATCAAGGTAGGCAAGACGTATGGTCAAGAAGGTGGCGTTTTTAAAGATGAGGCAGAGGGGATGATTATCGTTAACGACGAAGGAGGCCAGGGTACTCACAAGCTTATTCGTGAGGGAGGAGAATCCCAGTCGGCTCATCTAATTTCTTCGGTTTTGGATTTAAACTTATTTATTGATCACAAGGTTAAGGTTTGGGGAGAAACCTTTTCCTCAGATGAAGTAGGCTGGCTCATGGACGTAGGCCGGGTGGAAGTTTTGCAGTAATGGAAATAGTTTTTAAAGGAGTAAGTAAGTCATTTGGTTCCTTAGAAGCCCTAAAAGATATTTCTTTTAGGGTAAAAGCGGGCGAATTTTCTTTTTTAACCGGAACTTCGGGAGCAGGAAAGACGACGATATTTAAGATTATTACCGGCCAGATTGTTCCGGACGAGGGCGAAGTGAAAGTAGGCGAATGGCTGGTGTTTGGCGGCCAAAAAAAAATTTCACCGAAAGAGCTTCTTGCTTTACGAAGAAAGGTTGGTTTAATTTTTCAGGACTTTCAGCTTATTGAAGAATATACGGTTGAAGAAAATGTTAGCCTGGCTCTGGATATTTTATGTGTAAGGGGTAGAGATTGTTCTGAACAAGTAGGCAAGGTGCTGGAGAAAGTGGGGTTGCTTTCCAGAGCCAAAGCTTTTCCCCGCCAGCTTTCCGGAGGCGAGCTTCAGCGGCTTTCTTTGGCTCGGGCTTTAAGCATGAAGCCCGAGATTTTGCTGGCCGATGAGCCGACCGGAAATTTAGACCCGGAAACCAGCTGGCAACTGATTGCTTTACTTGATAAGATTAACAAAGAAGGGACCACGTTGCTCATGGCCACCCATAATTTTGATATTGTTGATTCCTTTGAAAAAAGAGTAATTAAGCTAAAAAACGGCAAATTAGTCAGTGATAAAAAGAAAGGCAAATATTAGTGAAAGCAACTACTAAAGTTTGGCAATATTTGCGCCGCAGCCCCCACCAAAGCTTAGCGGCTACAATGGTTATGTTCTCAAATTTTTTTCTTATTTCAGCCGTAGTTTTTGTGCTTTTTGGCTTAAGTTCAGTTTTGCGATTTTTAGAAACGAGGCCTGAGGTGACGGCCTTTCTGAAGGATGAGGTTAGCACTGCTCAGCGGGATGCTTTGGTTCAAAAGCTTGAGGCAGAAGAGGGAATTAAGGAGGTGCGCTATGTTAGCAAAGAAGAAGCCTTAAAAATTTATCAGCAGGATTTTTCGGATAATCCTTTACTTTTAGAAATGGTAACTGCCGAAGTTTTGCCGGCTTCTTTAGAAATTTCTGCTCAAAGCCCGGAAGTTCTTAAAAATGTTGTTTCTGAGCTTACTTCTCAGGCCGATTTATTTGAAGAAGTGGTTTTTCAGCAGGAAGTAGTAGATTCGCTTTTAAAATGGACGCAAACCGCGGAGAAAATTGGCGGTGGATTAATAGTTTTTCTTTCTATGGTCTCCTTGGTGGTAATCTGGGTAATTATTAGCATGAAAATTACTTTGCGAAAAAAAGAAATTTCCATTTTAAACTTACTGGGAGCAGAAGGGAGCTATATTCGTAATCCCTTTTTACTGGAAGGAATTTTTTACGGAGTAGTAGGGGCGATTTTAGGTTGGAGTATTGTGGTGACTATTTCTTTTTTAATTCGGCCCAAGTTAGTAGATTATTTTCAACAAATACCGTTTTGGCCCAGCTCTTTTCTTCCGTTTCTTTTAATTTTGGGTGCAGAAATGCTTTTTGGGGCAATTATCGGCTTGCTGGCCAGCTTCATGGCCGTTAAAAAGCAGCTGCACAAATGAGATTCTCTAAAAAAATTATTCTTTTTTTGATCCTTGCTTCAGTTTTGTTTTCCTGGCCTTTTGGCATCCAGGGTGAGGATTCAGACGAAAAAACGACCTTGCTCGAAAACCAAATTCAAGAATACACCCAAAAGTTAAACGAGCTGGGAAAACAAAAAAGTACATTAAGCAATGAAATTGCTATTATGGATTCCCAAATCCAGCTTACGGCTCTAAAAATTCAGCAGACCCAGGGATCTATTAATTTATTAGAAAAGCAAATTGGGGAGTTGGGCGAAAAAATCAGTGAACTAAACATCTCTCTAGATAATCTATCTTTAGTTTTCTTGCAAAGAGTATCGGAAAGTTATAAGTTTCAGTCAACCTCTCCGTTTTCTCTGTTTCTCTCTTCTTCCAGCTTTGCTGATTTTTATCGGAAGCTTCAATATCTAAAAGCTTTACAGCTTAATGACCGGGTAGTAATGGTTCAGCTGGAAGAAACTCGTTCAAGTTTTGACCAGCAAAAGAGCCAAAGGGAAGAAAAGCAAGCGGAGCTGGTTAATTTAAAAACTACTTTGGATAGCCAAAAGAATTCTTTAGAAAGCCAAAAATCTCAAAAAGACTATCTTTTGCAAATTACCAAAAACGACGAAAAGCGTTATCAACAGTTGCTTTCCTCTGCGCGGGCAGAATATGAAGCGATTCAAGCAGTTTTGGCCGGAGCGGGAAATGAAATTGAAGTGGGGAATGTTTCCAAGGGCGAGCAAATAGCGAGTATTATTAGCGGCAATTCGTGCAATTCTTCGGGAGCCCATTTGCACTTTTCGGTTACCCAGGGAAACAATATTGTTAACCCCTTTAATTATTTGAGCTCAAGCGTGGAGTGGAGAAACTGTTCTGGATATAGTTGCGGAGGAGAAGGAGACTCTTTTAACCCCGCAGGCTCTTGGGATTGGCCAATCAATTCGCCTATTACCTTCACCCAAGGTTATGGCAATACCTGGGCGGTTAATCACCAATCTTGGCTTCCTTATGACTTTCACAACGGCATTGATATTTTTAATGATAGTTTGGCGGTAAAAGCAGTAGCGGACGGGAAGCTATATCGAGGAAGCTATACCGGAATTGGAGGTTGTGCCTTGCGCTATGTTCGGCTTATTCACAAAGACTCTGATGTTGAATCTTATTATTTACACATTAACTATACTAAGTTTTAGTTAGATTTGGGATAATGGTATTATTATTATATAAATGAAGGCTAAAGATAAAGAAAGGTTTTTTCAAATTTATGCCAATCTTCCTTTTAATATTCGGAATGGCGAAATTATTGCAGTAGTAGATGGTGAGCCGTTTACCTGGAATGCGGCCAGACTAGAAGTTGAAAATAATACCAAAAAAGGTGAAGAGATTTTGGGAAAGCTAATTAAATTAAAAATAATCAAATAAGATGAAGAATAATAGAAAAATTCAAAAGCGTTGCGAAAACAAGAGGGTTGAAGAAGAAGTGCGTGAGCTGATAATCGAACGAATTAAGGCGGCTTCTGGTGATTTGGGAATTTCTATAGGTTCGGATGAATATACCAAAGAGGAGATTTTAGAGAGTGTGGAGGAGGGCAGTGAAATAGGTCAAGAAATTATGGACGCTCAGATGGAATATCTTCGGGATATGGCTGAAGGCAAAATATATAAAGATGAATAAGGCCCTTCTTGTTACGAGGCCAAATCATGATTTAACTACGAATTATCTATTTTGTTGGAGTTTGCCTGTGATTAAGGAAGCAAGAAAGAAAGACTTTCAAGTTTTAGATTTGGAAGGAAATAAGGCCAATAAAAAGAATTTTGACAGCCATATTAAAAGACACAGGCCTATATTGGTTTTTTTCAATGGGCATGGTTCTAAAGAAATGATTGGTGGATTTGATAATGAAGTTTTGGTTAGGGTGGATAGAGATGAAAAACTCCTTTCAGAAAAAATGGTTTATGCAAGGAGCTGTGACTCTGCTGAAGAGTTAGGCTATAAATGCGTCAGGAAAGGAACAATAGTGTTTATTGGCTATAGAAGAAAATATTTCTTGGTTTACTCTCAATCGAAAAGCACCAGGCCACAGCAAGATGAGGTAGCAAAATTATTTCTCGAGCCCTCCAATTTAGTTCCAATTTCTTTACTAAAAGGAAATACTGCAAGCATTTCCTTCAAAAAATCCCAAGGTGGTATGCGGCGTAATTTGCGATTCATGCTTTCAAGTAAGGCGTCACAGGTACAGAGAGATGCGGCTCCTTATTTGTGGCGTAACATAAAATCTCAAGTTGTAATAGGAAACAAAAAAGCAAAAATCTAAAACTCTAGATATTGATTGCGCAAAGAGCGATTTTTGTGATAGATTATTTTTTAATGCCCAAGGGATGGATTTTTATTTTCTTCGTGATACTGCTGTTATTTCCGATAAAAAGTTTGGCAGTCTCTGACTTAATTTTATATAAATTTAGTTCTTTTTCTTCCCCCGACTGGATAGAAATCAAAAATATTAGTGAAGAGAGTATTTCTTTAAATAATTATTCGTTAGAGGATGAGGCTGGAAACAGGAAGACAAATTTTGACTGCTTTTTAAATTCAGGAGGAATTTATGCTGTTGATTTTAGTAACTGGTTAAATAACGGCGGAGACGCTATCTATTTAAAAGATGTCGACGGAGTTATTGATTGTGCTGCTTATGGAGATAGCGAGTGTCCAGGCGAAAATCCATTAGATTTTGAGGAAGACAGTGATAACAAATATGGTATTTGGAATGGGGTAAGTTGGGAAATTACTGATGATTCCGGCAAAGCTGAAAATTCGGCTTGCGAAGTATTGCAGAATACTCCGGTTGTTGCTCCGACGCAAGTAAATACACCGACAGTATCTTCTAGTGGCAATTTTAAAATCAACGAGGCCAAGGATAGCGATGGTGGGAATATTTCTAACGCTAAGATATATGTGGATGATGTCTATACCCATCATTACGCTCCGGAAGATTTAGGGTTTTGCGATGGTTGTGATTGCAACAGTGGCGGAGAAGCTAGTTGCGGCTACGGCCAGCATAATATTAGGTTGACTAAGGACGGATATCAAGATTGGTAGCAAACAGTAACAATTAATTCTGGGAATAATTATGAGGTTGATCCGATTTTAACTAAAGAAACCCCCACCTCCACTCCAACGCCTTCGTTTACGCCGACACCAACAATTAAGCTAATAACTACCACTCCCAAAGCTTCTTTGACGCCGGCCTTGTCGCCTACTCCGACAGCAGATAGCGACTTAACCCCGACCTTAAAAGATGAAATTTCTTTATCGGTAACAAAAGAAAGTGGCCAGGCCGGCGAAATTTTGGGCGAAGCAAAGGAAGGAGAGAAGTCTTTCGGCTCAGTGAAAAACAAGAAAATTTTGGCTGGCGGCTTTATTGGCTTGGGCGGCGGCCTGATAGTGGCTGCTTCTTTGGCCGGAAACAAGAAGAAGCAAGAGAAAGCTGATTTTGATACAATGGAAGATAATGAAGACGAAAGCTAAAAGAGCACTTCGCTTTTTAGGGCCAATCTTGTGGATGGCTTTTATTTTTTATCTTTCCTCGCGGCAAAGAATTGCCGTAAGCTCGAACTACTGGCTGAGCTTTTTTATTTTCAAAACTTTGCACATAATAGAATATGGGATCCTTTTTTTCTTTTGGTATTCGGCCCTTTACGATCGAAAGGATAGATTGCGATTAGCGATTATTTTTTCTTTTCTTTATGCAGTATTTGACGAACTGCACCAAAAATTTGTTCCTACTCGGGAAGGAAAAGTGCGGGATGTTTTTATTGATTTATTAGGGATAATTATTTTTTGGCAGGTATTTTTAAATAGGTTGGAAAAAACAATAATTAAAATACCTATTCTTAAAAATATTCTCCCCTCCTGAGTCTATTTGAGGTCTTAATATCCAGTTGACAAAGCACTGAATAGTTTTTAGGATATAGGTTAGAAGAATTAGCACTTAAGATAAAGACAAATAGTTTATGAAGTCGGATATTTTATTTATTATCGCCGTCCAGCATTAATGCTTGGGCGGTTTTTTTATGGAAGGAGGTGAAAAAATGAAAAGAATCTTAACAAGTTTATTTGTAATTGGGGTTGTGGCGGGTGTAATTACTAGTGCAACCAGTGCCTATTTTGCCGACGAGGGTGAAATTCAGGGTGTAACTTTTTCTACAGGCAATGCTGATTTGCAAATGACTCAGGTGTATATGCACAATTGGTATGCAGACAATGCATCTGCTGCGGATTTAGATATCCATCTTCCGGATGATCTTTACCCGGGCTATGAGGGAAGCTGGGGCAGCCCTGATGGGGCGATTTATTTGGGTAATTTTAGCGGCTCGCCGATTGATTTAACGGTGAGCGCTAGTATTACGAACTACGCTGAAGATGTGGCTGGATTGGGCGATACGATTAAATTAGCCATGGCTTGGGGTGGAAATTGTGATAATCTGGGAGCGGGCACGGGCTTTCATGCTCTGTCTTGGTGGCAGTCTCACTCGGAAGATCTTTTTACTTATATTTCCGGCTCGGCCGACCCTGCTACCTGCGGCTTTATCCCCAATGAGCATTCTGGTGGTTATGGAGGGTACGCAAGAGCCTTAAAGTTTTTCTTGAAAGTTCCGAACAATGCTGGGGATGAAATAGCCAATGGCGTGGCTTCGTTTAACATCCATTTTGACGCCGAGCAAATGCATTAACTCAATAGCTCTTTGGGGATGTTAACTTGATGGGGTTGCCCAAAGCATTTGGGCAACCTAGTCAAGGTGATGATTAAAAAATTATCGAAATTGGGTCTTGGTCTAATTTTATTCTTGCTTCTTTTAGTAGCTTTGGCAACCGGATTAAGCGGTACTAAGGAAATTGCGGGCTTTAGGCTTTTTAGCGTAAAATCCGCTTCTATGTTTCCGGTATTAAAAGCGGGTGACTTAATTATTATTAAAAGAGACAACTTTTACGCTGTGAACGACATTGTTACTTTTGCCCGGGAGGCTGGCGCAGATAAAAAAGATGGCAAGACTGTGACCCATCGGATTGTTGACAAGTCTAACTTGGGGGAAAAGATTTTTTATATCACCAAAGGTGATGCCAACGAAACAGCTGATCGTGAGCTGGTGGCTTTTGAAAATATATTGGGCAAAAAGGTGTTTGCTTTCCCCTTAGCCGGCTATCTTATTAGTTACACCCAGACCCTGCCGGGTTTGCTTATCTTAATCGTTATTCCCGGAACCGTTATTATTTATTCAGAACTAATCAAAATTAAGACGGAGTTATTTAGCTTGTTGGACAAAAAGAAGTCTTCTAAAAGTAGAATAATATTTATGGCAGTGATATTGACCGCTTACTTATTAAGACATCTTGGGTCTCCCTCGTTTTCTTATTATGCGGATAGTGTTTCTTTGGGCCAGTTTAGCTTTTCTTTAGGAGATTGGACAAGGCCGAAGTCGGAAATTATCTCGGAAGAAACTTTGCTTAACAGTTTGCAGTTTAATATTGACTACGAAGCTTCCGATAATAATTTAGATTATATAGAGCTTTGGTATTCCTATAATTTTGGCGATTGGCAGCTATTTGCTGTGGATATTCCCGCTTCTTTGGGGGATTTTGATTTTACTTCGCCCGAAGGAGATGGCTTTTATCGGTTTATTACGGTTGCCGTTGACAAATTAGGAAATTGCGAAGACAAAGACGATAATAGTGTTGACGATAATCTAGAACTAGAAGATCTTGCTTTGTTTTTGGGCTGGGATCTTTACGAGGTGCAGGTAGACACCCAAGCTCCTTATACGATTTTATCTTTGGGTGAATTTGGCGACGATGATTGGGGTGAAAACCGCTTTGGGCTAAACGAGCAGACGCTAAGCGGCAATTTTGAAGATACATCTGGCTCGGAAAGAAACTGGATTATGGGGGGTGACGGCGACCATCGGGCAATTGACAATCTTGGCTTAGCTGGCCAAGCCGAAGTTTTTGGCGGTGATTATTCCGGGCTAATAGGCTGGTTTGACTCTGATCCTGCAGTTGTGGGGACGGATTATCTTTATCAAATAATTACCCTGCCTAATACCCCCGCTACTTTGTCTTTCTGGTTCAGGGTTCTTAGTGAAGATACGGTTGATTATGATTCTTTTACGGCCAAAGTTATTGACGAAGCTGACCCGAGCAATGAAGAGGTAATTATCAGAACCGGTTCTGATGAACTTAGTGGCTGGTCTTTTGATAGTTTTTGGCAGGAAGTTACCTATTCATTAAATAGTTGGTTAGGAAAGACGGTTAAGCTTTGGTTTGGAGTAGAAAACAAAGATGAGCAGGCAATTCCTCTTAGGACATATGCTTTAATTGATGATCTTCGCGTGACTAATTTAGATAACTGGCTGACTACCGGAAAAGAGATTGAGGTAAAAGCGAATGATCTTGGATCGGGAGTAGAGGCAACCTATTGTCGGATTAACGGAGGAAGCTGGGAGGAATGTTTGGGAATTTTTACTCCCAACGAAGCCGGCATTGGAGACAGCCAAGATTTGAATATTGAGTATTATTCAATTGATTTGGCCGGAAACCTGGAGGCTACCGAAAGCTTAGAGCTAAAAACCGATAACAGTAAAAGTTATTTTGGCCTGGTTTTAAACCAAATATCACCTCGACCCTCGGGGTCTGATTCAGGAACAAGCGGTTTGCCTTTAGAGGGGGAGTGGGTCGAGCTGTGGAATAATTCGGATGCGGATATTGATGCTGACGGCTGGGTCTTGCGGGAAAAGAGCGGAGCCTTTTTGCCTATTAAAGCGCAGAACTCTGATAATAATGGAAATTTATCTGATGGCGGTGAAACCCTAGTGCCGCCAGGCGGCTGGCTGAGAGCCTATCGAAATGGCGACTCGGATTTTAATTTGAATGATGATGTTGATAAAGTAGAGCTTTGGACCGACTATGAGGGCAGTGGTGGAAGCCTAGTTGATTCTTTTAGCTATGGTGAAGTTTTAAGCGATGATAAGACTTGGAAAAGAAATCCGGATGGAACCGGAGCCTGGGCTGACCCGGGCGTAGATATTGATTTTACTTCTTTGGGCTCCGGTAAATTTAGGCTTCAAGTTGGCAGTTTGCCCCAAAAAACAAAGCAGGTAAACTACGAGGTTCTTTACTTTAGCCTAGGGGTAGAAAAGGGTGTTTACGGAGAGGCAAAAGAGATTAAGGAGCAAAATTTAAAAAAAGAATTAATTTTAGGAACTTGCTCGACTGACGGATGCTTAAATGACTTTATTGACCAAAATCAAATCTTCGTAAATTTAGAAATAATTAAAGAGGCGGGAATAGAAGATATTCATATTGAAAGCAGCTTTCTGTTTGTGATTAAATGAAGGTATGCTAAAAAGATTGAAGAGTTTGTTCATCCCTCAGGAAGGTAATAATTTTCGAGCTAAGTTGCTTCATCCTTCAACCTTGGCTTTCCTGGTCGGTATTTTTCTTTTTAATCAAACGGTTTTGAATCTAGTTGCTATAGGCAGTCCGGGAGTTTTGGGTTATGTTTCCAAAATATTACCCGAGCAGGTGGTAGTTTTAACGAACGAGAAAAGGCAAGAGGCGGGATTAGAGTCTTTACAAATCAATGACTCGCTTAATGAATCTGCCCAGCGCAAGGCGGCGGATATGTTTGCTTTTGATTATTGGGCTCACGAATCTCCTTCCGGTCGGTCCCCTTGGGATTTTATTGCCGAGGTTGGGTATGCAGAAAATCAAGGTGGTTATATTAAACTGGGGGAAAATTTAGCCAAAGACTTTGCGGCTTCCGAAGGGGCGGTGGATGCTTGGATGAAATCTACTACTCATCGGGAAAATATCATGGATCCTGCTTTTCAGGAGATAGGCGTGGCAGTGGTGGAAGGCACGCTTCAAGGATATAAGACTACTTTAGTGGTTCAGCATTTTGGCAAAGCCAAAGACGCAAAAGAGAATTCGGGTATTGCTGTTCAGGCCCAAGAAATTAAACCTCAGGGAGAAAGTCTGTTCTCTGAGCAGAAAGCTTTGGTAATGGGTCAAGATCTTTCAGGGGTTGAGCAGGAAGCGCCGGTAATTAACCCTTTAATGGTTACCAAAACACTTAGCGCCTTGCTTTTTGGTTTAATTATTTTGGCAGTAATTGTGGATGCGGTTTTCTTACTGAAGAAGAAAATTCATCGTCTTTCCGGGCGCAATTTGGCTCACGCCCTATTTTTAGCCTTAGTCTTTTTGCTTATAATTTTAAGCCAGCAGGGGGTGATTAATTAAGATGTTTTTAAAAGAAGTTAAAAGGCATCCGGTCGATTTTGGAATTTTGGTTTTCGGGCTGATAATTTTAGGAATTGCTTTTGTTCGTTTTCAATTTTTACCCTTAACTCAAGAAAAAGTTTTGATTTTAGCTTCTTCTTTTTACTTTCTTTGGGGAATAACTCATCACCTGCTTCGAGGCGACTTTCATTTTAAATTGCTAATCGAATATCTTTTGATTTCTCTTTTTGCTTTATCCGCCGGTCTGCTAGTCTTAAGCCAGGTTTAAGGCAAGCCAGATTACTGCTCCAGAGACAAGCGGAATAAGGAGATTATCATTGATCTTTTTCCCCCGTATTTTGGGCTCACTGTATTCTAAGATGGAAGTGGCGGCTGCCCCGGTGAGGGCAATGGGCAAAGAAATAAATTGCAAAGATACCAAAGCTGTAGCAAAAAGGGCGGCTAAGCTGGCCTCTATTCTTTTCTTTTTAGAATTAAAATAAAATCCCACTAAAGCATTAACCGAGTCGCCGACCGCTAAATTGACAATGGCTGCTTGGGCGATATTTTGAGGAAAAAGAAGAAAGGCCGCAAAACAACTGGCTGTAAATAGGAAACAGCCTTCACCTAAAAAAGGCCGGGTTTGATCGCGCTCAAAAAAGATAATTAAATTCCTAATTTTTTGCGGCAGCCAAATAGTTGAAGCGAGAGTGATAATAGCCCAGACCAAAAAAAGGACGAAAAATAATGTTTTATCCAAAATTTGATATTCAATTAAATAAACTAAGGCAAATCCATAGAAAAGATGAACAATTTTTCGGCGCAGATTGCTGGCGTGCGAAATTTTTTGAACAATTTTTTGCTCGTGGATAATAAAAAAGACCCAAAATATCAGGGTGGCAATTGCAAATCCGCCAATTAAGTCCTGGAAATAATGAAGACCCAGATGGGCGCGGGAGAAAGCGATAAGAAAAAGAAAAGCAAAGCCGATCCAGGAGAGGGTAGGTTTTAAAAAAGCCAAGGACCAGGCAAAAAAAGTAGCTAAAGCAGTATGCAAAGAAGGAAAGGAAAATCCGGAAGGAATATTGGTTTGAACGCCTAAAATGGCCGGATTTTCGACAAAGGGGCGAGAAATGGCGGTAATTTTTTTAAGAATTTCCACCAGAAAGGTAGTGGCAATTAAAGAGGGGACCAGAAATTTGAAGAATATTTTTCGTTTCTGATAAAAAGAAAAAACTAAAGGAAATAAAACGAGCGAAACAATCAGCAAATTAGAATTTAAGAATTCAATCATTTTTGATCTTTACTTTACTCGCCCGCCAGCGGGCAATTTCTTGATGATTGCCTGACAAAAGAACCTTAGGCACTTTCCAATCCATAAAATTTTCCGGACGTGTGTAATGAGGAAATTCAAGAATTTTTCCCGCCGCTTCTTTTCTGTTAGCCCATTTTTTCATTGCCGGAGAAAACGATTCGATTTCTGAAGCTCCTTCTTTTTCCAAGACTCCGGGCAAAAGTCGAGAAATAGCGTCAATTAAAACTAAAGCCGGCAATTCTCCACCGGACAAAACATAATTGCCAATAGATATTTCCTTGTCTATTAGGTGTTTTCTAATCCGTTCGTCAATGCCTTCATAATGGCCGCAAAGAAGAACTAGATGCTTTTCTTTAGATAAATTACTGGCCTTTTTTTGGTTAAATATTTTTCCTTTGGGAGAAAGAAAAATCACTTGAGAATTTTTCTTTTTTAGTTTTCTTAAAGCATTATAGACGGGCTCAATTCTCAGAATCATTCCTGGGCCGCCGCCGTAAGCAGTGTCATCCACGGTTCCTCGCTTATCTATTCCCCAGTCTCTTAAATTATGTGCCTTAACTTTTAAAACACCCACTTTTCGGGCTTTTTTAATCATGCTCCAGTCAAAAAAAGAGTCTAAGAATTCTGGGAAAAGAGTCAAAACATCAACTTTCATAAACTTATTTTAATGGACTTTTAATATTTTTAAGCTTTGGATTTGTCACCTGTGTATACCGTTGAGTTGTTCTGATATTTTGGTGCCCGAGAAGCTCCTGAACGTAGCGGACATCTACACCGTTTTCCAGTAAATGAGTAGCAAAAGAGTGCCTAAGCGAATGAAAAGTTGCGTTCTTTTTTATGTTTGAAGCGTGAAGCGATTTTTCAAAAATTTTCTGAGCTGTTCTTGTGGTTAGTTTTCCGCCTCGCTCGCTGGCAAAAACAAGATCATTTTTTGATTTTCCCGCAATCAGATTCCTAAGGTGGTTTGTTAATTTTTTTGGTAATACGCTGATGCGGTCTTTTTGTCCTTTTGCGTGCTTGATATGAAGAATCATTTCTCCTAAATCCAAATCTTGGATTTTCAAAGCAATAACTTCGCTTACTCGCAAACCTGCTCCATACGCAAGCGATAAAAGAAGCTTATGTTTTGTATTTGTCAGAGTTTGCAAAATCTTTTCAATCTCGACTCGCGATAGCACCACCGGCAAACTTTTGGGCTTTTTTGCTGAGCGTATTTTAATTTTCTGTGGATTTTTCACTATATTGCGGTAGTAATATTTGATTGCGTTTAACAACAAATTTCGAGTTTGGAGGGAGACTTTTTTTTGTTCACAATGATGTAAGAAATTTCTGATGTTTTCCTGATCAAGCTCTTCAAAATTATCTTTCTTGAAGGTGAAATATTCCTGCAAACTATAAAGATAGCTTTTTATGGTCTTTGGACTGTAATTGAGAATTTTTAACTCCCGTTTGGTTTTTTCAAGTTGCTCTTGCATAATTAGTAGATCTTAGATAATATTGTCTTAATTTTAATGTGTTTGAGGAAAGATTATCATAACTTCACATAACATACAAATTATGACTTGAATTATGAAAACACTTCGTATAAAAACGAGTTATATGTAATTTGAGTCAGGAACATAAAAAAATAATGTAGGGGCAAAAATTTATATAGATTGCTAATTCATCAATATTATGGACAAAAAAATCTTAAATCACTACTTACAATTTGGCACATTTACTAATCCTGGTTGCTATAAAGAATTTCTTCAAAATCTTCCAGATGATGTTAAAGAACTGGGCAACTTAATCAGTCATCAAATCATTCATCGCGTTACTCTCAAAGAAGGCAACACAAAAGCCAATAGAGATTTGCGTTACGGCGATATGAAAAAGCATCCTTGGCATAGATTAAGATGTGAGGATGATGTGTTGCCTACTGCGGTTTCAATGATTGCAGAATTATTAAGATTTGATGACCGAGGGTTTTTGCCCGACAGAAAAGTTGAAAATAAAATTGTTGTCACTTGTCGTTTTGTGGCAATACTTATGGCATCTATATTGAAATCAAAAAATATTCCTTGCCGAGTGAGGTCTGGATTTGCGCCCTATTTCAATAAATATAGCGGTGACCACTGGATTAATCAGTATTGGGACAGTAAAAAAGAAAAGTGGATCACCTTTGACGCAGATGGATTTTTTGATAAGTCAATTGGGTTTGACCAATATGATATGCCTGAAAATAAATTTGATTGGGCGGCAAATACTTGGCTTGGAATAAGAAACAAAAAATTAGATGCCAACAATTTTAGAAATGCGGACGGTTCTGTCGGGCTTATGCCAGTTCTTTGGGCAATATTTTACGATTTTCATAGTTTGATGAACAACGAAATTCTTTATAATCAAATGCCCAGTTATATTTATTTCAAATTTGATAAATTAACTGAAAAAGATTTTGAAGAAATTGATGAATTAGCCAAATTGATGTTAGAACCAGATAAAAACTTTGATGAATTAGTCAAAATCTGGAATACAAAGAAGAAATTCAGAATTTTGAATGGTCCACTTATTGGTGATAGCGATCACTTTTAGTGGAAATAAATTTTTGCCCCTTTATTTAATAAAATGTTTCTGACTCAAACTCACTCCGCTACGCTCCGTGCCACGTTGCGCTCTCCCTACACTTCGTTTCGGTCGGGACATATAACAAAGATTATGAGGAAAATGGCTCGGCTCGCCATTTTCCCAAATTTGCTCCACTTCGTTCCGCAAACTTCTCATAATCCTGACGTTAAGTGAAATAATTTTTAGTGACGATATCTTTTTAAGGGGCAAAAATTTATACTACAAATATGACAAAGTTTATTCTCGGGTTACAACTGTGTGAACAATTTTATAAAGAGGTCGTGAAAGTTCTCATCGAAACAGAGTTTCATGGGCTCAAATACTCTGCTGGATTGATTGGGTCTGGTTCGGAGGTTTTTGGTTTTGATACAGAGCGTTCGACCGATCATCATTGGGGTCCGCGTGTCCTGCTTTTTCTTTCTTCAAAAGACATCAGTAGGAAGAAACAAATTTCTGATTACCTCAGCAACAATCTTCCTCCAACATTTCATGGTTACTCAACACATTTTGGCAATCCTGACGAAATAGGTGTACAGCTTCTATCCGAGGCAAAAGCAGGACAACCGATCAATCATCGTGTGGAGATTTACACAATTGAATCATTTTTCAAAGAGTATCTGTTGATTGATCCCAATGATGATCTCACTGCTTCCGATTGGCTCACTCTATCCGAACAGAAACTCCGAACCATACGGAGCGGCAAAATTTTTTACGACCAACTTGGATTAAAGGCAGTTCAAAATAAACTCCATTATTATCCCAAAGATGTTTGGTTTTATATGCTTGCGTCTGAATGGATGAAAATAAGCCAAGAAGAACCGTTTGTTGGTCGTACTGGAGATGTGGGTGATGAATTAGGATCAAAAATTATTGCCGCTCGACTTGTGCAATCAATCATGAAACTCTGTTTCTCAATGGAGCAAGAATACGCACCATACAGCAAGTGGTTTGGTACGGCTTTTTCACGCTTAAAGTGTGCTAAAAAACTTTCGCCGATTTTGGATAAAGTCCTTTCCGCCAAAGATTGGAAAGAGCGTGAAAAATACCTTTCTCAAGCCTACAAAGTTGTTGCTCAAATGCACAATGATTTGAAACTCACCAAACCACTTGCAACAGAAGTATCGAGCTTTCACGACCGACCTTATTTAGTGATTCACGGAGATGTCTTTGCAAACGAACTCAAGAAGAAAATCAAAGACCCTGCTGTCAAAAAGATTTCCGCTGATATTGGCTCCGTGAATCAATTCTCCAACACAGTTGATCTGCTAGAAAACGATAAACTGATGAAGAAGCTAAAAATTCTATACCGATAATTTTTTGCCCCTTTTTATGGAAGTCACTAAAAATTACTCTCGCCAGCCCTTCGGGACGTTGCACTCTGGCTCGGGCTTCGCCTCACTTAACACAGAATATGCGGTTCTCTGCATTGCATTTGTTCTCCCAAATCTCTTGACTGATGTAAAATACAGCATATCAGTCGGCGTGACTTCGCCCATACTGGAACGTTATATGTATCTAGCGGATATTCTCAACCGCTACCAATACACGGCAGAAGAGTTTGGCAATGCTTACCTCAAGAAAATGAATCACAATCTTAAGAGGGATTATTCAAAAAGCCAAACGCAAATAATCGAGTTTTACTTCTTCGTTCCTCGAGCTCATTCAATTAGTTTTTGAGATAATCAATTATGAAATTAGACACTTTTATCATTGGCAATCTAGAGAAAAACTTTTTGAGAAAGAGAAATAACGCAATGAAAAAATCAAAGGCCGATTTAGTCATGATTTTAAATACGGATATTGAAGTTTCCAATGTCAAGCCAACACTCAAACTCTTCGAGAAAGACGATAAGCTTTTTGCCGTCACTTTCTCGCCAGAATCTAGCCAATCGAAAATTGTAAAAAACGCTGAATTTGCCAACGGTGGTTCTTCAATCTACAGAAGAAAAATTTGGAATAAGATTGGAGGAATAGACTTAATGTATGAGCCTTACTGGTGGGACGACGTTGATTACTCTTACCAAGCCAAGAAAATGGGTTACAAAATACTTGCTGATGGTAGAGTCAAAGTTGTCAAGAAAAGTGAGCTAGGCACAGACATTTTAGGTCGAAAACCTTATTCCAAATTTATTTATTACAGGAACCACCTGTTATTTCTCAGAAAAAACAAACCCAAAGAATTTCTCAAAAAATTTAAAAAACCTCTTTATCTTCCTCTACTGTTACTTGTCGAACTTAGGTTTAGAAAATTTCATAATTGCTAATTTATTTTAATTGACATTCGCTCTGCGGTACTCGACCCCACTGCGTTTTCAGCCGGAGAGCAGGGGAACGATTTTACTCTCCTTCTTCAGCTCGCACAACACGGCATGTAGGGTTAATGCCTCAGCTCGGCATTCAACCCAAATTATTCTGTCTTGTTGTAAAATAGTTTAACAAGCCAGTCTAACTTCCTACATACCGAAACGTTGTCGGAAATACGTTTTTAATTTTAAGATTTTCTGTTCCGCTTTTTATTAAGAAATAAAAACATTTTAGGGGGATAGAACAAAAGAAGAGTAAAACTTGAAAATCATTTCACCTGCTGTATAATACTGCCAACCTATTATTTTCTGCCCCTTCGATTTTTACTACAACTATTATGACGCGGGAAATAGAGCCACCTAAAACATTTGAAACTGTCCCCCGACCCAGACCAGACACTTGGACACAGCTCTTTCAAGACGAAAAAAAATTAGCAGAATTAATGGGGGCATTTAAAGAAGTTACGGGAATTGATTTTTGCAACACTCCGATAAAAGCCTTAGGGAATAGAGTTATAGTGCCAGAATCGTTGATTACAAGACCAGAAGATATTAGGGGCGGGCCACTTACTGCCCTAGGTATTGTTAGACACATGCTTCTGGGCCATATAGTCATCTCTCCTTTTGATCCAGAACTGCTTGGTGCCAATGGCTACGATTTTAGAGTGTCTTGTCTACAAGGATATGCAAGAAGAGAAATAATAGAAGGTCTTAAAGACAGAATCGGAAAAACCGGTCAAGTAGTTATCTATCATGAAGGATCTCAACCTAGAAGTGAATTCATTATTAATCCTTATAATCCAGATGACGTTGACCACATCTGGCATTTAGTCAACGGAACCCAAGTTCAAGACATAAAAAGACAATCTCAAGATGATTGGGCCACTATCATGGGTGAAAATAGAATGGACGCTAGTGATTGCCCGATAGATTTAAGAGGTGCACATCCCTTAAATCGTGCCTTTCTTATTCCGGGCCATCAAACTATCTTGTTGCGAACAGAAGAGGTAATTGGAGGAATTGGTTGTGTGGTTCCAAAAATGTTGGGAAAATCTTCGAGCAGAAGGTGGGATTTTACTGTATGTGGAGATGCTCAACTTGGTAATTTAAATTGGATCGGTCATTGGGCCATTGAAGTTCAAAATATTACTGAATACACAAAATTCCTCGTTCACCAAACCCCTCTCGGACAGATGGAATTCACTCTAACAGCTGAAGACCTACCCTCAAACTCTTCTTACGCTGGACAATATGCCAGCATCCAAGCAGCAGGAAACAATCTTCAAACTCTTTATTCTAATGTAGAACGGTATAGACAGAGATATCAAATAAGTGACTTATTACCCAGACCTCTTAGGTCTCCCGGCCCGATAGTAGAAGGGTTGACCCGTGAACAAGCATTCCGCGCTTGGGATAAAGCAGCAGAGATGTTTGGTACTCCACCAAGACAAAATTAAAAGCAACTCTTTCAGCTCAAAAAATTCACCCCTCACCTCTCTTTTTTTCGCCGAATTTAAAACAAGAGAGAAATAAAAAGCGGAACAGAAAATAGAGAATAAAGAACAAAAACGTACTCCTCGCTTCGCTCGCCCCATTGCATTCTCAACTTTTTTCTTTTAAAAAAATATAGCAAATAGTTTCGGGTCACCTAACACAGTATGTCCGGCTCATACGGTTGCACCTTTTCGCCCTAATTAAGCAGACATGTTGTAAAATTAAACAGCCTAACATGTCCGCTTAACTACGGACATACCGAAACGTTGTCGGAAATCGAAAAACATTTAAAATACATCTATTAAAAATTAAGAAAATTTTATGGCAGTAAAAATAACTTATTTTGTCCATGGCACCACCACCGATAATCAAAAGGAAATCTCTTCTGGTTGGTCTGATGTTGAGCTTTCTGATTTAGGAGTTAAACAATCTATAGATCTCAAAGATCAAATTAAAGATAAAAAGCTTGACGTTGTTTTTTGTTCTGATCTCAAGCGAGCAGTTGATTCCGCCAAGCTTACTTTTGATGGTGTAGTCAAAATTATCCAGGATAAAAGATTGAGAGAATGTAACTATGGTGTACATAATGCTGGTCTATCTAGTATTGTCGAACCTCTCCAAGAAAAAAGCATCGTCAAAAGATTTCCTGAAGGCGAAAGTTATGAAGATGTTAAAAAAAGAATTCAAGATTTTCTTAATTTTCTAAAACAAAACTATGATGGCAAGCATGTTGCCATTGTCGCCCACAAAGCGCCCCAACTTGCTCTGGAAGTTCTTTTGAAAGGCAAGACCTGGGAACAAGCTTTTGCAGACGATTGGCGAAAGAAAAAAGCTTGGCAACCTGGCTGGGATTTTGTTTTAGAGTAAATGTTTTTCGACTTCTCCTTTCAGTCGACCCCACTGCGTTTTCGTCGTTTTGTTTTTTAAATTTTAACAAACATCCTTAGGTCGTCTAACGCAATATATAGAGCTCGGTTCATTGTCCTCCCTCAAGCCCATATCGCTCATGCTTTTGATATAATACTTTAAAGATGGCAAAATTACTCTTAACATCTACGGGGCTTGCAAACCAAAATATCACGGATCAGTTTTTACAAATAATAGATAAGCCGGGTTCTCAAATCAAAATTATATTTGTTCCCGCCGCCGCAAGAAACGAAGAAGAATTAAAATATATTGCCGAATCAAAAAAAGAACTTCTTGACTTAGGCATTTTTGAAGATAACATTAAAACTTTGAATTTAGATAATCATGTTTTATTTAAAGAAGTCGAAAATTTTGATGTTATTTATGTATGCGGTGGAAATACTTTTTATCTGCTGAAAAAAGTTAGAGAAGTTGGCTTTGATAAGGTAATTATTGAATTTACAAAAACTGATAAACTTTACTTTGGAGTTAGTGCGGGAAGTATTTTAGTTTGCCCAAATATTGATATTGCAAGTCCCTTTGACGAGAATGATATCAATTTAACTGATTTAACTGGATTAAATTTAACTGATGTGATTGTTTCCCCTCATTATAAAGATGAAGAGAAGATGGTTATTGATAATTTCAAGAAAAAGTCACAGTATAAAGTTGTGCCTTTAACTGATGAGCAGGCATTGTTAGTTGTCGACGGGGAAACAAAAACAGTAGAATAGCGCGCGTATTTGGAATTCAAGGGGATGCTGCGTTTTCGCATAACATAGTATATGCGGCTACGAACATCGCATATACCGAAGCGTTATCGGAAATATTTTTTGTGATAAAATAAATCAAATTAATGCGAGGCGAGGTGCTTAAGTGATTGGTTCAGCCGGAGAGAGATAAAAAGTAAATTTATAATGGGTGATTATAAAAAAATGAAGAAGGTTTTAATTTGTGGTGCCGGGGGTTTTATTGGCTCGCATCTTGCCAAGCTTCTAAAGAAAGAGGGCTGCTGGGTGCGGGGAGTGGATATTAAAAAGCCGGAATATAGCAAGAGTGCAGCGGATGAGTTTCTTCTTCTTGATCTTCGGGAAAGAAAAAATTGCCAAAAAGCATTAACAAAAAGAGGTGGTTTTGACGAGGTCTATCAGTTAGCGGCTGATCGAGGGGGAGTAGGGTATATGATTCCCGGAGAGTGCGATATGATGGAAAATAATGCCTTAATGAATATTTATATGATTTCGGAGGCGGTTAAATTGAAAAAAAAGCCTAAATATTTCTTTTCCTCGTCCGTTTGTGTTTATAAAGATATGAAAATTGGGACGCCAATGATCTTGGAAAAAGATGTTTATCCTGCCTATCCTGACAATGAATATGGCTGGGAAAAACTATATACGGAGAGAATGCTTACTGTTTTTGGCAAGCGCTACAAAATGCCCATTAGGATCGCTCGATTTCATACTACTTATGGCCCGGAAGCTAATTGGGAGGGGGGACGAGAAAAGGCGGCGGATGCTTTATGCCGGAAAGCGGCTTTGGCCAAAGATGGCGACTATTTGGAAGTTTGGGGGGATGGCAAAACGATCAGAGTTTTTACTTATATTGATGACCTACTTTTCGGAATTCGCGCTTTGATGAAGTCTTCTATCCCTGAGCCAACAAATGTTGGCAGTGATGAATATGTTACTGTTAATCAGTTGGCTAAAACAGTCATTGAAGCTTCCGGCAAGAACCTAAAGATTAAAAATATTAAAGGGCCGATTGGTGTGCAAAGCAGAAATTTTAGCAATAAACAGATTTATTCTACGGGTTGGCGGCCAAAAGTATCTTTAAAAGAGGGCATTGCGATTCACTACCAATGGGTCAAAGGAGAGGTAGAGAAAAAATATAAGTAATTAATGTTTAATTAATTACGAAAACAGATTTTATCTACGTCCAGAATGCCGTCTCCTACAGCCTCAAGACAAAAGGTGTGGGCTATGTCCGAAAAGTTGTAGTGTCTGATTACCTGCCACTGCATAGTTGTTGAATAGTTGCTTATAGTATCAATTAATTTTCCGTCCAAGTAAACTTCAGACGTGCCTCGATTTTTGAAAGTGATAGTGTACCAATCAACAGATGATCCAGTAAAGGGAAGGCAGGCTTTGGACCCGGCTGTATTGGTAAACCGCCAACTGCCTCCGCTGGCCTGATCCAGAGTACCCAACAGCCAGTTGCCGCTAAAATCTACTTGTTCAGCCGTATTTTCGTAACAAACTTCGGCACTGACATCGTCGGTCGGAGTGGGTGTTGCGGTTGGTATGGAAGTAGGCGTAGGTGTAACAATTACAGAATCAGCTAGGCAAAATTTGTCTACATCAACATAGCCATTTCCAACCACTTCCACACAAAAAATATGGCTGGCTTGGCTAAAAGAATAATGCTTGAGCACCTGCCACTGCATGGCCGGCGAATAATTATTAACTGTGTCTATAAGCTGACTGTCAAGATAAACTTTGGCTGTACCCCGGTTTTTGTAAGCGACGGTGTACCAGTCAAGCCAAGAGCCGCTGAAATTCACACAAGACCGGTTTCCGGTTTGGTTGGTAAAACGCCAACTGCCGTTACTGGCATTTTCGTGTGTTCCTGTAAACCAATTGCCGTCCCAAGTAATTTGAACATCATTGTCTTCATAGCAGGAGGCTGTATTGGGATTGGGAGTAGGAGTAGGTGTCAGGCAATCCAAACAATTGTTTACTATTTTGACTGTTGCCTCAAAGCTCAGGGCAATTCTTTTATATCCGGAAGCATTGGGGTGTAAAGCATCGCCAAACAGGATCGGGTTGCCGCCTTTAGCGTAATCGCCGGCGTCCAAAAGCAGTCCGGCCCAGGGATTTTGGGTGTAGTAATCTTCGCGCGCGATATTTAACCGCAGTTCATCCACTAGAGGTTTCATGCACAGCGTGTCGCATTTTGGATCGCCCAAATTGGGAGTAACAGCGCTGAGGATTACTTTTGCGCCATACGCTTTAGCTTTATTAACAATATTCTGGATTTCTTGGCGCACGGCCGCTGGTTTTTGATTTTTACGCATATCATTAACGCCAAGCATGATGATAACAATATCCGGTTTATCTTGAGCCAGCCAAGCATCTGTGTTAGCTAGGACTTGGTCAGCTGTCCACCCTGATTGACCGCGATTAATTACTTTGTAGCTGGAGCCAAGTAATGACTGGAGTTGGCTGGGGTAAGATTTATTGGCTGGCGCTCCAGCACCGTAAGTAATGCTATCGCCTAAGCAGGCAATAACAGTTTGATTGATAGCCAAAACAGGTGTTTTTTGCCAAAATAAAAATACCAGCAAGCCCAATGTAATATGTTTTAAGAATTTAATCATAACTTATAGAGATTTTATCAAGATCTGGATAATTTGTCTATAAATAGAAATTATTGCCAAGTTCTTTAGATTTGTATTTTCTTGGTATAATTAATTACACCGGAGCGTAGCGCAGTTGGATTAACGCGCCCCGATCGGGTCGGGGAGATCGCGGGTTCGAGTCCCGCCGCTCCGACCATACAGGACAAAGCCCTTGTCCATAAAGTCTTTGAAGGGTTGATTTAGCTGATATGAAGCCACTTTCTTATCTTTCAGAGTAAAGTTCAAGAAGATTTTGGAGATAATCTCATCCTTACCTTGCATAGGCTTTGTTTTCCTCAAGACATCGGGCAATTGTTTGAAAAGTTCGACAAACTCAGAATACTTGTAAATAAAGGTCTCGTTAGCTTTGAGAGCCTGTTTAATCTTAGTAATTTTATCTTCAATATCTTTTAATTCCTTGTCCTTGGCCATAAGGTCTTTCTTAAAGATAGTCCTAAACTCCGATTCTTTCTCCTCTCCTCAAGTATTATGTTTTTAATATCTTTAATTCTTTTGTCAACGCCTCTTTTTTGCGCCTGTAGAGAGCGCAAGAGACTATCTAACTCCTTTTTCTTTTCTCTACCAACCTTCTTCATTTCTTTGACATAATGGTCGTAAATATCCTTTGAAGCGAAATTGAATTTATCCAAAAAGTCATAAACAAAATCTAAAACAACTCTAGCCCTGACATTATGCTTAACCTTCCTGCCTGATTTTTGCTTGATTGGCTTGCACCCTTCCATGTCACATCTGTAAAAGTAATACCACTTTTTGTCATCTTTAGTTTTCTTTGAGGTTAAGCCTGAGCTCATGGGTTGGCCACAATGTCCACAAATAACTTTACCCCTGAGAAAATCTGCTTTTGTAGCACCTAATCTTGTCCCCCTAATCTTTGACTTAAAGACTTTGGTTATGTCACTTAATTTGTTGACACTTAAAAACTCTTCAACAGTAACTATCGGAACATAGTCGTAGACCTCAACAAGGTTAGCGACATGCTTGCCTTGGCCATACTGCATAACACCAGCATAGAAAGTATCCTTGAACATCTCTGATAGCCTTTTAACATTCATTTCAAATGGCTTGTGTGTAATCTTGCCTATACCATAAGCTCTGTGATAATTCTGGTCTGTTAAATACTCTGAAATCTCGGCAAGAGTCTTGTTTTCAAGGCGCATTAACCAAGCCTTCTTGATTAAATGGAAGTTATTACCATCTGGTCTTAGTAGTTGGTTTCTGTCTCGATAGTACCCATGCTTGGCGGTAGTAAGCCACTTACCTTCTTCAATACTTCTTCTAATGCCTCTAGTGACAACATCGCTAAGCTGGTCTGAGTATTGTTTAGAAAGGACAAAAGCAATCCCTAGCAACATCTTGCCAGAGGCATTGTTATCAAAAGTAAAATTGACAAATTGAAGGTCTTTGATAATTCCCTTATCAAGTAGGTCGATAATTTCGCCAGCATCTCGCATGTTGCGACTAAGACGGTCTGGGTGCCAACAAATAACACCATCAAACTTACCACCATTAAGGTCATCAATCATTTTTCTGAACCGAGGTCTTATGTTTGGTTCTTTGGCGCTTTCGCTTTCTCTAATTGGCCTGCCGACTACGGTTAGGTTCCGATTCTCAGCCATCTGTTCACAATCGGCTATCTGGTCTCCAAGGCTCCGAATCTGCCTTTCCTCACTTTCAGTGCTTTTTCTGGCATAGATAACATAACGGAATTGAGTAGGGTCTTTAACCTCGCTCTCACCTCTAATGCTTTTAAGAAGATTGGCAAGGTCTGCTGGTGTATGAGCAGGTTTATCATTCATGTTCGTAATTCTCTTAATTCTCATGCTCAAAAAAACAAAAGAGCTTAGTATCAGTATAACTCAAAAACTACTTGATGAACAAAGCCAACAACGCTAACCGATAGTAATCCTATAATGGTTGACTAAAATGATGTTATTTGATATATTACTAGGGTAAATTGGCCTTACTCAGTAAAGCTTAATTGTTCTTTAACATATCCCTATAGCAGAGAGAATTGTGTGTATTGACAGCCCACTAAATGCTGTGGAGCAACAGTCTATACTCACTGACTCTTTGTTATTTTTCGGTTCAATCCAAAACCACACAGGAGGTGTGAAATGGAAGGTCAAGTAATGCTTGATGCCGTGTCTGTCACTGTTGGAGTTGTTACTCTTGTGTTGATTCTGGCCCATATGTTCACCAAGAACAAAAACAATACCCTCGCGACGATGAAGGTGGTTTTTATGGTGGTAATGGCCATTCTCAACGTACTCGATGCAGACATTTTCTTCACAGTCCTCTGGACAATTCTGGCTTGTCTCAATATCGTGTTGATTGCCATACGCATCAACACCAAAAGCCAGTAGGCCGAACAGTAACACAAAGGAGCAAGGAGTAGGTTCACACCTACACGATACACTTAACTGTATATCGTCATCACTTGCTCCATTTTTCATACAAAAAATTAGAAAATAAAGAATTGAAGAAAAGTGTCATAATATGCGGGTAGAAAATTGACACAGACTCTTGCTTCAAAAGAGTACCTCTAAGAGTTCTTAACCTTAAATACAGCAAAACTAAAAGAGTTAGACAGGATTTAGCAAAATTGACCCTCTCAAAGCACATCCCAACATATGAAAATGCCTCATATGATGAGGGAAATTCAAAGACAGTTAACGTGGTTCAACTACATAAAAATCTAAACCCTGGCATACCCCCATACTATGGTTCGATGACTTTTAGGCTAATACAAAAGAAGGCTATTTTTTGATTACTTTGAGCTTGGGTGAAACATACTCAACTTGTTCTTCAACAACAATCTGCACATACTCATCACCAGATTCTCTAATAACTTTGATTTTTGATTTAGGTGGCTTATCAACTCTAGACATATTAATACCACTCAAGCTTTTTTGTACCTGAGACAAAGTAACCTTGGTTCCATCTGGAAGCAAAACTTCATAATCAGACATATTGGGTGGCACATCAGGAGCTACAATCTTGGGTGTTTTAGGCTCTGAAACGCTCCCAGAAGGCTTCTGAGCTGGTTTGGCAGTCTCTGGCTTTATCTCATCCACTAAGTCGGTTAAGTTGTCTTTTTTGACTTTCTGGTTCATATATCAAGTATAGCTTTTGGGAGTTCAAAATCAAAGCACAACCTGATTGTAAAAAGGCTTAACTGGTATTCTCTGGATATGCTGATAGGTAGCCTTTAATCTCTGGTTGTATTTGGTTAACTCATCTAGTTGATTTATAATACTGTCATAAAGTTCAAGATAAGTTTCTGAACGTCGACACAAAGTCGCGTGTTTTTTACTGTTTTGACCAGTCTAAACACTAAGAAAATGGACAACGAATCAACACCTATTTCTCCCAGGGAAACTGAAAAACAGTCACGGTTCAAATTTGCTCTTAGGAGCTTGCGAAGAAGCTCAGCAAGAGATATTGGAATTTATGATACTGTATCTAATTTAAGAGATATAAAAGAAAATATAGATCGTTTAACAAAAGAGGAGCGGGAGGCGGCCAGAATAGCACTTAAAAAAATTCTTATTATTCTGCCGCCATGGCGGAGAGGTGCGAATTTTGTTGTTCAAAACCTTGAAAATGTAGCTTATACTCCAGAGGAACAAACGAACTTGGTCCAACTAAGACAAGAAGCGCTAGCAAGGCAGGCCCAAGTCGAGCAAGAAATAGCAGAAGGGGCTTCCCCTTGGTTGGCTAGGGTGAAACATAATGAACAAAATGCCCAAAATCCAGTTGCGGTTGGGTTTTACCAAATGCCAGATGGTCAAATAAGAACTATTTTTGGCCGGCGATATTTTCAGTCTAAAAGACAAATAGAAACCAAGGACTTGTTTTTTGGCGGACGGAGTGAGGGCAAGGAAGTAGGCCTGCTTTCTACAAAATTTCAAGCTGTAGTTGAGCAAGAACTTATAAAAAGTAAACTTTTTGATTTATTGCCCGAGGATTTAAGAGAACGATTCGGGAGAGGAGAAATTTTAATAACTGGGAAACAAGACCTCTACGATTTAAGCGAAACTGAAATTGAAAGTTTAGCTGCAAGCACAGACATTGATGCTCTTGCTAAACATATTGAAAAGAAAATTGCCAGTGCCGGAAAAGAGGGACAATATTACCTGCTTTTTCAAAATGAATATCTCGATGATGAAACTGGTCGGACTGGAGTTTTGATGATTATTAAAAACGGAAAGGCAGAACCCGTGATCATTATAGTGGGAGATAAACAGTTTGTGGTTGAGATAAAGGGTTGTGGGAAAAAGGGTGGTGGATTTGGCCGAATGCACCACCGCACCGGAAGAGATATTATTACTGGTGGTGCAGAAAGAGAACAAGCGATAAATGAATTTGACCGACTATCTGAGATGACAGACGAAGATGCGCCAAAAGCTGTTGCGAGTATTCTTTTTGATAATCACGGCTATCAGCAGGGATATATATTGAGACTAACGCCTTCAACCGTTAGGGCTTCCTACTCAGGTAACGAGGTTTATCCTGCCATAGATAGCCATGAACAAGTTTCTAGAGTATTAGATATTTATGCACAGGAATTGGCTCGACAGGTTTTCGCATCAAATCCGAAAATTTTAGATCGTTCATCACACTCGGAAAATATTTTACTTTGGGGAGACGGAAAGCATACTTTTACTGATTTTTCCGATCATGTTGCGTTTTCTGATAATCACTTTCCTCACGAAGAAAGCCATGGGGGCTATATGACACCACGGCAAATGCTTGAATATTATGTAAAAATGGTAGAGGAAATTCCCGGGTACAATGCTGAAAGAGATAAAAAGGTATTCCTCGAAGCATTGGGAAAAGCATTTGCCGCAGAAGGCTGCGATGTTTCTCTTGATGAAGCAGAGGGATATGTCGATATAACAAAAAGATTGTGGGAGGGCGGAATAGCTTATCAAGTTTTCTCTGCAAAGCGAACGAACAATTATAGAGCAGATGGTGTTGTGGAGGAGTTTAGAGAATCTGTTACTACCGATGAATATCATCAAAGAGAATTGTCTTTAGCGTCTGAACAAGCATTTGTTGAAAAATACGAAAATGGATTTCAAAAAATGCTCACAGCGCTTGATATTCTTCAAAGAGTTAGTGCTCCTGAAGTAGCAGATATTCGTGGATTGGCAGAAAATAGAGACTTGTCGGGATTGTTAAAAAATCTTGATAGGCTTTTTACCATGCTTGGCGAGAGCAAAGAAAATCTCAGTAAAAGCGAAAGAAGCAGCATATATCAAGCAATATTTTATTTTTCTGGTTTAGAATATACTTTGGCAAGAACAGTGAGGCGATATTTAGAGCATGAGCATGATGTTGTCTCTTCTGCACGAAATTCCGCTCCAGCAAGTGATAAAATAGCCTTAGCCAAAGCAAGAAACGAAATTGATGGCAAGAAGCAAGAACTTGAGACAATTTTAAACAATCCAAACGAATTGTTCGATAAGTTCACTGATATAAGTTGGGTTCAGAGATTTATATCATTAAGTTTTTATCAAAACTGATTACTCTAAAAAAACTACTAGATGAAAAAGGAGGTGATTAATTATGATTAACCCAGAAGGTAAAGAACGCCAAGCTTCAGAATTTGATAATATTTTATCTGGGATTGATAGAAAAAAAGAATTAATAGATAAAGAATTTCAAGAAAGAAGGAAAGCGGCTGATTCTTTAGTTAGAGTTATGGATGATATCCTTCCAAAAGAAGGATCGTCAGCCATGATGGGCCCATTCAAATTTATTCCGGCTACACTCTTGAAGGAGGGTGTGACGATTGAAAGATGCACTGGTCTTTATCCTCCCATAGGCGAGAGAGTACTTAATTATGAGGTTCGTTTGGCAACAGGGCGATCAAATAGAGAGGTTTTCATTGTATCTAGAGTTAATGAAGAGACAACCGTGCCTTTAATTCTTGATGTTGGGCAGGATCAATATGGGCGACCCATGGATAAATTTAGAATCGCTTCAGTAGAAGAGACAGAGGGAGTTAGAGAAATAGTCAGTAAGCTGTGAAGGGCCGACTTTTTGAGAGTATTCGCCAAGCTGTTTCCCAGATTCCTCAAGGCAAAGTGGCAACATATGGGCAAGTGGCTCGGTCGGTGGGAACGAAAGATGCGCGAAAAGTTGGCTGGGCAGTTTACGGCAACAAAGACCCGGAAATTCCCTGCCACCGGGTAGTAAAAAAAGGCGGCTATTTAGCGGAAAACTTTTCCGCTGGCGGGTGGAAAGAGCAAAAAAGAAGATTAAAAAAAGAAGGGGTAAAATTTAAAAAAAATAATCAAGTTAATTTAGATCTTTGCTCTTGGGAAATTTAAGTTTGGTAGACGATCCAAGAGATCTAAGTTTTTGACAAATTCTTTTCTTTGAAATTTGAAGTAACCTGTAATGGCAATCATAGCCGCATTGTCAGTTAAAAGAGAGGGAAGGGGGATAAAAACAGGGAAGTTGTTTGCATCACCAACTTTTTTGACCTCTTTTTGCAGAAGCTGGTTATTAATAACTCCGCCGCCTAAAAATATTTGCTTCGGTTTGGTTTTTTTAATAGCCAGCTGTAATTTCAAAATAATGGAGTGAACCAAAACTCTTTCAAAGGATGCAGAAAAATCGGCTAAAAATCTTTTATCTTTTAGTTTTCTTTTAGGAATTTTTCTTAATTTATAAAAACAAGCGGTTTTTAAACCGGAAAAACTGAAGTTTAGACTTTGAGAGCGGGCCATTGGGATCGGTAAATCAAATTTTAGTGGATTGCCCTGGGCCGCTAACTTAGAAATTTCCGGGCCGCCGGGATAAGGAAGGTTAAGCATTTTTGCCACTTTATCAAAAGCTTCACCGGCTGCATCGTCTAAAGTTTCTCCAAGAAGCTGATACTGACCGATTTTTTCCATCAATACTAATTGCGTATGACCGCCGGAAACAAGTAATCCGAGAATTGGATATTTTATTTTAAAATTTTGAGCTAAGCAGGAAAGAAAATGGCCTTCCATATGATTAATTGCCAGCAAGGGCTTTTGATATTTTCTGGCTAATTCTTTTGCTTTTTTTAAGCCTACTTCCAGAGCAATTGATAAACCGGGACCTTGAGTAACCGCAATAGCCTGAATATCCTGCCAGTCTTTATCGGCTTTTTTAAGGGCCTGCTTAATTACCGGGTTAATCTTTTTTTCATGCTCTCTTTTGGCTAAATTAGGAACTACTCCGCCCCAGGGCTGGTGAATTTTTATTTGCGAGTAAATAATGTTACTTAGTACGCGTTGTCCTTGGGTGACTGCAGCTGCAGTTTCGTCGCAAGAAGTGTCGATGCCGAGTATAATAATTTTGCTTTTCATCAGAATGACATATTATACTCAATTTATGGATCAAGATTGCGTATTTTGTAAAATTATTCAGGGTAAAGTTCCTGCTTATAAAATTTACGAAGATAAAGATTATTTGGCTTTTTTGGATATTAACCCCTGGGTGGAAGGCCATACTTTGGTGATCCCTAAAAAGCATTATCGCTGGGTTTGGGATGTTAAAGACCTGGGCGGTTATTTTAAAATTACCGGTAAAATAGCCAATCAGTTGCGCAAAATTTTTAAGACAGAATTTGTGATGAGCTATATTTATGGTTATGATGTGCCTCATGCTCATATCCAGCTTTTCCCTGATGCACGCGGGAAAATCGCTTTATTCCCTAAAGAAAAACTGGGAAAATTGACTGAAAAAAAGGGCAAAGAATTAGCCAGAAAAATTTCTTTTAAGTAATAGTAATTTTTCGTGACTGAGGGCTTAGGTGCTGAAAGTTTACTTTAATTATTTTAACATTCTTGTCATTGGCTATTTCCTTTAAAATATTACCTGTTTTATTTACCCATTCAATAGCCAGAATATTGCCGGGTAATAACATTTTTTCCAGTTGAAGATCGGCTATTTCTTGGGGATCGTCTAATCTCCAGGCATCAATATGATAAAGAAGAGCTGTTTTATTTTTTAGAGAATTTAGAGAATAAGGATGCTCGTGGACCAAGATAAAGGTAGGTGATTTAATTGCTTCTTTAATTCTTAATGCTTGGCCAAGGCCTTTAACAAACCGGGTCTTGCCGCTTCCAAGCTCACCTTGAAGAGCGAAAATCAAGCATTTACTTTCTAGATTCTGCCAATTATCTTGAATCAGCTTTATCGCTAGGGCTTGCGTTTCATTAGTCGAATGAGAAGTTATAGTTTTCATTGCTAGTATATATTTTACTACCTCTTGGCAACTAAATAATAATTCTGTATTATTATGACAAATGAAAAAACAAACTGCCGTAGTTGTAATTCCTACTTACAATGAAGCCGATGTTATTGGCAAAACGATTGATTACTTATTTACCAAAACTTTTCCATCGATATCAGGCTGGGAGATGAAGGTTTTGGTGGTGGACGACACTTCGCCGGATGGTACTCATAAAATAGTCCAAGAAAAACAAAAAAAATATAAAAATTTAGAGCTTTATTTGAATAAAGAAAAAAAAGGCATAGGCTACGCTTATGTGGTTGGCTTCCGCCAGGCGATGAACAAAATGGGGGCTGATGTGGTTATTGAGTTTGATTCTGATCTACAGCACCCACCCGAAACAATTCCTGTTCTTCTTTCTGAAATAAATAATGGAGCTGACTATGTTTTAGGTTCCCGCAAAATTAAGGGAGGGTCGAATTCGAAGGGTTGGGGATTCAAGCGCTTGTTTTTCTCGGAAGTTGGCGGGCTAGTGGCCCGTTTTGTTTTATTCTTTCCTTTTAAGAATTTTTTCCAGATTACTGATCCGACTACCGGCTTAAAGGCTTCTCGGGTAAAGGGATTCGTAGACAAGATGGACATGGACCATCTTTACTCCAAAAAGTTTGGCTATAAGCTAGAGTTTCTTTACAAAATGATAGGTTTGGGAGCAAAGGTTAAAGAAATACCACTTCAGTTTCAAATAAGAAAAGCAGGCGAATCTAAGATTACCGGGGGCACAGCCAAAGATATTTTTCGAACGGTATTTTTGTTAAGGTGGCACGATAAAACTACTCAGAAATTTATTAAATTCGGGACAGTGGGCTTCCTTGGCTATTTGGTGAACGCTATTTCTTTAGCACTTTTTGCTCGCCGAGGATTTCCAGAGTGGTCAGCTTGGCTATTTTCTACCGAGCTGGCAATTATTTCTAACTTTACCTGGAATAATCTTTGGACTTTTAAAGATGAGAAGTTTACCGAAATTAGCAAGATCGTGGGAAAATTCTTGCAGTTCAATTTAACTTCGGGTGGGGCCCTATTAATCCAGACAGCCGCCGGCACATTTTTAACCAATATTTTCGGAGTACAATATCGTCAGCTTCTACTGCCTCTGATAATTCTGTTTCTAGTTCTACCTTACAACTGGCTGATGTATAACAAGGTGATTTGGAAGAAGAAATAAAGCTAGTAATACGGGCCCCAGTCGGCAATTGGAGCAAGATTGTGGTTAATAAAATTCACCGTATAAAGATAAATTGCCGGAAGAAGCAGGAAGAAAATTATTTTAAACTCTCTCTTGTTTAAAAAAGGAGCAAAGGCGATCAAGAAGAAGGGGTAAAGGGGAGAAGAATAGCGAGATAGATCACGATGGGCAACAAATAAAGTAGCTAAAAAGAAAATAGTCGGAAAAATGACAACAATGTCCTTTTTGAATTTCTGATAGAGAAGAGAGATAGCAATTGCTCCCAAAAAGTAAAGATAGATAACGTCTTCTAGCCAGATATCGCCCAGCCATGAGCGAGAAGAAATGAAAATTTGATAAGGGGGAAAAACAAGATGAAAATTATCTCCCGAAAGAAAATAAGCCCAAAAATTTCCTGTTTGAATTTTAAAAAAAGAAAAAAGAACAAGAATAGACAAAGGACCCAAAAGAAGGGGCCAGTACTTGATTATAGTGTCTATCTGAGGCTTTTTTTCTTTTTTTGTATCTCGAATAAAGATAGTGATCGCGTAAGCGGCAAAAAGCAAAATTGCTGGGCTTTTGGTAATTTGAGCAAAGGCCAAAAAAAGGCCGGAAAACAAATATTTTTTGTTTCGAAAAAAGTAAACAGAGGCCAAAAGTAAACTTATAAATAAGGTTTCCGGAGCGCCAACTGTTCTTAAAATTACCATTCGAGCGGGAAGAAAAAGAGCTAGAATTGTTAGCAAAGTTCTCCCTCTTACTTTTAGGTCTTTAAGCAGGTAGTAGAAAATAGTTAAGAATCCGGCTGTAGCGAAGAAATTTACTGCGAGCATTGCCCACCAACCAGGCAAGAATAAATCAAAGAACTTAATTAAAAGCGGATATCCGGGGAAATGAGCAGGATAATATTCTAGGGGCAGGGGCTGGGAAAAAGTGGTTCCAATACAATCAAAGTTATAGCCGCATTTAGCAATAATTAGGTAGTTAGGGCCGTCGTAATTGGCAAAGACTCTAGTCATTTGGCCGTTAAAATAAAAAGGCGCCCAGATAATAAAAGAGGTAATGGCTAAGATTAAAAAAGGAAGAAGCAGGGGTTTGAAAAAAGCTAGTTTTTTCTCCATCTTTTAATTATGATAACATAATTGCATGGTTCAGTATCTATTGCCAGAACTTTCGGTATTTTTTCCTGCGTATAATGAGGAGAACAATCTTAAAAATACCGTAGAAAAAGCAGTTCCCATTATAAAAGGCATAGCGAAAAAATGGGAAATAATAATTGTTAATGACGGCTCCAAAGACCGCACAGAAGCAGTTGCTAGAAACCTTGAAAAAAAATATTCTCAAGTTAGGCTGATAAATCACAATCGGAATCGGGGTTACGGAGCGGCTTTTAAAAGTGGTTTTTATAACGGTAAATACAATTGGATTGCTTTTACCGATGCTGATGGCCAGTTTGATTTTCAGGATATTTACCAGCTGATTGAAAAGCAAAAAAAAACTAAGGCTGATTTGGTCATTGGTTATTATTTAGGGAGAAAAGTTCCTTTTGTCAGGATTTGGGGTTCTAAGCTTTGGGAATTGATGGTTTTTCTTCTTTTTGGACTAAAGGTCCGGGATATTGATTGTGGCTTTAAGCTGGTTTCGAAAAAGGTAATTGACGCTATTCCCAAACTAGAGTCGGAAAGAGGACCGTTTATTACTTCTGAATTTTTAATTAAAAGTAAAAGAGCTGGTTTTAAAATTGAGCAAACAGGAGTGACTCATTTTGCCCGAGAGGCGGGGGAGGCGACAGGAGCGAAGATGGAAGTAATTCTTTCTGGGCTTAAGGATCTTTTTTATCTTTGGCTTAAGATGAATTTTAAGAATGGCTAAAAAGATTTTTGACAACAAGCTTCTGATCATTATTCTCCTGATCGCGGCTTTTCTGCGTCTTTATAAAATTCCCTCTTATATGGAGTTTTTGGGTGATCAGGGCCGGGATATGCTTTTAGTCCGCCGCTTTTTAGCCAAGGGAGATTTGATGTTTATTGGCCCGCAAACCTCTGTAGGTAATATTTATTTAGGCCCTTGGTATTACTATTTAATAGCTCCTGCTTTATTGCTTTCCGGCTTTAATCCGGTTGGCCCGGCAATTTTTATAGCCTTGCTGGGAGTGGCAGCTGTTTGGCTGGTCTACAGGGTAGGAAGAGAATGGCTTAACAAAACGACTGGATTAATAGCCGCCCTATTAATGGCGTTTTCTCCGGTAATTATTTATTATAATATTTTTTCTTGGAACCCAAACGTTATGGGTTTTTTTGCCTTGCTAGCGATATATCTTCTGGGCGAAATTTGGCTTAAGAAAGATTTCAAAAAAATACCTTGGCTGGCATTGTCTTTAGCAATGATTTTAAATTCTCATTACTTGGGTTTGCTAGTTTTTCCGGTAGTTTCATTGTTTTTATTTCTATCTTTTTGGGCAATAAAAGACAACGGAAAAGAAAAAAAGTTATTAGGGAAAAATATTGTTTGGGCTGGAATCGTTTTTTTTCTTTTTATGCTGCCTTTAGTTCTTTTTGACTTAAAGCACGGGGGAGCTAACTTCCAGGCTTTTAAGGCTTTTTTTATCAATAGAGAAGAAACAGTTAATTTTAGGCTTTATAAGGGTATTTCTAACTTTTTACAAGTTCTTGGCCAGCTTGGCGCTAATTTATTAGTAAGAAAAGATTCTTGGCCTTGGTCATTTCTCTTTCTGCCTTTTTTACTTATCGGCCTTTGGCAAGCAAGAAAAAATAAGCTCTTATTGTTACCGGGGGCGTGGCTTTTCGTCGGCCTGTTCGGCTTAAGTAATTATAAACAAGCTGTTTATGCTCATTATTTTGGCTTTTTATGGCCTGCTGTTATTTTGATTCTCGCTGTCGGCTTAAAAAAATTGTGGCCTTGGTCTTTAGGGGCAGCGGGAATAGTTTCTTTATTAATGTTCAGTCAGTGGCATGGCTTGAGGCCTCCGGTTAATCAGCTTGCTCGCAGCCAAAACGTAGCCCAGTTTATTCTTTCTTCGGCAGCTGAAGAAGAATTTTCTTTAGCTTTAATTGCTAAGAATAATTACGATGCTCCTTATCGCTATTATTTGGAAAATCAAAACCCTAGACTAGTTGATCTTCATGAACAAATGACAAGCCAACTCTTTGTAATTTGCGAGCCCTGGGGAATAGAGGATTGCAACCCCCTAGGTCATTCCAGGTGGGAAATTGCCGCTTTTGGCCGGGCCGATTTAGCTGGAAAGTGGCAGATAAGCGGGATAGACGTATTTAAATTAGTCCATTCGCATGAAAAAATTGACTAAACTAAGCTTAAGCAATATTCTTCTGATAATTACTCTTCTCGGGCTTTCTTTTTTTACAGGAAAAGGAGTATTTAAATATAATGTGTTTAGCACTCATGATGGAGATCATCATGTTGCTCGGAGTTTTGACGCTATTCAAACTATTAAAGAAGGCCATTTTCCTTTACGCTGGGCCGGAAGCTTAAACTTTAATTGCGGAGTAGCTATTTATAATTTCTTTTACCCCCTTTTGTACTATTTGGTAATAGCAATTAATTTTTTGGTTAAAGATGTTATCGGGTCTTTAAAAATAATTTATTTTTTGACCCTGCCAGCAGGAACCTTGTTTTTTTATTGGTGGTTGAAAATAGAGACTAAAAACAAGTGGGCTGCCCTAGGAGGGGCAGTGCTTTATCTTTTTGCTCCTTATCGCTTTTTATTAATTTTTGTTAGAGGCAGCCCGGAGTTTTTAAGCTATGCTTTGCTGCCAGTAGTTTTATATTTATTTTCTCTTAGCTTTGAACAGATTAGCTGGCGGAAGTTTGTATGGATAGTTTTTGGATCAAGCTTGGCTGGCGGCCTTCTGGTTGTTTCTCATAATTTCACTGTTATGTTTTTAATGCCGATTTTACTTTTTTATTTAATTATTAAAATTATTAGGGTAAATAAGCTTTCTTTCTCAAGAAAAAGATTGATTCTTTTTTCCTACTTTAGTGCTTTTGGTTTGGGAGCATTCTTTATTTTTCCGGCCTTGCTGGAAAAGCAATTTGTTCAAATTGGCCAAGTAATAGTAATTAACTTTCGTGAACATTTTCCGACTTTAAAACAGCTAATCCGTTCTCCTTGGGATTATTTTTATTCATCCCCGGGAGTTAAAAATGACGGGATGTCATTTCAATTAGGCTATGCTCATTGGTTGATTATGGGAGGAGTTAGCTTGTTTTCTTTGAAAAAGATTTTTAAATCTTTAGATCCGCTGATATTGTTTTTCCTGATTATTTCCTTAGGCTCAGTTTTCTTGATCTTGTCCTGGTCTTTGTTTATTTGGGAAAGAGTGTCTTTGTTACAGCAAATCCAGTTTTCCTGGCGGCTTTTGGGAATTGCGGTTTTTTCTATTAGCGCTTTATTTGCTTTTTGGCTGGAGAGCTTGAAAAAGAATATTATTTTTTTCCCTATTTTGGCCGTAGGTATTTTTTTAGCGATTTTTGGCAACCGCCATCATCTTTTACCCCAGCCGGTTTCTACCCAAACAATATATCAATATGATGATTTTGAAAAACTTCATCCTCACCGACACTCTACTACTACTTTAGGGGATGATATTTTGGGAGTTGGGGCAAAAGAGTCTTGCAGTTTTGATACCCCATTATTATTAGTGGGAGGGAAATTTATTACTGATTATCAAGTTCAGGCAAGAGGGAACACATTTGGCGAAATTAGATTTTTTTTGGGCAGTCAAGAGGAGTGGAAAGAAAAACCAATTATACTGGGCCTGGAATATTTTCCGGGCATTTATCATTTTCAAATTAACGGATCAGATAAGGTTAATTATTCGGATTGTGAGGGTCGGGTTTGCCTGGATAGCCAGAATTTCAGACAGGGGGCCAATTACTTATCTTGGAAAATTGGCCAGTCTCCAATAGAAAGGGTTTTTAACGGGGTAAGTATTGCTTTTTTTATTGCTTGGATAATTATTATCGTTAGTCAAATTTTACCGGAAAAATATAAAATATTTATTAAAATGAACAAGCTAAAGATCTTCTTATTCGGATTGCTTTTATTAATTTTTGCCTTTTTTAGATTCTATCGCTTGCCCGAGCGAATAGTTTTTAATTGGGACCAAGAAAGAGACGCTCAGGTGGTCAAAGAGATGATAAATTTTAAAAAATTTACTTTAATCGGTCCCCGGGTTTTAGGCCCGGAGGGATTTTTTTTAGCCCCGTATTTTTATTATTTTCTTCTTCCTTTTTATTATGTTTTTAATCTTTTTCCTCAAGGCCTGACTTTTTTTATTGTTGCTGTTAATTTGGCTTTTTTTGGCATAAGTTTTTTAATTTTAACAAAGATTTTTAATATTAGAATTTCTTTTTACTTTTTAGCGCTTTGGTCAATAATTCCCTGGGCAGTTGGAGCTGATATTATCGCCTGGAATCCCTTGCTTATTCCTTTACTTGTTTTGCTTTTTCTTCTTGCCTTTGATCAGTTTTTCCTAAAAAAGCAGCTAAAAACTATTTTTTTTCTTGGCTTAGTCTTTAGTATAGGCATTAATTTTCATGTCCAGTTTTTCTTGCTTTTGCCCTTTATATTCCTTGTTCTTTTTAGTCTTTGGAAAGAGGAAAAAAAGATATTGTTGGGGTGGAGTGCTTGGTTAATAGCCGGAATAGGCTTGCCCTTTTTGCCTTTATTAATTTTTGACCTCAGGCATAATTTTTTAAATATTTCTCTTCTAAAGAATTTTCTTTTTCAAAGAGGCAGAGGACAGCCTCTTGCATTCTTGCCGGTTTGGAATAGGGTTGTTAATCAGCTTTTAGGCTTGGAAATAAATAATATCGGGGGCCTTGTTTTTTATTTAATAATTCTGGCTCTTTTTCTGGCCGCGTATAAAAAGGCAAGAGAAAAGAAAAATCTATGGCTGGGAATGCTTTTAACTTGGATATTAATGCCAGTTTTTTTTGGCCTTTACGGCAGCAGGCCATCGGAATACTATTTTAATTATCTACAGCCGCTACTTATTATCCTGATTTCTTTTTGGCTAGACAAAATATTATTAACGCTAAAGAAAAAACAGCACTGGCTATTTGCGACCTTTATCGCTTTATTTATACTAGTTTATTATTGTTTTAAAAATATTCCGCTTCTGGCTGACAATCGCCAGGGATTATTTTACAAAACCCAAACAGCAAAATTTTTAACAGGCGTTTCTGACTCTGGGCCCTTGAATATTTCTTTTTCCGGCTCCTGGAGCGCAGACAATGGTTTTCACTATCTTTTCGATATTTATCAGGTTAAACAAAGTCAAAACCCAGAAGACCCCTTAATTGAGGTTGTCGTTCCAGCTGGCAGTCGGCCGAGCACTATTATTTTTGGGGCCATCGGAGTTTATTTTCCCGAAGGCTGGTTATCTGATTACTGGATATTGTAAAATAGGAAGAAATGAAAACCTATCTTAGTGTAGTTATTCCTTGTTATAACGAAGAAGCGAATTTAAAAAGGGGAGTTTTGGATCAGGTGAATGACTATCTTAAAAAACAAAATTATTCCTGGGAGGTGCTTATCTCTGACGACGGCTCAACAGATCAGAGCTTAAAAATATGTTCTTTGTTTGCTAAAAAACATAAAGGTTTTAGGATTTTGAAAAATAAGCATGGGGGAAAACCCTGGGCTGTTTCTCAAGGTGTTAAAGAGGCGCAAGGAGAATATATTTTGTTCACGGATATTGATCAGTCTACCCCAATAAATCAGCTGGATAAGCTTTTGCCTTGGGCCAAAAAAAATTATCCGATTGTAATTGGCTCGCGGGGATTGGAGCGGAAAGACTTCCCTTTATTTCGCCGAGTTGGAGCGATTATTTTTGCTCTTATTCGGAGGTTTTTGCTTTTGCGAGACATTAAAGACACTCAATGCGGCTTTAAGCTCTTTCAGACAAGCTTGGTGAAAGAAATTTTTCCTTATCTAGATGTTTTAAGGCAAAGAGCGAAGGGTTGGGTAGTCAGCTCTTATGATGTTGAGCTTTTGTATATGGCCAGTGTTAAGGGGGCTAAAATTAAAGAGGTAGTTGTCACTTGGGAAGACGAGGATATAAGCACGAGCAAGGGCAATAATTACCTAGCTCGCTATTTTAAAGAGGCCAAGAAAATGTTTTTTCAAATTTTGCAAGTCAAACGGAATCAATGGCAAGGGAAATACCTAAACATTTAATAGTTAATCCGTCAGTTGGCGGGTAAGCTAATAGTGAAAAGTTGCTTAAAGAAAAAAATCAGAATTTATGATTTTGAATTTAGTTTTCAGGAATTAGCTATTTTTATTTTGCTGATATTTATTTTTTTTGCTTCTAGGCTAATAAATCTAACCGGTTTGCCAATCTTTGCTGATGAGGCGATTTATATTAGATGGTCCCAGGTGATGAGAGCAGAAGAAACTTTGAGGTTTTTACCTTTATCTGACGGCAAACAGCCTTTTTTTATGTGGCTGGTTATACCTTTTTTAAAAATCCTTAAAGACCCGTTGGCGGCCGGCAGATTTGTTTCGGTTTTATCAGGATTTTTAACAATGCTGGGATTAGGCAGTCTTGTTTATTACCTCAAAAGATCCGTTAAGCACAGTATGGGAATAATGGCTCTATATATTATTATTCCGTATACTCTTTTTTTTGACCGAATGGCTTTAGTTGATAGCTTGCTTTCGGCCTTTGGGGTCTGGGGTTTGCTTTTTGCTCTTTTGCTTGGGGAATACAGAAGATTGGATTTAGCTATGATTTTGGGCCTAATTTTAGCCGGAGGCTGGCTAACCAAAAGCCCGGGTTTATTTCTGGTTTTATTGTCGCCTCTGGCTGTTTTTGGAAGCTACTATCAGAAAAGAAAAACTTTTATACATAAAGAAGCTTCAAGGTTAGCCATATTATCGGCAGTGAGCGTTTTTTTTGCTTTTGTGGGATATAATATTTTGCGTTTAGGTCCTAATTTTCACCTTATTGCCCTGCGTAACAAAGATTATGTTTGGCCTTTAAAAGAGATCTTGAAACATCCTTTTAATCCTCTTATTCCCCATTTAAAAGATGTTTGGCGTTATTACACCGCTTACTTAACTATTCCCTTGTTTGCTCTAGGGTTTTTAGGGATATATCGCGGATTAGCTAAAAAGGATTTAAGATTCTATTCTTTAGTTTTTTTATCATGGTGGCTTTTGCCATTGTTTATCCAGTCGGCGGCGGCAAAAGTTTTTACCGCTCGCTATCTTTTGTATGGCGTGCCAGCTTTTTTGTTATTTATTTTCCTTGGCCTAGAATTTACAAAGGATATTTTTAAAAATAAACGAGTTTTCTATTTTTTTGTTTTTTTTCTTTCTTTTCCGGCATTGTTTTTTAATTACCGACTTTGGACCAATGCGGTTAAGGCGCCATTGCCCAAGGACGAGTATAGGGGCTATTTAGAAGATTGGACAGCAGGGTGGGGAATAAAAGAAGTGGCCCAATATTTAAAAACTATTTCTAGAGAGAAGGGAATAGTGGTGGGAACAGAAGGATATTTTGGAACCTTGCCCGATGGCTTGCAGATTTACCTAGAAAAAGAAGCAGATATTAGCGTGATTGGCGTAGGATTTCCGCTGGAGACCTTGCCGGAATCTTTGACTAATGCCCAAGAATATGGCAATCAGGTATACTTGGTGATTAATAAAAGCCGGTTGGGATATCCGAGAGTTGAAGATTGGGAGCTAATTGGCCAGTATTCTAAGCCGGGCGGCGACGAGCTGCTTTTTTATAAGCTTTAATGAAAAGAATTTTTCTGATTTTGGTTTTAATCAGTGCTTTGCTAGCTTCTTTCCGGCTTTTTGGGTCGGGTTTTTTTACTATGCACGATGACCTGCATGTTAGCAGGCTTTACGAGATGGATAGTTGCTTTAAAGACCGCCAATTTCCTTGTCGCTGGGTTCCGGACATGGGTTTTGGATATGGTTATCCTTTGTTTAATTTTTATCCTCCACTTCCTTACTACCTTGGCGAAGTCTTTCACCTTATTGGTTTTAGTTTAATTAGCAGCGTGAAGATTGTTTTTATTGTGGAAATATTTTTAGGTGCTTTTTTTATGTATTTACTTGCCAGCCACTTTTGGGGGCGTTGGGGTGGATTGTTGGGCTCAGTTTTTTACACCTGGGTTCCCTATCATGCTTTAGATATTTTTGTTCGGGGCGCACTAAGCGAATTTATGGCTGTTGCCTTTTTTCCGGCAATATTTTGGATTATTGCTGAGATTATTAATAAAGGCAAAAAAAAGCACTTCCCTTTGCTGGCATTATTTTATGGCGCCCTTCTGCTTTCCCATAATATCATGGCCATGCTCTTTACTCCGCTTATTGGCCTTTGGATAATATTTTTGTTACTGGTCAGGGAAAAAAGAGATTTTAAATTACTGCTAAAAATAATCTTGGCTGGCTTTTGGGGGCTGGGTCTGGCGGCCTTTTTTACTTTGCCGGCTTTTTGGGAAAAGGGCTTGGTTCACGTGGAAACGATGTTCATGGGCTATTTTAATTATCTTGCTCACTATACTTCTTTAAAACAATTATTTTTAGACCGCTTTTGGGGTTTTGGGGCTTCAGTTTGGGGTCCTGAAGATGGGATGTCTTTTCAGCTGGGCCACTTGCACTGGATTTTGCCTCTGATAATCCTAGGTTTAGCAATTTTCCTTTATTTTAAATCTAAAACCAAAAAAATGAAAAGTAAAAATAAACACTTTTTGCTCTTAGTATCTTTTTGCTTTATTTTAGCCTTGGGGATTATCTTTCTTACTCACCCTCGTTCTGTTTTTATCTGGAAAGCTCTTCCGTTTTTAGAATATCTTCAGTTTCCGTGGCGATTTTTGGCAATTGCTACTTTCTTTTTAAGTTTCCTTTCCGGGGGCTTGACTTTTTTTGTGCCTAGGGGAAAAAGGCCTTTTTGGATGGGAGCGATAATCGGCGGGGTAATTTTACTTAACTTTAATTTTTTTCAGCCGGAAAAGAGAATTGAGATTACTGACCAAGAAAAGTTATTCTCTTTGGAGGGCTGGCATCGCTTGCAGACCGATGCCATCTTTGATTATCTTCCCAAGTCTGCTCCTTTTCCGCCTACTTCTTCAGCGCCGGACACGGTGTTGTTAAAAGAGGAGAATAGTGGCAATCAGCTGGCAGTAGAGAACTTCCAAAAAGGCACGAATTGGTTTAAATTTAGAATTAATCTTGAAAAAGAAGGGGAAATTATGCTGCCGGTTTATTTCTTTCCTCAATGGCGGGGCTGGCTGGACAAGAATGAAGTAGAGCTGGGCTACGAAAAGGACCTAGGAAGAATCATAATGAGAGTGTCTTCCGGGGAGCACATGGGCGAATTGCGTTTAACCAATACGCCAATTCGCTCCTGGGCTAACCTTGTTTCCCTGCTTTCTTGGTGGGGACTGCTAGGATATTTTTTGGCTCCAATATTAGGGAAATTAGTGCCTAAAAGATGAAAGCGGGGGATTCTTTGGAATTAAGACATAAAGCTTTTGCTGGAGTAAGTGCTTTGGTCATTAGGAATATTTTCCTTCAGCCAATTTCCTTCTTTGGTTTTGTTTTTCTTTCTGTTTTTTTGCAAACTTGGGAATTAGGTGTATTTTGGGCTGTTTCCGAGGTGGTTGGGTTTTTAGGCTATTTTTCAGATATCGGGCTTGCTGCCGCAGTTATTCAAAAGAAGAAGGAACCCGGTGTCAAGGAACTGCGTACTATTTTTACTATCCAACAGCTGCTGGTGTTAATCTCCATTGCCGCCGCTTTTTTACTTACACCCTTCTTGGAAAGAAGATTTGATTTCGGCTCCGGCCGTTTTCTTTACTGGACCCTTTTATTTGGATTTTTTGCCTCCAGCTTAAAAACAATCCCTTCAGTTCTCTTAGAAAGAAAATTAGCTTTTTCCAAAATTGCCCTTATTGATCTAGTGGAGCAATTAATTTTTACTTCACTGGCTGTATTTTTAGCCTGGAAGGGATTTAGCGTAAACAGCTGGGCTTGGGCAGTCTTAGCTCGTTCTTTAGCGGGCTTGGCTTTAATGTATATAATTTCTCCCTGGCCGCTGGGGATTAGCATGGATATCGGTTCAGTTAAAAAGCTTTTTAGTTTTGGCCTTCCTTACCAAATTAATTCTTTGCTGGCAATGCTTAAAGACCGATTAATAAATATTTTTTTATGGGGAATTTTAGGCAGCACTGGGGTGGGAATTTTAGGCTGGGCCCAAAAATGGGCGGCCCTGCCGGCGCGGTTTTTAATGGATTCAGTGATCCGGGTTACCTTTCCGGCATATGCCAAATTACAAAATGAGAAAGAAAGGTTAAAAAAAGCTTTGGAAAAAAGCTGCTTTTTAATTAATTTGCTGATTTTGCCGATTTTAACTGGAATGGGTTATTTGATGCCTTTAGTGGTGGTAATTTTCCCTCAATATCAAAAGTGGCAAGTTGGCCTTACTCCTTTTTTCTGGTATTTGGGTAATTTTGGCTTGGGAGTAATTACTACGCCCTTGGTTAATGCCTTTAATTCAGTCGGAAAGGTAAAAATTACTTTAAGGCTAATGGTTTTTTGGACTCTCATGACCTGGTTTATCGTTCCTGCTTTGGCTAGAATTGAGGGGGTCAACGGAGCTGCTTTGGGTTTATTTTTGGTATCAGGAAGCTCTTTTGTTGCTTGGCTTTTAGCGAAAAGAGAATTTGGGGTTTCTTTTAGGAAGATTCTCTTTGTCCCTGTTGCCGGCAGTTTACTGATGTTTTTATCTTTGATTATAGTGGATTCTTTTTTGCCAACGGGAATTATTAAATTAGTAGCTTTAACCTTAAGCGGAGGTCTTGTTTATTTGGCCTTTGCTTATCTTATGGCTAGGGCTGAGTTTATTTGGTTATTTGCTGTTGGCGCTAGATGGTTAAAAAGAAAAAAATAATTTTTAGGCCTAATCTGAGTTTGGCTATCCTGCTTTTTTTGGGGACAATTTCGCTGTCGTTGACTATGGTTCGCAGCGGGTTGGCTACTAGGTGGGGTTTGGGATTTTGGGGCCCCAATGGCCACGATGGAATTTGGCATCTGGCTGTTATTAATCAAGCAATAAAATCTTTTCCTCCTGTAAACCCGATTTTCTCCGGTTCCGGGCTGACGAATTATCATTTTGGCTACGACATTTTAGTGGCTTTACTTAGTAAGATTTTTTTTCTGTCGCCAAGAATTCTTTATTTTCAGCTGCTGCCGGTGGCGACTGCTTTCTTTTTGGGGCTGCTTTCTTTTTGGGTGGGAATGAAGTGGAAGAAAGATTTTTGGACCGGATTTTGGTTCGCCTTTCTTAACTTTTGGGCAGGTTCTTTGGGCTGGATTGTTACCTTGGTGCGTGAGGATAAAGTTGGCGGCGAATCTATGTTTTGGTCTATGCAGTCATCGTCCACCCTGATTAATCCCCCTTTTGCTCTTTCTTTAATTTTTTTACTCTGGGGAATGTTTGGCTTGCTAAATTTAAAAAATTGCATTTAAAATCAATCCTGTTTTTGGGCTTGCTTTTTGGCTTGATTATTAACATCAAGGCTTATGGTGGGCTAGTAGGTTTATCTGCTTTAGGGGGCTACTGTTTTTTTGAATTTTTAAAGGGCAGAAAAAAGACATCTCTTATTTTTTTAACAGCATTTGGATTTAGCCTGGGCACCTTTTTTATTACCAATAAAGGCGGAATATCTCTTTTTGATTTTAACCCCCTATGGTTTGTGCACTCCATGATTGAGTCTCCGGACCGTTTTTACTGGCCTAAGCTCGCCTTGGCTCGCTATTATCTATCTGCAAATGGTTTGGGCCTTCGGTTAGTTTTAGTAGAGCTTTTTGGCATAAGCATTTTCTTACTTGGCAATTTAGGAATTAGGGTCATAGGTTTAGTTGAGCTAGTAAAAAAGACTATTAGTAAAAAAATTAGAAATTTTGACTGGTTTTTAATTTTTGGTTTGCTTGCCTCTCTTTTTCCGGCATTTTTGTTTACTCAAAAAGGGACTGCTTGGAATACGATTCAGTTTTTTTACTATTTTCTTTTTTTTCTTAATCTTTACACAGCTTCTTTTTTGTCCCGTTTAAACCAGAAAAGGGGAATTTTTGCCAAATTATTTTTAGGTTTATTATTAATAATAACTTTGCCTACCTCCTTGTCCAGTTTAAGGGGATACTTGGGCGCTAATCCGCCTGCTGTTTTGCCGGTTGAAGAAAGAGCCGGATTAGATTTTCTTAAGAGTAAGCCCGAAGGAGTAGTTTTAACGTATCCTTATGACGCTTATCTTAAGGCTGATTTTCCCACCCCGCTTCCTTTATATGTATATGAAACTACAGCCTATGTTTCCGCCTTTTCCCAAAAAATTAGTTTCTTAGAAGACGAAATGAACTTAACCATTGTTGGGGCCTCTTGGCCGAAAAGGAAAGAAGAAGTAGAAAATTTTTTTGAAACTGAGAACCAAGCGCTAGCCAGAGGCATTTTGCTTAACAACAGGATAGATTATGTTTATTTGGCGGGGGAGCAAAAACTATCCTTATCTGAGGTTGATTTGGGATTGGAGATGATATTTAGTAATAAACTGGTTAAAATATATCAGGTGCGAAGATAAATGGCTAAAAAACTATTAATTTCTGTAGTAGTAAATACCTTAAACGAGGAGAAAAATATTTCCCGTTGTCTATCCTCAGTAGGGAACTTGGCCAGCGAGATAGTGGTGGTTGACATGTATAGTGATGATAAAACGCGTCAGGTTGCCCGTTCTTTCGGAGCTCGGGTTTTTCTTCATGAGAGACTTAACTATGTTGAGCCGGCGCGCAGTTTTGCAATTAATAAAGCGCGGGGAAAATGGATTTTTCTTTTAGACGCGGATGAAAAAATAACTTCTAGTTTAGCCAAAAAGCTCAAGCAAATCGCTCAGGGCGATCGGGGGGAAGCCGATTATGTTTTAATTCCTCGCAAAAACATTATTTTTGGGAAATGGATTCAGAATTCTCGCTGGTGGCCGGATTATTTACCTCGCTTTTTTAAAAAGGGAAAAATAGACTGGCCAAATCAAATTCATCAACAGCCTGAGTTAAAAGGGAATATCTTGACCCTGCCGGACGTAGAAAAGTTTGCTATTGTTCATTATAACTATGACTCCCTAGACCAGTATTTAACCAGGGCAGTGCGCTACGCTCAGGTACAGGCTGACCAGCTAGTGCGGGAGAAAAAATATAAGCTTTCTTCAGCTGATTTGGTACTGAAACCCATGGGTGAATTTTTAAGCCGTTTTTTTGTCGGTGGCGGCTATAAAGATGGTTTGCATGGCTTGGGATTAGCTGTTTTGCAAAGTTTTAGTGAAGCCTTGATTTATCTGAAAGTTTGGGAAAAAAATAGATACGAAGAAAAGAGTTTAGAAAATCGGAAAATTAAAGAAATTTTTTCCCAAGCGGTATTGGAAGTAGACTATTGGTATTCTCGCTGGTGGACAGAAAGAGCAAAGGGAATTAGGCGTACAGTTTTAGAAATAATACTCAAGATCAAAACTAGTTTGCTTAAACTCTTCTAATGAGTGAAAAAAAGCCGAAACTGGCTATTGTAATTGTCTCTTATAACACCAAAGACGTTCTTTTAAGGTGTTTGACTAGTCTAGAAAAGCAAAAAAAGCCCAAGGATAATTTAGAGATTATTGTAGTTGACAATAATTCGCAGGATCAAACTATAGAAAGCATAAAAAAAGAAAGATTTAAAGTTACTTTAATTGCAAACCAAGAAAATCTAGGTTTTTGCCAAGGAAACAATAAAGGCATAAAGTATGCTTTGAGCCGGGGAGCTGATTATGTAATGCTGCTCAATAGCGATGCCTATACTCAAAACTGTTTTTGGCAGCCTTTAGTTGCTTTTTTAAAGGAAAATAAAGAAGCAGGAGTTGTAACGCCGAAAATTTATTTTGCTCCGGGGCATGAATATCACAAAAAAAGGTATCAAAAAGCTGATCAGGGAAAGGTGATTTGGGCGGTAGGTGGAGTAATGGATTGGAATAATGTGGCTGGTGCTAACCGGGGAGTGGACGAAATAGACAAGGGTCAGTTTGAAAAAGCAAAAAAAGTTGATTTTGCCAGCGGTTGTTGTTTGCTGGCTAGAGCTGAGGTTTGGCAAAAGGTAAATTACCTGGACGAGCGGTATTTTATGTATTATGAAGATGCTGATTTTTGCCAAAAAGCAAAAAGTTTGGGCTGGGAAGTATTTTATGTTCCTCAAAGTAAAGTTTGGCATTTAAACGCTAAGTCTTCAAAAGTAGGAGGCTTTCTTCAAGATTACTTTATTTCCCGCAATCGCCTTCTTTTTGGTTTGCGCTGGGCTCCTTTTCGGGCTAAACTGGCTTTAGCAAGAGAAAGCGGAAGATTACTGCTTAAGGGAAGAAAATGGCAAAGAGCAGGGGTGAGGGATTATTATTTAGGAAAATTTGGCAAGGGGAGTTGGAAATGAGCTTAACGGTCGCAATTATTGCCCGAAACGAAGAGGAATTAATTGGCGAAGCGATAAAATCAGCCTCTTTTGCTGATGAAATAATTATTTTTCTTAGTCCGGATTCAAACGATAAAACTAGAGAAATTGGGAAAAAATTAGGAGCAAAAGTATTACCTCAAAAAGGGAATAATTTTGCAGCTTGGCGGACTAATCTTATTTTAGCAGCAAAAAGTGATTGGATTTTTTATTTAGATGCTGATGAACGCTTTACCAAAGATTTGGCTAAGGAAGTTAAAAAGATGGTTTTCGGCAAGGGAGCAGGTAAAATCGCTGCCTATGCAGTGCCGCGGGCAAATTATTATTTGGGAAAAGAGTAAAGCATGGCGGCTCTTGGCCGGATTATGTCGAGCGCTTATTTTACAAAAAAGATTTGAAAAAATGGACAGGCAAATTACACGAAAGGCCGGTTTACAAAGGTAATCTCGGGTATTTAAAAAATCCAATTAAACATCTAACTCATCGGGATTTAACTTCCATGCTGGAAAAAACGATTAAGTGGACTCAAACCGAAGCAAATTTGCTATATAAATCAAGTCACCCGCCGATGGCTGCTTGGCGCATTGCCAGAATGATGTTTACTAAATTTTGGGAGCGAGTTATTAAACAAGGGGCTTGGAGGGATGGCACAGTGGGTTGGATAAATTCTATTTTTGAAACTTTTAATACTTTTATTATTTACGCTCGATTATGGGAAAAACAACAAGAAAGAAAGCGCTAATTTATGATCCCTACTTAGACACTTTAGGAGGAGGGGAGCGGTATTGTTTAACCGTGGCCGAATGTTTGCTGAAAAAAGGCTGGCAAGTTGATTTTTGGTGGAGAGGAAAAGATGTTTTATCTAAGGCCAAAGAGAGATTTGGATTAAATCTTAAAGGACTTAAGATCAAGAGTTATGATTTGCGACCTCTTTTTCAAAGATTAAGGCTCACCAGAGATTATAATTTAGTCTTTTGGCTTTCGGATGGAAGCTTGCCGCTACTGCTAGCGAGGAAAAATATTGTTCATTTTCAGGTTCCTTTTAAAAATACTTCTACAAATAAAGTTTTAGATAGAGTTAAGTTAAAATTAGTTGATCAAGTTATTTGCAATTCGAAATTTACTAAAAGATTTATTGATCAAGAATATAATACAAATTCAGTTGTTCTTTACCCACCAGTTGCGGTTGAAGAGTTTACTCCGGGTAAAAAAAAGAATATTATTCTGGGAGTTGGCCGGTTTGAGCAAACTATGCAAGCTAAAAGGCAAGATATTTTGATTAAAGCTTTTTCTCAACTATATAAAAGGGGCTACAAGGACTGGAAATTGGTTCTGGCAGGAGGATCTTTAGGAAATCCGGAAAATAATCACTTTTTAAAAAGTTTAAAAAAGCAGGCTCTGGGCTTACCGGTTGAATTTTTGGTAAATGCTTCTTTTGTAGAACTCAAAAGGAATTACGCTCAAAGCAGTTTTTTTTGGCATGCGGCCGGGTTTGGGGTAAACGAAGAAAAAGAACCGTGGAAGACCGAACATTTTGGGATTACCACAGTGGAGGCGATGAGCGCTGGCTGTGTTCCACTGGTAATAAACAAAGGAGGACTTAGAGAAATTGTGCGACGCGGAGAAGGGGAGAGGTGGGAAGAAATTGACGAATTAGTTAATAGTACTATTGGTTTAATAAAAAACAGCAAAAAATATTCTTCTTGTCGAGAAGCAGCTATAAAACGTTCACAAATTTTTTCTCAAGAAAATTTTTGTTATAAGCTGGAGGCGATCCTCGAAAGAAGATGACTTTCTTAAAGGATAAGGATATTTTTAGTCAGAAGATTGCTTTGATTTTTTTGGCTTTGCTAGTTGTTAATCCCTTTACCTGGTTCTTAATTATTGGTCGAAGCAATGTTCACGTGCTTTCTTTAAATAACTTAATTCCTTTTTTGGCTGATCCGGGGGTGATTAACGCTATTAATTTTTCTCGAGGAGAGCAACTAAAGTCTTCCTCAAGCTTATTGGCCAAATTACTCTTTAATAAAACTTATTATTTTGTTTTTTGGTTTAGCCAATTTTTAAAGCAATTTTCCTTGGCTAATTTATTTTCCTTAACTGAAGATGCGAGTGATAAAATATTTTCTGCTCCTCCTTTTTTGCTTGTTTTTGCTCCTTTTTTTGTGTATGGTTTTTTTAAATCATTTGGAAAATTAGGTTTAAAAAGGGCTGGATTTTTGATGCTTTTAATGTTTTTAGGCGGGGTAATAAGTTCTTTTTCATTAACGATGAAAGACTATAGCTTGCTCGTCCTTTCTTTTCCCTTTATTGCTATTTTTATTGCCCTGGGGATAAATTGGTGGGTTAAGTCCAAGAGGTCAGCTTATTTCCTGCTTTTTTTAGTTTTTCTTAACATGGCGATAACTTACTATAAAATATTTTTGGATTTTACTTTTTATGGATTTGGGAAATGAAAAGACTATTAAAGAATACGAGCTTTATCTTGTTTATAATTTTTCTAATTTCAGCTGCCTTTAGGTTCTACAAGCTTGCTAATTATCCGGTTTCTTTAAGTATTGATGAAATAATTATTGGCTATGATTCTTATAGTCTGCTAAAAACCGGCAAAGATCATTGGGGAGAGGCTTTTCCTCTTGCGTTCCAATCAATTGGAGATTATAAACCTCCGGTCTTAGTTTACTTGATGGTGCCGGCGATAAAATTTTTAGGACTTAATGAGCTTGGAATCCGTTTTACTATCGCCTTATTCGGTTCGCTTACTCCTTTGCTTGCCTATTTTCTTATTAATCTTCTTATTAAAAACAGAAACATTGCTTTGATTTCCGCTTTTCTTCTGGCTATTTCTCCCTGGCATATTAATTTTTCCCGCTCTACTTTTGAAGCTATTCTGGCCTTATTATTAATGCTTGCCGGGGTTTTAGTTTTTTTAAAGTCAAAAAATGGGAAGCTCTGGTGGTTTTCCGGCCTTCTTTTTTCCTTGTCCATATATTCCTATCATGCCGAAAGAGTATTTGTGCCCTTATTCTTAATTGCTCTTTTGGTAATCTTTTTTGACCGAATTAAGAAAAATAGCAAAAATGCTCTACTCGCTATCGTAATTAGCCTTATCTTTCTCCTTCCTTTTTTCCAGCTCATGTTTTCCCCTAAAGGTCAAACCAGAGCTAAGACTGGAATTTTTTTAAACGACTATGAATTTGCGACGGTAAAGATGTCCAAGGTGGAGCAAAAAGGGGCAACCGAGATTGACCGGGTTTTAGCTAACAAGGGAGTTCAGGCCTTGTCTTTCTGGGCCAAAAGATACTTAGAATATTCTGATCTTGACTACCTATTTTTTGGGGGAATGGGCTATACTCACGAAAAATATCCGGATATTGGAGTGATGCATTATTTTGAATTAGGGTTCTTTATTTGGGGATTAATCGCAATTATTGGCAAAGGGGTTAAAATATCAGGACAAAATAAAAAACTTATTTTTGTCTGGTTATTATTAGGCCCCATTCCGGCCACGTTGGCGAATAATTCTCAACATCCGCTAAGGAGCTTAACTGCTATTCCTATTCCGCAGTTAATTTCTGCTATTGGAATTTATCAGTTTTTTGGCTGGGTGAAAAATCTCAAGAAGTGTATTTTTAAATTTTTGACTCTTTTGCTTTTTTTCGGAGCAGTTTTGGCCTCGCTTGTTTATTATGTATTTATTTATTATGTCCATTATCCGGTTCATTATTCCCATTACATTATGTATGGAATGAAGGAGATCGCTTTATACACCTGGGAAAATAGGGATAAATATGACCGGATTATTATTGATGGAGAATTCGGGATAGAAGATAAAAATATTGCGGGAATTCCTTTTGCCTATGTCTTGACCCATAATAAGGTTGATCCTTTTGTTATTCAGCAGGCCAGACAAGAAGGAAAAGATCCTTTGTCTTTTGAGAATTTTACCTTTCGGGGAGTTAATTGGCCTGAGGATAGTCAGCTCAAAAAAACTCTTTTGGTAGCCAGCGCCTGGCAGCTTCCGCCACAAGATATTTCTCAAGACCAGATTGTTAAAGTGGTTTCTTTATATAACGGCCAGCCAATGTTTTATTTAGTGGAAACAGATGCTCAATAATATGGGATTGCTATTGGTAACTTTTTTAAAACTATTTATTTTTATTCCCTTGACTTTATTGGTTTTTTACGTTCCGGGTCGGGTTTTAATTGGGAGCAAAAATGGGGGACTTGATGATTTAGAAGTTGTTGCTCTTTCAATGACGCTGGGAATTATTTTATTTGTTTTGTCGGCAATACTCTTAGGATTATTAAATTTCCGAGTTCTTTCTTTGCCTATTTTATTAGTTATTTTTACTCTTGGCTTAAGGCGTTACAAGGGAGAATTTTTTAGGCTTTTCAGGGCTATTTTTGCTGATAAAAAACTGCTTTTGTTGTTATTTTTGGGAATTTTGATTCAGGGGTTTATTAATTTTCCGAGCGGGTTTACATACAAGGAAGGAATTCATTTTTGGAGCTCACAGGGTCATGATGGGTTGTGGCATGTTGCTTTAATGGAAGAAGTAAAAAGAAATTTTCCTCCCGGAAATCCTCTTTATCCCGGCCATGTTTTGCAAAACTATCATTATGCGGGCGATATTTTAATGGGCGAATTTTATCGTTTATTTTCTTTTTTAAATCCTCTTGATCTTTATTTTCGCTATTATCCGGTTTTATTTTCTTTTTTAATCGGCCTTAATGCTTTTGTTTTTGCTAAAAAAAAATGGAATTTATTAACTGCTTACTGGGCCGTCTTTTTTGCTTATTTTTGCGGTAGTTTTGGCTATATTTACTTAATCCTTAAAGGGAAATTTCCGCTAGGAGGAGAAACTGTTTTTTGGGCCTCTCAAAATAATACTATTCTGGGAAATCCTCCTCATGCTTTGGGAATTATTATTTTGACCATGATTTTCTTTCTTCTTGTTTTATGGCAAAAAGACAAGAAGAAATATTGGCTGCATCTGGTTTTTCTCTTGGGCGGAGCACTGATGACTTTTAAAGTCTCTTCAGGAGGAGTTTTAGTAGCTGGTTTAATCGGGGCAGGGGTTTGGCTATTTATTAAAGAAAAAAAGCTTACTCTTCTTGCTTTAGGAATTATTTTAGCAATTACCAACTTTTCTTTATTAAAATTGATTAGCCCCAGCGCGGAGTCGTTTTTAGTTTTTGAGCCGCTCTGGTTTCCCCGCACAATGATGGTGGCCAAGCTGGATAATGTGGATTGGATTTTAAGGAAACAGCATTACTTATCGGTGGGGAGCTGGAAGGCTTGGCTCCGAATTGTTCAACTAGAGTTAACGGCAGTTCTTATTTTTATTTTGGGCAATACCGGTGCTAGACTAATCGGCTTAATTGGTTTTTGGCAATGTTGGAAAAAGAGTCTTAAATCGATTGATATTTTTTTAGGGACGGGAATGATTTTTTCTTTGGCGGTGGTTTTGCTTTTTGTTCAAAAAGGAATTACTTATAATCTAATTCAGTTTATGCAGATTTACTTTCATATTTTGGGTTTTTGCGCTGCTTCCGGTGTTGTCTATCTTTTGAGTAAAATAGAGAGAAGAAAAGCAAAAATATTAGTAAGTCTGATAATTATTCTAATCGCGCTGCCCACTGCAATCGGTAACTTATTCGAGTTTTATGGCCCAGATCGAAAACCTTTGGCCAGAGTGAGCGATGCAGAACTGGAAGCATTTGATTGGATTAAAAGCAACACGCCTCAGGCCGCACTTTTGCTCACAAAGCCTTTTTCGGGAAATGCTCACTATCAGTATTCTGCATTGCCCTTGCCGATTTATGCTTGGTATAGCACGCCCTATGTATTTGTTTTTTCCCAGCGCTATGTTTTTTTGACCGGTGAAGAACAATTAGATATCACTGGCTATAATTATAAACCGGATTTGCTGGCGGCAGAGAAATTTTTTAACCAAACAGATTTTGTTTTTAATCGCGAATTTTTAGCTCAAGAGAATATTAATTATATTTATCTTCGTAAAGATGAGATAATCGAACCAATTGACGAAAAAACAAACAATCTAGAGCTTGTTTTTGAAAATCAAGAAATAAAGATTTACGAGGTAAGCGGTGATGAAGAAAAAAGAGATTAAAACGTTTTTCTTTCTTGCGGGGTTGATCAGTATTGCCGCTTTCCTTCGTTTTTACGAGCTAGCCAAGGTGCCTATCGAACTTTTTGGCGATGAGCTGGATATTGGCTACCAGGCTTATTCTCTTTTTAAAACAGGAGGAGATTATTTTGGCAATAAATGGCCCGTCTTCTTTCGTTCCTTTGCTGAATATCGAATGCCTATGTTGGTTTATCTAACTGCCCCCTTGGTCGGTTTTTTTGGTCTTAATAATTGGGCAGTGAGAGTAATTCCCGCTTTATTTGGCTGTATAGATATTATTTTAGTTTGGATTTTCCTAAAGCAGTTAACAAAAAACAAAACTATCGTTTGGACCGGGGCGATATTTATGAGTTTTATTCCTTGGCATACGCATTATTCTCGTACTGGATTTGATACTACAATATTGCTTGCCTTCGTTTTCTTGAGTTTGATTTTCTTTTTTCGGGGGCTAAGAGAGAAGAAATTTTTGCTTTTAAGCGCTTTGATTTGGCCGCTGACTTTTTATACTTACAGCACTTCTTTGGTTTTTAGTTTGCTTTTCTTACCGCTAATTTTCTGGCTTTACCGCTTGGAAATATCAAAAGCTGGCAGAAAAACTTTAGCTTTGTCCGGCGTTATCTTTCTAGTCGTTTGCTTGCCCTTAATCGCCAATTTGGTAAACGGGCGGGCGGGAGACCGATTTTCTCAAATCAGTTTGCTTAATGATTCGCAAATGGTTGATGAGCTTTACCAAAAGCGTGCTCAAGAGAGAGGCGGAGGGAGAATATTCCATAATAAGGCAATATATTTGGGCAAAGAATTTATTACTAATTACCTACAGGCTTTTTCGCCCGAGTTTTTGTTTATTAATGGGGATCCAAATCCACGTCATTCGGTAAATGATTTCGGTATGCTTTTTTTTGTTTTTGCCCCATTGATTATTCTGGGATTTTATTCCGCTTGTGCCGAAAAAGAAGCCAACCTAAAACGGGCTAATTATTTATTTTTAGGCTGGTTGTTGACTGCGCCTATTGCTTCTGCCCTAACAATTGACGGAGGAAGCCATGCTACCAGACTATTTTTAATGTTGCCCGCCTGGGTCTATTTTGCCTCTTTGGGAGCAAGGCAGTTCTTAAGCTTTAAGGATAAATTACTTGTTAAAGGGACTTTGGTATTGTTAATTACTGTTTTTATTGGGGAGGGGATTCTCTATTTTCATCAATATTTTTTCCACTATCCTCGGGAGTCTTGGGAATATTTTGACTTTGGCTATCAGGAAGCACTTACCTATTTAAAAGAACATGAATCAGATTATGATCAAGTTTTTATTGATTCGGCTAAAGGTCCTCCGCTTTTGCAAACTTTATATTGGTTAAAAATAGATCCTGGTTTTCTTAAAAATAATTATCAAGGCCAAGATTGGCAGGTTGATATTTTTCCGGGATTTGATGGATTCAAAATGGGGAAGTATTATTTTGGCGAGGTGCAAAATCCTCTTGCCTTAAATCAGTTTTTATCTCCCGGAATGATTTATTTGGCTTTTCAAAATACAGCCGTAGTTCCGGGAGATTGGAATTGGGAACGATCTTCTCCGGATGGAGTTCGGGTTTTAAAAATGGTGAAGAGGCCATTTGCCGATATTCCCTTAATTTATCTTTTAACCGGAGAGGAAAATTAAGATAAAAAAGAAGTTTGAGGGGAATAAACTATTACTATTTATTCTAGTTTTAGCTTTTATTCTCCGTTTTTGGCGAGTGTGGGAAGTTCCGCCGGCTTTAAACTGGGACGAAGTATCTATCGGCTATAATGCTTATTCGATTTTAAAAACAGGCCGCGACGAGTGGGGAAAAATTTTCCCCCTTCATTTTCGCGCTTTTGGCGAGTATAAGTTGCCAGTTCAGATTTATGCTTCAATTCCCGGAATATGGTTCTTTGGCTTGAATGAAATTGGCGTGAGAGCTACCCCTATTGTTTTTGGCACCCTAGCTGTTTTCTTAACCTATTTTTTGGCTCAAGAAATATTTAAAAACAAGAAGGTTAGTTTGCTGTCTGCATTTTTATTAGCTGTTTCTCCTTGGCACTTGCAGCTGAGTCGAGCTTCTTTGGAGTCGGCAACGGCAATGTGCTTAACTGTTGGTTGTTTATTGTTTTTCCTAAAAGGCCTTAAAAAGGAAAAGTGGTTTATTTTGTCTGCTGTTTTAGGCGGGCTGGCGATTTACACTTATAATGCGCAAAGAGTTTTTGTGCCTTTGTTTTTGCTGGGTTTGATTTTTATTTTTCGCCGGCCGATTCTTGCTTTAAAAAAAAGGAAAACAATTTTGCTGGCCGGGTTAATTTTTGGTCTTTTTATTTTCCGTTTAGCCCCTGCTCTTTTTACCCCCGAGGCCCAGTCTCGTTTTCAGCTGGTTAGCTTTGTTAATGATCCGGGTTTTGTTTTAAGAATTAATGAGGCGAGGGGAAATTTAGCCTTGCCCTCGCCCTTGCCGCGCTTAATCCATAATAAAATTACCCATTTTTTAGTTATTTTTGGAGGTAATTTTTTGGCTCATTTTTCTCCTTCTTTTTTGTTTTTAAGTGGAGCAGGCCACCATCAGCATCATGTTCAAGGAACAGGGGAGATGTATTTTATTGAGCTGCCGTTTTTATTACTAGGAGTTTGGTTTTTGTTAAAAAAACAGAAAAAAGAAGCTAAGGCGATGTTTTTTCTTTGGATATTTTTAGCTGCCGTGCCGGTGGCCATAACCTTTGATTCGATTCCTAATGCGCTTCGCAACCTAGTTGCTTTGCCTTCTTATCAACTGCTTGCGGCTTACGGGTTTGTTAGTTTTTTTGGCTTAATTAAAGAAAAAAAGATCACGACCGGACTAGTTGTCTTGTCAGTGCTTATATTCGGATATCAGTTTCTTTTATATCTAAATCTTTATTATGAAAAATATTCTCTCGCTTATTCCCGTGATTGGCAGTACGGCTATAAGCAGGTTTTAGACTATGTTGCTCAGAATCAAGATAATTATGACCGGGTAATTATTACTCGTCATTACGGGGAGCCGCATGTTTTTACCTTATTTTGGCTAACTTTTGACCCGGGCAAATACCAGAATGATGAGAGCCTGGTTCGCTATCAAGATCATGATTGGGTTTGGGTAAGCGGGTTTGATAAGTATTTATTTCCCGACCTAGGCGATTCGGGATCCAGGGTGACTGATTTTAAAGAAAAATACGCTGACCAAGGGAAAACTTTGATTATCGGCCGGCCTGATGATTTTTCCCCGACTGACCCGCAGTTAAAAAAGGTTAGTTTTTTGGACGGCAAAGATGCATTTCAAATTAGCGAATTTTAGCTTTGTTCTTCTTTTTTTGCTTGGAGTGGGCTTGCGCCTGTTTGCTCTTGGCAAAATCCCTTCGGGATTAAGCTGGGACGAGGCCTCTATTGGCTATAATGCTTGGTCAGTATTGCAATCCGGCAAAGACGAGTGGGGCGAATTTTTGCCGCTTCATTTTCGGGCTTTTGGGGAATGGAAACTGCCGGGATATATTTACGCTGATGCTATTTTTATTAAAATTTTTGGCCTTAATTCCTTGGCAGTACGCCTGCCCTCAATTTTGGCCGGTATCGGCGGAGCAATTGTTTTTGGTTTAATCTGGCAAAAACTAAAAGGAAAAAAAACAGCCCTGATTGCTTCTTTATTATTTTTGTTTTCCTTTTGGAGCTTTTTTCTATCTCGGGCTGCTTTTGAGGCAAACTTGGGATTATTTTTATTTTTAGCCGGCTGGTGTTTGTTTCTTTACCAAAGAACTTATTTGTCTATTATTATATTTGTTCTTACGCTTTATACCTATAATGCTTTTCGGATTATTACCCCCTTATTTGTTTTTTGGCTAATTTTTCTTTATCGGCAGGACATCAAGAAAGCTAAAATTTATCGGTCACTGGCACTCTTTGCGGGAGGAAGCCTGTTATTGATTAGATTTGCAATTCTAAACAACTCCGCTCTTTCTCGGTTTAGCCAAGTAGCTCCTGAGGGAAATATGTTTTTAGTTGTTTTAAGAAATTATTTATCTCATTTTGGGCTTGAGTTTTTAGTGTCTAAGGGCGACCTTAACCAGCGCCATTTTTCTCAAATCAACGGCCAAATATCTTATCTAGTATTGATCCTGGCTATATTCGGAGCTTTTTTGCTTTGGCAAAGATTAAGAAAATTTAGGCGGCGAGCCAAAACAGAGCTTTCCGTTTTGGGCTTGCTTTTAATTTCTCCTTTGCCGGCGGCAATTACTAAGGAATCACCCCATTCTTTGCGGGCGATTGGTTTACTACCGGTCTTTTTGAACTTAGCGTGCCTTGGGGCACAATATTTAAGGAGCAGGTTAGTCAAAACAAAATCTGTTTGGCTGCGAGCTGGAGGTTGTCTGGTTTTGTTTTTTTTATTTTCCCAATATGTTCTTTTTTATCAAGACTATTTTATCAACTACTCCCAGCGCTCCGCTGATGAATGGCAAGCGGGCTATGAGCAAGTGTTTTTAGAGTTAAAAGAAGAGAAGAGGCCAATTTATTTTAGTACCAAAAAAATTCAGCCTTATATTTTTGATCTTTTTTATCAGCCGCGCCTAATTAGTGGCTTAGATTATGATGTAGCCGAACCAAGTTTTTGGCATGAGAGTAGGTTATCCAGAATAGAAAATATTTACTTTCTGAATCAGGAGGAAGTTATAAATAAGGCCAACAACAAAGAGCCGGGAGTTTATGTTTTAGCGGTTGATGGCCAAAGCGAAGGATTTGTTTTATTCTCTTTTTGATTATAAAATCAAACAGATCATATAAAATGATAGCTAAAAAGTCAAAAATTTCCGTAGTCATTCCGGTTTGGAACGGGGAAAAGCTTCTGAAAAAGAATTTACCCTTAGTATTCAAAGCTTTGCCGAAAGGGACCGAGGTGATTCTTGTTGACGACGGCTCAAAAGACGGCAGTGGTCAGTATCTAAAAAACCTAAAAACAAAAGATTATCCTTTAAAAATTTTTATTAATAAAACAAACCAGGGTTTTGTCTATTCAGCTAATTTGGGAGTAAAGAAAGCCAAATCGGAACTTGTTTTACTTTTAAACACGGATGTTGTTCCGCAAAAGAACTTTTTGTCTCCGGCCCTAAGGCATTTTCAGGATGAAAAAGTATTTGCCGTTTCTTTAGCTGAGCAGGGTTATGGTTGGGCCAAGATTTGGTGGCGAGGGGGATTTATTCATATTGGGGATGGGGGGAAAAGCAAAAGTTTTCATATTTGTGCTTGGGCTTCAGGAGGAACCGGGGTTTTTCGAAAAAAAATGTGGGAGGAGCTAGGGGGCTTTGATTCTCTTTACAGTCCTTATTATTGGGAAGATTTTGATTTGGGTTTTCGGGCTTGGAAACAGGGCTGGAAAATTATTTGGGAGCCAAAAGCGCTGGTTTTCCACCAACATGAATCCAGCACTTCCAAAGTTAATCGCCAATACGTTAATCTGATCAAGGAAAGAAATCAACTGCTTTTTATTTGGAAAAATATTAGCAATAGAGGATGGCGCTTTGCTAATTATTTAGGGATGGCTTTAAGGGTTGTCTTAGGCCCGAATTATTTAAAAGTGATTATGGCTGCAAAAAGGCAGTATAAAATTTGCGGTCGGCCCATGACTTGCGAGGGCAAACTTACCGACAGGCAGGTGCTAAAACTTTTTCGATGAAGCTAATAGATCTTTCGATTATTATAATTAGTTTTAATACAAAAAAAATTCTTGGTCAGTGTTTAAAATCTATTCTTTCCAGTCGAGATAAACTAAGAAAAGAGATAATTATTGTTGATAATGCTTCAGCTGACGATTCCTTGAGAATCGTCAGAAAGTTCCAATTTTCAAATTCCAATTTTCAAATTAAATTAATTAAAAATAAGAAGAATTTAGGTTTTGCAAAAGCTAATAATCAGGGGATAAAAATTGCTCGGGGTAAAAATGTTTTGCTCTTAAATAGCGATACTCTAGTAAAGAAAAATTCTCTTTCAAAACTAGTTAAATTTGCGAAAAAAAATAAGGACTTAGGAGCTGTCGCGCCCCGATTATTAAATGCTGATGGCAGTGTCCAGCCTTCATGCTTTCGTTTTCCCTCGGTAAAAGGGGCAATTAAAGAATTTTGGCTAAGCAAAAAAAATTCATTTTCTAAATATTACCCCAAAACTGGCCAGCCAGCTTTAGTTGAAGCGGCGGTGGGGGCTGCTTTACTTTTACCCCAAAAAACCATCGCCAAGATAGGCTTGCTTGATGAGCGGTATTTTATGTATTTTGAAGATTTGGATTATTGTCGAAGAATTAAGAAGGCCGGATTAAAGATTTATTATTTACCTCAAGCGGAGATTGTTCATATTCATGGAGCAAGCGGAAAAAAAGAAAAAGGGAAAACAAATTTATGGCTAAAAGAAAGTAGTAAAATATATTATGGTTTAGCTAGATATTATTTAATTAATTTTATTATTTGGAGTGGGCAAAAATGGGTTAAAATGAAACAATGAAAAAATATAAACTTTCGGTAGCTTTGGCCACTTTTAATGAAGAAAAGAATTTAGCCCGCTGTTTGGATTCGGTCAAAGGCTGGGTAGATGAAATTGTGGTAGTTGACGGTTCTTCGACCGACAAAACTAGAGAAATTGCAAAAAAATTTGGCGCGAAAATAATTAAAACGACAAACAAGCCAGTTTTTCATATTAATAAACAAAAGGCAATAGATAGATGTTCTGGGGAATGGATTTTGCAATTAGATGCTGACGAGGTCGTGGATGCGAAACTCAAGCAAGAGATCTTAAAGATAGTGAGAAAGGGGAGTAATTTTACTGCCTTTTGGATTCCGCGAAAAAATTATTTTTTAGGAAAATTTTTACAGAAAACCGGTCAATATCCTGACTCTGTAATTCGTTTTTTTAAAAAAGAGAAGGCATGGCTGCCCTGCAAATCGGTTCATGAGCAAGTCGAAGTAATGGGAAAAGTCGGCTGTTTAAAAGGACATCTGTTTCATTACGGCAATAAAAGTCTTTCCGAGTATTTGAAAAGGTCTAACCGCTACACCACTTTAACTGCTAAAGAATTGTTAGATTCGGGAGAAAGGCCAGGGATTTTTAGTTTTTTGAGGGCTGTAATTAAGGCTAAAAAAACTTTTCTTATTTTATTTTTTCGAAACAAGGGTTTTTTAGACGGTTTCCCTGGTTTTGTTTTTTCCTTTTATTCCGGCTTGCATCACCTAACTGCTTACGTGAAATTTTGGGAAATGAATAAAGAGAAAAGAGGGGCTGATATTGGCAAAGATTGGGAGTAGGGTAGATAATTAGATACAATATCCTTGCTATGAAATCTACGGAAAGGCCAAGAACTATAAATCGAGATATTCGCAAATGGCTTAAGGAAGATCTGGGGAAAATTAGGCATGAATTTAAAAAAGCTTTAGTCGAAAGAGCCACTCAAGATGTTTTGGCTTGGGAAGAAATAAGCGCTTGCTTTTTTCTTTCAAGTAGGTGTTACAGCGAAATGCCTATTTGTGATCATGTTTGGAGTGGAATTCAACCTCCCCGTGGCTTTGAAAAAGTTCCTTTTGAAAACGGTAGAGTGGACATTATTGGAGCAAGCGCCAATCTGATATTGGATAGCTGCCCTCACCATACTTATGCTGCCAGCCCTGAAGGTTTTATTATTTGCCTTACTCCTGGCTTATTTATTGGTTTTAACAGAGAAGATATGTTGCCAGGGGCGCGGCTATCTTGGTTAAAAAATTTAGCTCCAGATTTGATTAGTTTATTTCCCGATGATAGAGGTCGACAGGGAATTGGGGTTTTATTTGGCCATCAAGAAGAAATTACCAGGAGGCTAGGATTTTTATATACCACGCAAGGCCAGTACTAAATGGCACTTGGCAAAGCGAGCAAAAGAAGAAACTGCGCAAACTAGCTTGCGCAGAGACTTCATTTTTCCCCTTGCTTTTGTACTTTGCCCGAAAGAGTAAACAATCCCTGGATTATTACGATCCATGATTAAAATGGGCCAAGCGCAAACCCGAAAATTTTCCTGGGCGAAAACGGCTAAAGAATAGGCAAACCCCCTCTTGACAAGGGTTTGATTTTTTGGTTCTCTTGTTTAAGAATGATGAAACATTTTTTTGCTGGATTAATTTTTTTTATTTTTAGTTTATTTTTATTCCCCTCTTTTGTTCAGGCTACTGATATCACTTTTACCTCTTTTACGGCTAGCAGCTATGAATTGGGAGAGGAGGGGGTAACTTATACTTATACTTTTACTATTCCCCAGACTCTTCCGACTAGTGGCTCTATTAGTATTCAATTAGTTCCCCAGCGCTCGGGAACAGATGGGGCAGAGGCTAATTTTTGCGATGCCACTTTAGCTGCTTTTACAGATGACGGTGATGATTTAAGTGGAAGCGCTACTGTTCGGGCTTTTAGTTCAGGCCCAGGAGTATGCAGTGGCCAGGGGATAGTAGTTGAAGGTGATCCGTCTTTTTCTCAAGAGCTGGCAGCCGGTTCGGTAATAGCTGCTAGTTTTGCTAATGTAACTAATCCTTCTTTAGAGGGAACAGCTTATCACTCTATTGTGGATAATTATATAAATCAGACTGATTCAGATGCTGTTTCTTGGACTGCTTTTGGCGATCCGCTTTTAAAAATTACGGTAGTAGAGCCGGACGGGACTACGCCAGTGGCTTTGGCTAATGTCTGGATTCATAATACTTACTATACTAAAAGTGCCAGTTTAAGTACTCATGGCGGCGGTAATGCCTATTTTTATGCGAATGATTTTTGGGTTCCTTCCGGAATTGCTTCGGATGACACTTACTCAATTCATGTAGAGGCTCCGACAGGCAGTGGTTCGACTAATGCTAACGTAGTTACCGGAGTAGCGGTAGCTAGTGGAGAAATTAATAATGATTATTTTGCCGATGGAGCTGAAGGACCGATAAGATTATCCAAACCCTTAATGACCGGAACGATGGTTGTCCCGGCCGGTTGCACTAATTGTGTAGCGGCTGAAGGAGACGCAATTACGGATGTGGACATTGATGTGCGGGATGCTTCTTATAATCCCAGTAATTTTTCCCATACTCGGGTAAATGATAGCGGGGTTTTTACGATTGGTGGGTTGTCTGGCAGTGAGACCGGGACTACTTACGTAGTTGAATTTCATAGCCCCTATGATATGAGCAACTATAAGGGTTTAATTCCTCCAGCAGTTATTGAAGAGCTAGTAGTTTATGATACGGATGGGGATGGGATTACTAATTATGTGAAATATGATTCGAACGGGGATGATGTTTTGGAACAAACTAATTTTGTCGATTTACCAATTGCTTTAGGTAATTTTCCTTTCCGCTTAGCCAGTAAGACTATTTCGGGGCGAATTACCAATATTGCTGGAGATCCGGTAAACGGAGCTTCAGTGCGGGCTTTTAAGATGATGAATCCGGAAATGGTCCAAACTACTACCGATAGCGATGGCGATTATTCGCTTCTAGTGGGAGGTGGTAGCTGGATGTTTATGCCCGAGCTGGATATGCACACTAATTTTGACGATGACGCTGATAACGACGTTAGTGCGGAATGGGTTTATTGCGGCATGGGCAAAAGCGCTACTTTTGAAAATGATACCAGTACGGAAACTTCAACTGGTAATAATTTTACCGTTAAAACAGCAAGTGTAACGATTATCGGAGCAGTCAAGGATCCCAGCGGGAATCCTTTCACGGGGGGCAATGGCGGTGTTTCTATCTTTTCTAAAAATGGCTGTGGTTCTAATTCAGCGATTGACCCAATGGATGGCACTTTTAGCGTTGGGGTTCCCCCCGGAACTTATGAGGTTAGTGTTCATACTTGGCAGCAAGATTATTCGGCTCCAGCCTCCACTGTCGTAACTGCTACTTCGGGAACAGTTAATGTAGGGAGCTTGCAATTGAGTACTAAACAAGCCAGGATTTCGGGTAGGTTGTGGGCAGATGCCAACGAAAACGGCACTTACGATAGCGGTGAGGGGGTTGGTAATGTACGAGTAGAGGCTTTTAAAGCGGCTAAAAAGTTTGATGAGTTTTCTGGGGGGCCAGGAGGTGGGCCAATGGGAGGCGGAGGCGATTGGTCTTCAACCACGAGTTCTAACGACACAGATACAAAGGGTAATTTTGAGCTAAATGTTACTAAGGGAACTTGGGTGGTTAATGTAATGGCAGATCCGGGGATGATGGGGGGTTATTCGACTAATAGCGTGGATTATATTTATACTGGGGCTCCAACTCAGGTTCAGCTTTCGAGCGATACGTCTCAGAGCACAGGCAACAATTTTGAGTTAGGTATTGCGGATGCGACTATCAATGGTCGAGTAGTTAATTCGGAAACAGATGTGGGAATCGGTGGAGTTTATGGTTATGCTTTTGCGGAACCAGCGGGTACTTATGGTCAAAGTGCAATGATGGGTATGGGCATGGGGGCGATGATTAGCAATTCAGCCTTTACCATTAAGGTTCCTGCCGGTGACTATCGGATTGGAGTTGATTTTCCGCCCGAGACTTCAGGCTATACTCCGGCCAGTACCGCCACAGTAACCGCCGTTTCTGGAGAAACAGTGACGGTTGACGTTCCTGTAACTCCGAATAATGCGACCGTTAGGATTCAGTTTAAGGATAGCGCGGGGAGTTTAGTTACTGACTTAGCTCATGCGGAGGTTTTTATGGACAACGGAGCGGGTGGACATCAGTGGCGGATATTTTCTCAATCGGAATTAACTACGGGCAAGGTTGATATTCAAACTGCCGCCGGAGTATGGAATATTGGCTATTATATTAGCCCGACGGAAACTGACTATATGAGTCAGGCGGTGAACGACAACAAGGTGACAGCGATGGCTAATGAGACAGTTTCCAAAGATATTACTTTACAAGTAGCCAACTCTACCGTTTCTGGCACTGTCTACACGCCTGACGGCGATCCTCTTTCCGGAGTTTTTGTTTCTTTGGATTCGCGCAAAGCCTCCACTTTTAATCCTGTAAGCGGGCCGATATTCATGAGCGGAGATGTGACTGGGGCAGATGGAACCTATTCTCTTACCTTGCCAGCCGGAACTTACCAAGTTTCTGCTTTTTTCCCGCCTTCGGCCACTGTTGCTGGCCAGGAAGTTTCCTACCTTAATCCCGGACCACAGGAGGCGACTATTGATTCTTCTTCTCCGGCGACGGCTAATTTTACTTTTGGTTCATCTGACGCAACAATTACCGGCAAGATTACTCTTGATGGGGTAGCCCAAGGTGCTTTTATCGCCGCTTACTCTGACCAAGGTGGATATAGCGAGACCACCAGCCTTAACGGCAATTATTCTCTTAATGCTACTAGTAGCGACAAGTGGTATATGCGGGCGATTTATGAGATAGGCAATTCGGTTTATTTTTCGGAATTAATGGAAGTTGTCATGGGCGGAGCAAGTTCTTTGACTCAAAACCTAGCCTTATCAGTTGCTCCCTTTACTATTCCCGATGCAGCTTCTACTACTTTTAACTGTGCTGGCGCGAAAAAAATTACTCTTTCTAATGGAGCAGAAATTTCTATTCCGGCTAATGCTATTAAGCCTTCTTCGGTTTCTGCTTGTAATTCTAATGATAGTTCTAGTAATATCACGGTAACGGTTAGCCCTACGGCTCAAATGTCACTTCAGGACAAATCAATACCGGTGGGCATAGGGTATGAAATTACGGCTAAAGACAGCAATGGGGCGATAATTTCTGATACTTTTAATTCGAACGTGACAATAACTATTCCTTATTCTGATAATGAAATTGCAACAGCAATGGGCGGAGCCGTTGATGAGGATTTACTGGGCAATGGCTATTGGGATACGGCCACTTCGGCTTGGCGAACAGTAGATAATCAGGTTTTAGATACCACAAATAATACGTTAACTGTTTCTACTAACCACTTTACCCTTTTTGGAGTTTTGGCTGCTGCCGATCCTTCAGCAACAAGTGGGGCCTCCAGTGTTTCTGCTGGAGTAGCATCAGGCACTACTTCCAGTGGGGGAACTTCTAAGCCGATGGCACCTAAAGATGTAGGAAGTATTATTGAGGGCGGATTAAGTCAGGTAATTTTAATGATTCCTGCCCGAGCTTTAGAGTGGGATGCGGACTTTGAAATTAGCATGCAGGAATATGATTTTGTTTACCCCAAATTTCCTTTGTGGATTGCTACCGGTCCCTTTAAAATAAAGATGAAGTCTTGGTGGAATTCGGCTGAATTTGGTGAATTTCTTGAGCCAGTTACCCTGGTTATTCGTTATGACCCTAACTCTTTAGGAGCAATACCGGAAAAATCTTTGCGGCTGAATTATTATGATTTCGCTTCATCCCATTGGCGGCCAATTAATTCTCTTTTAATTTCCGATCGGAATGAAGTAGCGGCGGTAATTAATGATTTAAAAGGAACTTATGCGTTAATCGGGGGCTTTGGATATCAGGGAAGTTATTCATATACTGAACAAACAGTAACGGCCGAAAGCAGCTCTGAAGAAATCGGTTTGAGTGAGGAAATTCTTCCGCAAAAAGAGATTATTAGCGAGCAAAAACATCCTAGTGCAATGCCCGAGCCAGCCCCTGTTAAAGAGAGCTGGTTTAAACAACTAATTAATAAAATATTTTCTTTCATCAAATAAGCGCTTCGCCTTGAAAGACTTTGGGGCGGTGGTTATAATTAGGCCTTATGAGAAAAGCCTTAACATATTTTTTCTTTTTTCAATTATTGCTGGCCATCGGCTGGAGTTTGGGAAATAGCATTTTGCCCTTGGGCCCAAGCACATATTTGGGCAGAGGAAATGAAGAGCTAAAAAAGCTTTCTTTTTTTTGGTCAAGAGCCAACTTCGACGGTTTGCACTATTTGGGAATTTCTCGCTGGGGCTATGGGCATCTTCAGCAGGCCTTTTTCCCTTTTTTCCCTAAACTAATTTCGCTTTTTCACAAACTAGTTTCCAACTATCTTCTTTCAGGAATTTTTATTTCTAATTTATTTCTTCTTCTTTGCTTTTGGCTTTTTCCTAAGTTATTGGCCCAAGGAAATATTAAGGGGAAGATAATAGAAGAAAGCACTTTATTTTATTTTTTCTTTCCGACGGCCTTTTTCTTTGGCAGTGTTTATACTGAGTCTCTTTTTTTGTTTTTGGTTTTATTAACTTTTTATCTAGCTAAAAAGGGAAAATTTTTAGGGGCGGGAATTGCGGCCGGATTAGCTTCTTACACCCGGCTGGTCGGAATTTTCCTTTTGCCGGCCCTGCTTTTAGAATATTATGAACAGTTTTCTAAAAGAAGAATGAAAGAAAGAATAGCGGCTTTAAAAGAGCGGATAACCAGTTACAGAAAAAGCGGGTTTGCTTATCTAATTAAATCACGCGCCAGACATTTTAAATTCTTGGCGTTTATCCTTTTTTCCGCTTCCGGATTGCTTTTTTATATGAATTATTTATTAAAAACAACAGGAAGCGCGTTGTTTTTTTTAGAAGTTCAAGCTGGCTTTGGAGCTCAGCGCTCGGTAACCAAATTAATTTTACTTTATCAGGTTTTTTGGCGGTATCTAAAAATGATTTTCACGGTTGCTCCTTATCAGTGGATTTATTTTAATGTTTGGTTTGAATTTATTATCGCTTTAATTTTTTTATTTCTTTTGCTTTGGGGCTGGTACAAAAGAAGAGAATACAAGATAAAAAGCTCCTGGCTTTTATTTGCTTCTCTTTCCTGCCTTCTTCCTAGCCTTACCGGTACTTTTTCTTCTTTGCCACGGTATGTTTTGGTTTGTTTTCCTTGTTTTATTGTCCTGGCTCATTTATCTTGTGATCTGGCTAAAAAGCATCGTCTCTCTTGGCTGCCAAAAGCATATTGGATTTTAAATCTTCTTCTCTTTATTTTTATTTGTGCCTTTTTCTTCAGAGGCTTTTGGGTTGCTTAAAACGCACAATGATTAACTTTAAAAGCAAAATCAGAAACATCCCTGACTTTCCGGAAAAAGGAATCGTGTTTCGGGATATTTGCCCTTTACTGGAAGACAAAGTTATTTTTAAGGCGGCGGTTGATGAACTGGTAAGGAGAATTGGCAAAAATAAAATAGATAAAGTAATCGGAATTGATGCGCGGGGTTTTATTTTAGCGGGAGTATTAGCTCATCGCTTAAAAGCGGGCCTAGTTTTAGTTAGGAAAAAGGGGAAATTGCCCTATAAAACCGTAGAAGAGGAATATAATTTAGAATACGGAAAGGCCGCTTTAGCCATTCACCAGGATTCCATTAAAAAGGGAGAAAGAGTGCTTTTGGCTGATGATGTTTTAGCTACCGGAGGGACAATGAGGGCAGCTGCCAGTTTAGTAGAGAAATTAGGCGGAAAGATTGCAATGATTGTTTTTCTTACTATTTTGGATTATCTTCCAGGTCAGAAAATTTTAGCTGATTACAAATTGATTTCTTTGGTTAATTACCGGAAATGAAGGCCGAAATTGGAATTATTGGCGGGTCCGGATTTTATGATTTAGCCACTTCCTTACGGGAAATTAGAATAGAAACGCCTTACGGACCTCATTCTGGAAAAATTGCTTTAGGTAAAATTAGCGGGCGGACTGTTGCTTTTTTGCCTCGGCATGGCAGGGAGCATGTTATTCCTCCTCATAAAATAAATTACCGGGCCAATATCTGGGCTTTAAAATCTCTGGGAGTAAGTAGGATTTTGACATTTCATGCGGTGGGCTCTTTGCAAAAAGAAATAAAGCCTGGGGATTTTATTGTTTTAGATCAGTTTATTGACCGAACTAAGGGAAGAATTGATACTTTTTACGATGGGCCGGCAGTTACTCATATTTCAAGCGCTTTTCCTTACTGCCCTCAACTAAGAAAATTAGCGATCAAAAAGTCACTGGATTTAAAGATTCCAGCTCATGATAAGGGGACTGTTGTGGTTATTCAGGGTCCACGTTTTTCTTCGACCGCCGAATCTGCCTGGTTTACACGGATGGGCTGGCATGCGGTAAATATGACTGAATACCCGGAAGTGGCTTTGGCCAAAGAGCAGGAGATTTGTTACTGTGCGGTAGCTATGGCCACCGATTATGATGCCGGCTTAGTAGCCCGGGAGACAGTTAAGCCAGCTTCGGTTAAAGAAATAGTTGCTATTTTTAAAAAGAATTTAGGATCAGCGAAAACTTTAATGATGTCCATGGTCAAAAATTGGCCCAAAAAGGCAAGCTGTGATTGTCAGCATTCTTTGTCTGGGGCCCAGTTTAACTAAACTTCCGATGGAATTTATTAAAAAGTGTTTTTCAAAATTGACTAAAAGCCAGCTGATTGCTGGAAGTGCAGTTTTATTTATCAGCGCGATGGTGGGCAATATTAGCAATTACCTTTATCATCTTTTAATGGGTCGTTTTTTAGGGCCGGAAAACTATGGTTTATTGACATCCCTAATTTCTTTAACCTATTTATTTGGGATACCTTTGGCCGCCCTTAACTTAGTCGTAGTTAAGCACACTTCTGGTTTATGGGCGAGGAAGAAGTTGAGCTCGATAGCCTTTTTCCATTCTTGGTTAAATAAAAAAGCAACTATTTTTGTTTGGCTGGGGCTGGTGGTTTTACTTCTGGCCTCTCCTAAGATTGCTCTCTTTCTTCATTTAAAATCAATTTCTTTGGTTTGGCTGATGGGGGCTTGTAGCTTAATAGGGGTCTATTCAACAATTAGTGGGGCAACTTTGCAAGGGCTTTTAAAGTTTAATTTGATGGCCGTTTCTAGTATTATTTCGGTTATTTTAAAGTTGGGCTTGTCGGTTTTATTGGTCTTGGTGGGCCTAGGGATTTGGGGAGCGGTTTTGCCATTTTTAATAACCTCTTTAATCGGACTTTTTTTACTTAGACTTTTTATTGGTCAGCTGCTAGTTAATAAAAAAGAGGAGGCAAAGAAGATTTTTGAGACTAAAGAGCTTCTCGCCTATACTTGGCCGGTTTTGCTGTCTACCCTGGCCTTTACTTCTCTTTATACCACTGATTTTCTTTTAGCTAGGCATTTTTTATCAGCGCAAATGGCTGGTTATTATGCCAGTTTGGCCACCCTGGGAAAAATTGTCTTTTTTGCTTCCAGCCCGATTGTGATGGCAATGTTTCCTTTGATTTCTGCGCGTCATGAGGGCGGTCAAGATTCTCGCCAAACATTAAATTTAAGCTTAGCCTTAGTTTTGTTCGCCTCTTTGGGAATTACTGCTTTTTATTTTCTTTTTCCTCAATTTATGATTAAGACTCTTTACGGAGCTGATTATTTAGTTGCTGCCCCTTATTTAGTTTATTTTTCTATCTTTTTAAGTTTTTATGCTCTGGTTAATGTTTTGGTTAATTACTATTTATCAATTAAAAAAGTAAAAATTGTTTTTTTCCCTGTTCTGGCTGCCTTAATTCAGATTTTACTAATCCTTGTTTTTCACCAGGATATTCTTCAAATAGTTTTGGCCTCGATTGTCGTTTTGGGATTGTTATTGATTGTTCTTTTGGGGTATCATTTTCGGGAAAATGGAAAAAAATAATTATTTACTTTCCGTAATTATTCCAGCCTATAAACAGGAAAAAACTATTGTTAAAGATTTAAAAAGAATAGTTGGAGTATTGGAAAAGATTCGTTATCAGCATGAAGTAATTGTGGTGGTGGATGGGGAATTAGATAATACTTACCAAAAACTCAAGAAAGCCAATCTTCTTAAGGTGAAAGTGGTGGGCTATAAAAACAATAAAGGCAAGGGTCACGCTGTTCGCTTTGGGATGGCCCGGGCTAAAGGAGACCCTATTGCATTTATTGATGCGGGTATGGAAATTGATCCAAATGGAATTTCGATGGTGTTAGAGCACATGGAATGGTATAGGGCAGATGCGATTGTTGGCTCAAAAAGGCATCCTGCTTCCCAGATTAGTTATCCTGCGCACCGTCGCATTATCAGCTCTATATATCAGCTCTTTGTTCGGCTGTTTACGGGTTTAAATGTGCGGGATACGCAGGCGGGCTTAAAGGTTTATCGCCGGAAAGTTTTAGAAGACATTTTTCCCAGACTTTTAGTTAAGCGCTATGCTTTTGATCTGGAGATGTTAGCTGTTGCTCATCGCCTAGGCTATAAAAGGATTTACGAAGCACCAATTAAGCTAAAGTATCATTTTGACGATTTAACTCATGCGGCCAACTGGAAAGGTCTTAAAAATACTTTTGTGGATACTTTGGCGATTATTTATCGGCTGCGGATTAAAAAGTATTACGATGATGGAAATAAACGCCAGTGGCGGTATGATCCTGATTTAAGCTTTCGGGTGAATATTGGCTAAAAATGACTAAAAAAGCTTTTTTTTCCGTAATAGTTCCAGTTCCGAAGATCAATGATTATATCAGAAAAGAAATTGTTCCTAGTTTAGAAAAGCAAACTTATAAAAATTTTGAGTTAATTTTAGTTCCGGATACAAAAGATAAAAAAGAAAACTTCCCTTCGTTTGTAAAAATATATCCTTCCTGGCCTAAATTGGGCCCAGCTGATAAAAAAGACTTAGGAGTAAAAAAGGCCAGAGGAGAAATAGTAGCTTTTCTAGACGACGATGCCTATCCAGATAAAGATTGGCTTAAAAATGCTCTTAGGGCCTTAATGCCCTCTGCTGTCGCCGCGGTTTGTGGTCCTGGAGTTACCCCGCCTCATGATTCGCTTTTAGCGCGAGTTTCCGGCTGGGTCTGGTCTTCTTGGCTGGGAGCAGGAGGAGCGGGAACTTATCGCTGCTGGCCGGGCAAAAAGCGGAAAGTAGACGATTATCCAACCTTTAATTTAATAGTGAAAAAAAGGGAATTTAAGGGTTCAGGTGGTTTTGATTCCTGTTTTTGGCCCGGGGAGGATACTTGTCTTTGTCATAATTTGGTTTATAACTTAAAAAAAAAGATAATTTATGATCCTAAAATTTTAGTTTATCACCACCGCCGTAATATCTTTTTACCCCATCTACGTCAAATCGGGCGTTATGGGTTACACCGGGGTTATTTTGTGAAGGTTTTGCCTAGGACCTCAAGAAGATTGGGATATTTTATTCCGGCTGCTTTTGCTTTAGGAGTTTTATTAGGGCCTCTAAGTTTGTTTTTCTCTTCTTTGCTCTTTAAAATCTATCTAGCAGTTCTTAGTATATATGCCATACTAACCGCATTAACTTCTCTTTGGGTTTTTAGTAAAAGCAAAAATCTGTTGATTTCTTTGCTGCTTATTCCGACGATTTTTATTAGTCATATCTATTACGGCCTTTGTCTTATTATGGGTTTACTTAAAAAAGAGAAAGCAAGTAAATACAAAAAAGAGCTTGGGGAGAATATTACTTAGTTTTTTGAACATAAAGCTTATTTCGGAAAACTAAATAAGGGAAAAGAAGGTAAATAAGACCAATAAGGAGAAAAGCGGATTTGGGAGCGGAAAAAATAGCTAAAGAAGCAATAAAAATTAAACTGCCGATAATTCGGCCAACGCCCAGCAAAAATTCTCGGCCAATCATACCGTGACCCACACTATTAATTTGATCTAAAACTAAAGTGGTGACAAATGTTCCATTTATAGTGGAAACCAACCCTAGACATCCTGTTAAAATAGCCCAGGATCTAAGATCTTGAGAAAAGCCCAGGGTCATAATTAAAAGGGCCACCAAAATAGTGGAAGGATAAAGAATAATAGTTCTTTTTTTGCTTTTATCGGACAAGTGGCCTAAAAGCAGAGTAGTGCCTACTGAAACAAAAGCCAAATAGCTAAAAAACACTCCATAGGGCAGTGGTTGGTTAATAAAAAGCAAGGTAAAAACAGGAACGGCAGCCAAGCCTACTGCTTCTCTTATCCCCTCAATAATTAAAAGCAGATTTATTTTTTTAGTTTTGTTTAAACTTTTTTTTAGATTGCAGGCAAAACTTATTTTTGGTAAATTTTTAGTTAAATACGCGGCAATCAGAATAATAAAAATTGCTGTTGGGAATACAGCCTGAAGACCCCAAAACTTACCAATAAACCCGACAATTAAAGGAACAGCTATCCCTAAAAAGGGTCCTGCTAAAGTAAAAATACTGGAGCTAAAGGCTCTTTTGTTTTTAGGAGTGTTATTAAAATAGAGTGTATTATATGTCACATAGAAAAAGACAACCGTTATTCCCGAAGGAATGCCAATTAAGAATATTTGCCAGGGGTGAATAAATTTTATGACTCCAAGCATCAAAATAATTTCCGAAGCAAAAGCGATTATAAAACTTTTTGGTGAAGAGAAACGTTTAATAAAAACTAACAGAATAGAGGGTATAGCGAGTTTGATTAGATAATAGCCGAAAATTTGCTGATAGCTGAAATTATTTTGAGAAAACCAAAGAGAAAAAAATCCTCGCCCTAGGCTAACGGCCAATAAAAACACCAGAAAAAAGATGTATATTTGAAGAAATATTTTTTTTCTGTCTTGGTTATTCTTCATTGGTCGAATTTTCTAAAACTGGCTGGTTAATTAAATTTAGCCATTCGATTGCTTTTTGGTTTTGAGGATCATACTCTATGCTTTTATACAAAGCTTCTTTAGCTTTATCAATTTCGTCAAGCTTAATATATATTTGACCTAAATTTAAATAAAGGCTGCTATTTTGCGGATCAATCTTTAAGCCTTCTTCAATTTCTTTTTGAGCAAGATCTATTTTCCCCTGATCAAAATAAATTGCGGCTAAATTTTGGTGAGATTGCCAAAGATTGGGGTTAAGCTCTAAAGCTTTTTGATAGCTTTGAGTAGCTAAATCTACCTGATTGATTTGTAGATAGATATTAGCTAGATTATGGTAAGCGTCAGCATAGTTGGGCTGAATTTCAATCGCTATTTTAAACTCTTTAATCGCTTTTTCAAAATCACCCTGCCGGCCGTAATAGTCACCTAAATTATTATGGTTTTGATGAGACGAGGGTGAAGTTTTGGCTGCTGCCAGCCAGAGAGTATCTTGGTTTTTCCAATCAGCATTACGCCTGACTGTGCGGGCTCCCAGGGCGATAATAATTAAGCCAAATAAAGTGAAAAGATAGGGCTTAAACTTGTGGTTGTCAGCTATTTTTTTAAAAGTTATTGCAAAGGTGACAAAGACTCCTATTGAACCCAGATAGACATAGCGTTCGGCTACAATCCATGAGATTCCAAAAGGAAGAAGCATGGGCGAGAGGGAAATCAAAAAAAAGGATAGCCAGAAAAAAATTTGACGATGACGCTTATAAAAATAGAAAATTGTGACTATAAATAAAAAGAAAAGAACGATTCTGACTAGATACTCTATTTGAGTAAAACTCATTTCTGAGTGGTAAAGGGTTAGCTTGTTTGGCCAGAAAATAAGCTCGAGATAGGAAGTAACAGCTATTGAAGATAATTGGGCAAAATTTATTACTCGCTCTGAGTGGCTTTCACTTTGGGGGCGTTTTTGATAAAAATCGTTTTGTAAAGAAACAGTGTGGGTTTTGAATGGCCCTATAAGATAGATTGCCCAAGTAGCGCTAAGGATAAAAAAGGGAATGAGCTTTTTCCAATTATTCTTTATTTTTCCAAAAGAGATTTCATAAAAAAGAAGAATGCCGGGAAAGGCAATTACTTTTTCTGAAGTAGCCAGGGCCAGAAAGTAAAAGAAGAGGGACAAGAAATAGAATTTTACTTTTTTATTATCAAAAAATAGGATATAAGCTGAAAAGGAAAGGAGAGCTAAAAATGCAGAATACGAATAATATCCGCTAGAAATCCAGGTGATCGATTCAGTTAGGATTGGATGGACAGCAAAAATAGAGGCTGCCAGGAAAGAAATTTTTTTGCGCAAATCAAAGAGGTGGAGTAAAAAGTAAAGAATAAGAGTGGTTCCGGCATGAGAAAGAATGTTTACTATTCGGTAAAAGGCCGGTGTTCGGCCAAATATTTTATTAATCAAAAAACGAATGAGAGTGTTAAAAAAAGAAAACGGGTTGGAAAAAATGTGCTTTGCCTGGTCAAGATAAGGATTGTTCAGAACTCCATTAATATCGTCAGAAACAAAATCGTTATTAATGGAATTAATATAGACAGCAAAAACTAAAAAGACTAAGCCAAGGAGAATCAGCCGGTTTTGATTAAACCATTTTTTCAGATCAGTCCTGTCAGATTTACCCTGTAAGGGAATTGTTTTGGCAATAAATTGCTGATACTTTTTTTTACCCCAGCGTTTTTTTAAGTATTTTTCAATCTCTTCAACGGTTACCTCCAAATACGAAGCAATTTTTTCAATAGACTCTTTTTTAAAGTGTTTTTTAATGTATTTTTTCTGCCTGCTGGTTAAATTCATTAGAAATATTCTACTTTTAAACAGTGTCCTTTTCAATTGTGCAGTAGACTCGAAGGATTTCGTCATTAAGGCCTAAGGCCGAGAATATTTTAAAGGGAAGGAATAAAATTAACCCCTTTAAACTACTGAAAATACCTTTTTTAAAGCTAGTAGTTAAAACGGTGAAGGGGAGTTGGTGGAGAGCAAATCCTTTTTTTTCTATTTTAAAACCAGCTTGGTTAAGCAGGTTAATAATTTTTTGTTTGGTAAAAAAATTTAAATGAGCTTTGCTTTGATAAGCAAAATAATCTTTTCTTAAAAACCTTTCGGTTAAATTTCCAGTTAAAGGAATCTCAATTATTAAAACTCCGTCTTTTTTTAAAAATCCCTTAGCTTTTCTTAAAACCTTTTCTGGATCTTTAGTGTGTTCCAAGAAATGAAAGGCGGTTACCACCTCAAATTTTTTGCTTAGGTTTAAGTTTTCAATTGAGGAATGGATTATTTTTAAGTTTATTTTCGGCACTTGGTCAACTGCCAGGACGTTAAAGTTATTTTTAAGAGCTAGATTTAAAAATGAACCATCGCCACAGCCTAAATCTAATAAGCTAAGACTATTTTTTTTACTTAACAAGCTTGTTTTTAGGGAAACAAATCTTTTTAATTCCCAGAGTCGGAACTTGTCAAATGAGGTTTTAAGCTCCCTTTCAATGTTGGCTTTGAGAGATTTTAAGGTTAAAAACATTCGGGCTGGTTTAAAAGTGAGCAAGTCTTGGATTGCTAGGGCAAAAGAAATTAAAAGGAAGCCAGTGATTTTCAAAACCTTCTTAGGGCCTTTAAAGTTCTTGATTATTGTTCTGAGCCTATTTTTGCGAATATTAAAAAGTAATTCTTGGCTAGTAAGCTGGCTTTTGACGGTTAGTGAACCTTGATGGTAGATGATGCTTTTAGGGCAATACCAGCTTTGACCCCCCTGCTTTTTGGCTCTCAAGTTTAAGTCAATGTCTTCGTAGTGATATTTAAACCATTCATCAAAGCCACCTAGATTAAAGAAAAAATTTCTATCAATCAAAAAACAAGTACCGTTAGCGTAGTCGACGCGAACGCTTTGATCGTATTGACCAAGATCTTTTTCACCTCGACCTTTGCCAGAACCAAGGCCAAAGAAATTATAGTTGCCGCCAACATTATCAATTATTCTTTTTTTCTGAAAGAAAAGAATTTTTGGTTGAATAAGATATTTTTCCTTATTCTTAGTAAAAGCAATCAGCTCCTTTGCCCAATCTTTATCAACAATAGCATCACTATTTAGGAAAAAAAGTTTCTCGCCTTTTGAATAAAAAGCACCTAAGTTGCTTCCCCCGGCGAAAAACAAATTTTCTTTTGAGCGGATAATTTTTATTTTGTCAGAAACAAACTTGTTTACTTTTTTATTCTTACCGTATTTTCTTTTAATTAACTGGTAGCTGTTATCTGTGGAACCATTTTCAATCAGAATTATTTCAAAGTTAGGATAATCTGTTTTTAAGACAGAATTAACGCAGGAGCAAATGAAGTCTTCTCCGTTATAGTTGAGAATTATGATGGAGACGAGTGGTTGTTTAGACATTTTTAAACCATGTCAGTCCTTTGGTTAAAATTGTTTTAAAGCTGGCCTCGCCCCGGATAATTTGCTTAGCAGAGTTGTTCTTGTTCTTATATAAATTTATCTGAGCCCTTTTTTTAATTATTTTGCGGAGGCTGATAATGTTCCAAAATAGACCTTGATAGATGTAAAAGGCCATTTTCAATCTTTTTTGGAAAATTAGTTTTAAGCTTAAAGCTAACCATCCCAAAATATGAAGAGGCAGCATCCAAATGATTATTTCCAAAGGAGCATTTTTAAGGATATTCTGAGTATTATTTTTGGCTCCTTGGTAAAAAATTCGGTATTTGGTTTTTTTATTTAGACTGCTTTTTTGAAAATGATAAACTTTCGCTTTTGGGAAATAGATAATTTTGTAACCAGCCAGCCAAACGCGCCAACTAAGATCAGTTTCTTCTCCGTAAATAAAATAATCTTTATCAAAGCCGCCAATTATTTGAAAAATTTTTTTTCTGACAGCCATGCCAGCGCTTCGTGCTCCAAAAATTAATTTTTCTTGCTGATTTTTATTTTCATTTTCTCCAACTCTAACTTCATAGGGAAAACCAAGGAAGCTTAAAAAATGTCCAGCCGTTTCTATTCGTCTGCTTTTGCTCTTCATTAATTTAGCTTGAAGAGCGCCAATATTTTGATCTTTTTGGAATTTTTTAACTACTTGGTCAAAGCAACTCTTTTCAGTTTCTGTATCTGCGTCTAGAAAAAATAAATACTGACCTCGAGTTTTACTAGCGCCAAAATTTCTCGCATTTGCCGGACCTTTGTTCTTTTTTAAGCGAAATATTTTAATTTGAGAGAAAGATTGGTATTTTTTTAAAATTTCGGGCGTGTTGTCTGTTGAGCAATCGTCAACAATGATTAATTCGTAATTTTTGTAAGTTGATTTTAAAATTGAATCAAGACACTTATTAAGGTATTTTTGGCTATTAAAGCAGGGGATAATAACTGAAAGATTAGGTTTTTTTTTCATTAGAAGGGTTGATTGGTTAAATAACTAAAGGCTTTGCCTAAATACCAGTTTAAACTTCTTTTTATTAAAACCTTGTCTAGCCAAAGATTGTCCTGATAGTATTTTTGCCCTAATTTGGCTATTAGGTTTTTTCTTTTATGATAGAGTATTTTTGGGTGAGCAATTAACCAACCAAAAGCCTTTAAAACTGCTTTAGCCCTAGGCCAGTCAAATTTAAGCAAGAAAGATAGCAGTAAAGCTAGCCAAACAAAAACGATAGCCAAAAGCATTTTAACGAGATGTGTTTTGGAGGCATTTTTGATAATGATGATTATTTGATTGCGACAACCCTGATGAGTGATCCAGGTAGCGTGAGTTTTAGAGACTTTTTTATCCTTAGTGCCGTAAGCATGCCAGACTTTTCCCAAGGGTAAAAAGACTACCCGGAAACCCGTTTTCCAAACCCGCCAGCAAAAATCTGGTTCTTCCCAGTACATAAAAATTTCTTTGTCAAAGCCCCCGGCTCTATCAAAAGCATTTTTTCTAATAATCATCGCTGCGGTTTTACCGCTAAAAATATCTTCTACGCGATTAAATTGACCAAGGTCTTTGGCGCCCCTGGCTCTTTCTGATAAAAAACCAAACTGAGTTATTTTTTCCCCGGCACAATCATAGTTATTAGTTCCCATTTTGATAATTTTTAATTGGGCAACTCCAATTTTAGGATGCTTTTCTAAATATTTTAAGGATTTACCTAGCCAGTCAGGGCCAACTATGGTATCGTAGTCTAAAATTACTAAATAGTGCCCCAAGCTATTTTGGCGACCGATATTTCGTGCTTCAGCTGGACCGACATTCTTTTTTAGAGCAATTACTTTTAAGTTTTTTCTTTTTTTCTCTTGTTTTTTTAAAAGTTTTACACTTTTATCCGTTGAGCCGTTGTCAATTACAACCACTTCAAAAGAAATCTTTGTTTCCTGATAAATTGATCCCAAGCATTTATTAATAAACTTTTCTCCGTTAAAATTAGGAATAATAATGGAAACTAACGGTAGCTTACTTTTTGATTTTGACATATTTTAAGCCGGTGATTGTTCCTGCCCAGCCTCCTAGCCAATTAATATTTTTAGTGCTGATTGCTTTATAAGTCCAATAAAAATTTAGAAAGACAAGGTAGAGGATAAACTTAAATAAATAACCAGAGCAAGGTTTAAAAATATGGCGAAAGTAAAATTTAAAGAAGTTTTCCATCCTTTGCTTGGCCTTGGTTCTTTTTGAAAAAACTCCGCCTTGGGAAATATTGTGAGCTACTTTTATCTTGGGATTAAAAACTAAACGATAGCCTAATTCTTTAACTCTCATTGCCAAATCAAGCTCACACCATTCGGCCACAGCCTTATAGCCGTAGTCATATCCCCCTACCCTAGAAACTAATTCCTTTTTAAGAGTCATATTGCAGGCTTCTAAATAATCAACTTCTTTTAGGCCCTTAACTTTTAAGCTGGAGGGAAAGTTGGACCCTGGGGTCCAAGCTCCACTTTTTAAAATTCTACCTACTTCATACTTTTTTCCTTCTAAAAAGAATTTATCCCAAATGAAACTAATAATTTTTAAAAACCCGGCTTGGCTGTACAGGAAAAAAACATCTCTGTTTTTAAGCAAGTTTTTAGGAACTAAAGTTGGACCAGTTGCTCCGGCAATTTTTTTGTCCTTTTTAAAAGTATTGATTATTGATTTAGCCCAATCTGGGGAAACAACTACATCATCATCAATCCAGGAAATAAGCCTTCCTTGAGCCTTTCTCCATCCTTGATCTCTGACCTTGGCCAACTCTTTTTCTTTATAAGTAACTGTTTTAATTGATAGTTTCTTTGTGTAGCTGGAGATTACTTCCTTTGTTTTATCAGTTGAGCCGCCATCAACAATAATTACCTCAAAATTTTTAAAAGTTTGGGCGGCTAGACTTTTAAGGCAATGTTCTAAGCTTGAGGCTCTGCTAAGGGTGCAAATAATGACTGAAAGTGGTGGTTTCATAGTATACTTTAGCTAATGCTTGATCTTATTATACGAAAAATTAAACTTTTTTACTCTTCTTGCTCAGAGTTTGATTTTTTGTTTGACAAAATTGCCAACTCAGATTTATATTGTGGGTTGGTTAAAAACAAGATTAGTTTTCAGAAAAACAAAGATAAAAAAGGATTATTTAATTTGGCAATAGAGACAAGCAGTATTTGTAATGCTGCTTGTCTAATGTGTCCCCATCAGTCTATGGTTCGGTCTAAAAAGATTATGGATGATCAGATTTTTGACAAAGTTATAAAAAGACTTAAGAAGGAGGATATTCCTATTAATAAAATATTTTTAAGTGGAATGGGAGAGCCACTGGCTGATGGAAAAATAATTGAGCGAATAAAGGCTCTTAAAAAGATGGGTTATTTGGTTAAGCTTTACACCAATGCTTCATTGCTCACTAAAGCTGTTTCTGAAAAACTAGTAAGACTTGGTCTCAATGAGGCTAATATTAGCTTTAATGCGGCTAGCAAAAAGCAATATTTAAAAGTGATGGGTTTAAATTTTAGCCAGGTAGTAAAAAATATTGAGAATTTGACTAGAGCCAAAAAAAGAATTGGGTCTGATTTGCCCAAAATTAGAATTTCTTTAATTGCGATCAAAGATAATGAGAGGGATATTGATAGATTTGTGAAAAAATGGTCGGGCCTAGTTGATTCAGTTACGGTTTCTAAGCCCCATGAGTGGGGAGGGAAAGTAAAAATAGTTTCTGACCATGAGTTTAAAAAGCAGGGGATAACATACCCCTGCCGTTCTCTTTGGCACACAGTTGTTATTGATAGCAGTGGGAATTTTGTGATTTGCTGTCGCGATTATGAATCTAAGCTTAAATTGGGAAATATTATGACCAATTCCTTTGGTGATATTTTTAAGAGTCCAATTTTAAAACGTTTCCGACAGCTTCATCTTGAATTTAAAAAAGAAAAACTGCCACAGATTTGCCAAGGGTGTAACTTTCCTTATCAGAACGGAGTTGAGTGGTTTATGCCCAGAAGCCTAGATTAGCATGAATAACAAATTTTTCTATTTAGGAAAGACTCCCTATAGTTACGATTGGTACCATTTACTCAGTAGCTATAAAAAGATTGTTCGTCCTCAAGATTGGATTTTGGAAATTGGAAGCTCTAATCTTCAAAAAACCAAGCAGTTGGTTGCTTATTGTCATGGCTTAATAGGTTTAGAAAAATATAAAAAGCGCATGCCGAAAAACTTGGAACTTAGAGGTTTAAATATAAGCAAGTTTGGTTCGGGCGAATTAAAAGTAATAAATGGAGATTGGCATAATTTGACTAAAATTTTTAAGAACCGTAAATTTGATCTGGTTGTTGCCTCACATGTTATTGAGCATGTTGAGGATGATTTGGTGTGCTTGAATAAAGCTTTTGCAGTGTTGAAAAAGGGTGGGTATTTCTTGTTTACGACTCCAAACAGGCTTAGGCTTTTTGAAAGACTAAGAAGCGTTTTTAAGGGTGAGAGAAAATTTCCCTATCATGAGCATTTAAGGGAATATAACAAAGAGGATATTGAGGATCTTATACTAAGATCTAAGCTTTGCAAATCCAAGACCAGCATTACTGGATTTGTTTTTGGAATTCACACCGGACCTTTTTATATGTTCCTGAAACATGTGCCAAATTTTTTAAAACAGTGGACTAATTTTTGGGAAGTAATTATTCAAAAAAGTTAACTTTTCCCTAATCCCTTTTTAATTCCGAGCCAGTTCCAAAATTGCCAGTTAAGGACCGAAAGAAAATAAATCCAAAAGATTAGAAAGCAGACAATGGGGTGTAGAAACCAAGCTAGGTCAGGGACCTTTAAATGCCCTTTTACTGCTAGAAGCAGGGGATTGATTAAGGTTAGAGAATATAAAGAATAGCTAATAATCTTTTTTCTATCCCTTTCTTTATTGTAAAGAAAATATCTTCTTTTGCTTAAATTATGTAAATATAGATTTTCCATATACTTTTTTCTTTTTTTGAAAAAATGGATGAGTCTTTCTCCACTCGCGTGAATAACATCATTTTTAACTACCACGTATTTATTGCGTTGTTTATTAATTAAATCATAATTAACATCAATGTGAAAAAAACTATCTTGATCAATCTTGGCCTTAAGCAGTAATTCTCTTTTAATCAAAAATCCATTAGCGCCGACCGTGGGCAAGTTATTTTTATTAAACTCGACCAGAAAATATTCCCCCTTGTCTTCAGCCTTACCAGCTAAAGTCCACTGAGAAGATAGATAAGATTGGCGATCAACTCGGTTTAAAAAATAAGCGACCGGATCATTAGCCCCTAAAAGAGAAAAATATCTATTTAAAATTTTGTCTTTTTTTCGGTGGGTGTAGTGCCAGGTGTAACAGCCAATTGCCTGGGGTTCTTTTTCTAAAAAATAAACCATTGTTTGCAGCCAGTTTTTGTTAGGTAAAATATTGTCGTCATCTATCTCCAGAATAATTTCGTTTTTAGCCTTAGCCAGAGCAAAGGATTTAGCTCCTTCCGGGCTTCTGGTGTTTTCGGGAACAACAATCCCGCCATATTTTTTAATAGTCTTGACTGTTTCATCGGTTGATCCCCCGTCAGCAGAGATGATTTCTATTTTTTTCTGGTCGTAGTTTTGGCTGCGAATACTGGCCAAAGCCTTTTTTAAAATAGGGCCGCTGTTAAGAGTAGCCATGACCACGCTAATACTTTTCATAGCCCAATTATACATCGTTAGCAAGTAAACTTTTATGCTAGAATAGCAAAAGATGAAGGTTGTTATTGGCTATCCACCCTTAAAATCAGAAAAAGGCTATGCCTGCTTGGGGCAAAATCGGCAATTCCAATGGGTTAAAACTCCCTGGACTGCTTATCCGGTGGTCCCCGCTTATCTGGCTACTATGTTAAAAAGAGACGGTTTTGAAGTTTTTTGGCTAGATGGGATTTGGGGAGAGCAAACCTACCAAGAATGGGAAAAAGAATTTTTAGCCCTAAAACCTGACCTTCTTTTTTTAGAAACTAAAACTCCGGTAATAAAAAAGCATTGGCAAATCATAAGTAAGTTAAAAATTAAAAATGAAAAATTAAAAGTTATTTTATTTGGAGATCACGTAACTGCTTTGCCTTTAGAGTCCTTCAGGAATTCTAAGGTGGACTATGTTTTGACCGGAGGCAGCTATGATTTTTTGGGTTTAAATTTAGCCCTACACTTAAGGGAGGGAAAGAATCTAGAGCCGGGAATTTATTATAAAAGCAGTAAAGAAAAGATTAAAAACACTGGTTCTTTTAAGCTAAATCATAATTTAGACAGCCTCCCTTTTATTGATCGGGAATTAACTAAATGGAAGCTTTATGCTTATAAAAATAGTAATTATTTACGTTTGCCAGGAACTTATGCGATGTTTGGTCGGGACTGCTGGTGGGGTAAGTGTACTTTTTGTTCTTGGACTACTCTTTATCCGGGGAAAAACTATCGGAAAATGAGCGTGAAAAGAGCTTTGGCCGAAGTTGGCTATTTAATTGAGAATTATGGCATTAGAGAGATAATGGATGATTCCGGTACTTTTCCGGTAGGGGATTGGTTAAGAGAATTTTGTAAAGGGATGATTAAAAAAGAATATAGCAAAAGAGCAAGAATTAGCTGTAATATGCGGTTTAACGCGGGCTTGAAAGAAAAAGACTATCAATTAATGGCCAAAGCCGGTTTTCGCTTTTTACTTTATGGGCTGGAGTCTGCTTCCCAAAAAACCCTAGACCAGATTGACAAAAATCTGAAAGTAGAGCAAATAGAACCAGCTTTAGAATGGGCTAAAAAAGCAGGTCTTAATCCTCACCTAACGGCGATGATTGGTTATCCTTGGGAAAGTAAAGTTGAAGCCAAAAAGACCTTAGATTTTGCCAGAAGCCTATTTAGGCGAGGATTGGCCGATACTCTGCAGGCAACAATTGTTATCCCTTATCCAGGAACTCCTTTGTTTAAGGAGGCAGATAAAAAAGGCTGGTTAAAAACAAAGTCCTGGGAGCGCTATGATATGCGTGAGCCAATATTAAAAACCAAAATGAGTGATGCCGAAATTAAAGAATTAGTGCAGGGTTTGTATAAATCAATTTTTACTCCTCGCTGGCTAGCCAGGAAAGTCAAAGAGGCAGCTGTTGATCCAGAAGTTTTCCAATATTATCTTAGAATGGCTTTTAAATTTTTTAGTAAATTACTTGATTTTAAAAAACAATAAATTATGGCACCCTGGCATTTGTTCGGACATTTTATTTTGGGTTTATTAGTGGGTTTTCTTATCTATCGCAAAACTAAAGAAAAAATACATATAGTTATTGCAGTTTTGGCTAGCTTCTTAATAGATTTAGATCATCTTTTTGATTTTTGGGTGGCCTATGGTTTTAATCTCGACTATCTTAAGTTCTTTAAGATTGACTTTTTCTCTGTTAATCAGGCGGCTTATGTTCCCCTTCATGCTTGGGAGTGGGTGGCTATTTTGTTTTATTTTGCGAGCGGGAAAACCCCGGAGCTCGCTCCGTGGATGAAAGCTATAATCCTCGCAAAGCCAGGTACCAAACGGTACTTGGCTTTGCGAGCAAAAGAAGAAACTGCGCAGCTTGCTGCGCAGAGACTTCATTTGGCAAAAAAAATTAAGAAATATCGCTGGATTTTGCTCACGATTGCTCTAGCCGTTATGGGCCATATTTTTTGGGATGCGATTTCTTACGGAATTTATCCTTTAGATTATTCAATACTGGTCAGAAGTTTAAACGGATTTGAGATAAGGAGTCGACGATGCGAGCTATTTTAAGAAATTGCCAATTATTTATCGGACTGCTGATAATTTATAGGATATTCTTGACATCGGTGAGAAAATTAGGTACATTCTGCGTATTGCTTTTTTAAAATTAATAATTCTTTTCAACTTAAATGACTAAGACCAAGAAAACAAGATCAGTCAAGAAAACTATTTCAGAAAAGATAGATAATTTTATTCAGTTTAGCAAGCCCATGATCGAGCTTACTGAAGCCGATTATTCGGCAATAAGAAAAGTGATTGACTCTGGCTGGGTATCAATCGGTAAATACATGGAGAAGCTAGAGCAGTATTTTATAGAGAATTATAAAGTTAAACATGCTATAGCTTGTTCTTCTTGTACCCAGGGTTTGATTATTGCGATGAAAGCGGCTGGCTGGCGAAAAAAACGAATAGCTCTTCCGTCTTTCACTTGGCCGAGTACAGTTTTTGCAGCTGAGTCTAGTGGCAATATTCCAATTTTTTGCGATATTGACCCCGAAACCTGGTTAATTGACCTTTCTCTTTTAAGCCCAAAAAATTATGATGCTGTTGTGGCAGTTGATGTTTTTGGTAACCAGGCGCAGGTAAAGACCGATAAGCCGGTTATTTACGACGCAGCCCATGGATTTGGTTTAAAAATGTTGGGGAAGCGTGGTTTAGCCGAGGTTGTTTCTTTTTCCTTTACTAAGGTAGTAACAGCCATGGATGGAGGAATGATATTAACTGATGATGATGAAGTTGCGGATATTGCCAAAGAGCTTCGGCGGCTATCTTCACGAATGGGAGAAATTAACGCTGTTGTTTGCTTGCGTTCTTTAAAAAATTATAAGCGTAATCAGGAATTAAAACTGGAGAATATTCAAAAATACTGCGAGCTTTTAAGCTTTGAGTATACTATTCAAAAAATACCAGTAGTTACTAATCACAGTGTTTTTTCAATAGTGTTGCCGAACCAACAAATGAGAGATGCAATTATCAAGGCCTTTGAAGAAAACGATATTGAAGTCAAAGCTTATTATGAGCCTTTAGTAGGTGGTTTACCCAACACGGACTCGGTTTTTGCTAGGATAATTTCTTTCCCAATATATCCAGCAGTAAAAGACCATATTGCAAAAATATGCGATATAGCCAATAATGCAGTTGCTGGCACTGTTGATAAATATGTTCAGGGAAAAAGATATTTAGTTAAGAGTAAATATCTAACTGGATATATTCAGACCGCAAGGTAAATGAAAGTAGTATTTATTCAGCCCTATTACCATAATATTTGGGAGTCATTGGGAATAGCTTACATCATTGCTTATTGTAAGAAAAATTATTCCGGCAACCTAAAGATAGATTTTTATCAAGGCAAGTTTGATAAGGATAAAGAGATAATTAAGGGAGCTAAGGGTGCCGATATTGTAGCTTTTTCTTGCACTTCGCCTACGTTTGAGCATGCTCTTAAGTTAGCAAGAGAGTTGAAAAAAAAGAACCCTAGAATTTGGACTGTTTTTGGCGGTTGGCATCCGACCGCTTTGGGCGAGAAATGTTTTACTAGGGGAGTAGACCAAATTGTGGCAGGAGAAGGAGAAAAGGCATTTTTAGAGATTTTAAAGGGAAACCGAGACAAAATTGTTTATGGAAAGCCTATAGATTTTTCAGAGTTACCTTGGCCGGACAGAAAAGTAATTAAAAATCAACGCACCATTGATCTTTGTGAAGACATGTGTGGTTTGCGGATTGCTAGTTTTCAAGCTAACCGGGTTTGTCCTTTTCGCTGCGCTTTTTGTTCAGAAAGAACCATGACTGGTCGTTTTAATCCCAAAGCTAATCCAATCCGTACTCGCGATGTTAAAGACTTACTTGACGAAATAGAGGTAGTTAGCAATACGTATCGCCTTGATCTTTTTAAGTTTGTTGATGCTACTTTTGATACATCGGCTGATTTTGTCATTCGTTTTTGTAAAGAAAAAATAGGCAGGGGTAATAAAATGGAGTGGGAATGTCTTATTCATGCCAGCTTGGCTACCCGGGAGATGTTTAGGTGGTTGCATAAGGCCAACTGTAATCAGGTCAACGTTGGCTGTGAAAGCGGGAGCCTTAAAATTTTAAATGATATTGGCAAGGGCCTTACCCCTCAGAGATTATTGGATGTTTTTGGGTGGGCAAAAGAGTTTGGTATTAAAAGGAGAGCTTTTTTTATTTTAGGGATGCCCAACGAAACCAAGAAAGACATTGTCCTAACTGACAAACTTGCGGGTAAGTTAAATCCTGATGTTTTTGGAATTACCCTTCTTTGCCCGTATCCCGGCTGTGACCTTTATGATCATCAAAAGATGAAAAACTTCGACTGGTCGGTTACTGACGAATACAGCAATAATTTCTGGCGAACTAAAAATTTTACCAACAGACAACTTAGAAAGATCCAGTCATATTTTGAAGAAAAATATTACCCGGTTCTTTGTGCTCACCAACGAGAGATGGTTGATGCCAGAAGGAAAAAAGCCAGCAAAAACAAAGCATCTAGATCAAAAAAAGTAATCCCGGGCTAAGAGCACTTGGAGCAAGAAATGAATAAAAATCCTCAAATTAAGAATTTACCAACAATTTCTTTCGTTACCCCCACTTATAATAGTGCACCCTGGATTAAAAACTATCTCCAATCAATTAGGAAACAAGATTATCCTCAAAGCAAAATAGAGATTTTATTTGTGGATGGTGGTTCGATAGATGACACTCTTAAATTGGCCAAGAAATATAAGATTAGAGTGGTCAAGAACAAGTTAATCTTGGGGGATCCAGGCTTTGCTGTTGGCGGGGAAAAAGCTAAAGGCGACTTTATGGTTTTTATGGGCCATGATAACGAATTGGTTCAGAAGAGCTGGATTCGATTAATGTTAAGGCCGATGTTGGAGGATGAAAAGATTGTGGCCGCTTTTCCGCATTTGGATAACAAGAAAACCGATACTTGGTTAACCAGGTATGCTAACCGCTTTACTGACCCCGGTAATCACTTTGTTTATGGCTACGCTAACAATCCTCTGACCTTTAATAAGGTCTATGGGGTGGTTAAAAAAACTAAAGATTGGGTTGTTTTTGACTTCAAATTAAAAGATCATCCTGTTCTCGAGTTTGAACAGGGGTTTATGATTAGAAAAAAAGGCTATTATCGTGACAAAAGCACCTGGTATTGTGGTATTTTGGCGGTTCTTAGCTTAATAAAAGATAAAAAAATGATTGCCTATGTTCCCAGAGCAAGCAACTACCATACTACCCTGAATAAGGGCGTAGGTCAGTTTATCAAAAAGCACCGTTGGGCCATAGACTATAATTTGGATAAAAGAAAGACATTCGGTATCTATAAAGACGCTTTTGGGTTGAAAGCAAGAAGGAAATATATTTCTCTCGACCGAAAAATAAAAATGTTTTTCTACCCCTTTTACGGGATTAGTTTTATTATGCCTTGCGCAAGAGCTTTGTATATGTTTCTTAAAGACGGAGAAAGGGAATGGCTTTATCATCCTTTTATTACCTTTATTTCCGCTTTTATTATTTGGCAGGAAGCAGTAAAAATTAAAATATTTAGGAAAAATCCAACAATAGATCGGTATTAGCCGGTAGCGACTGTGAGAAGATTTAGTAATAGTATTAAAAGTAGATTAACAGCTAGACATAAATACGGCTTTAAACTATGCGGGAGCCTAAAAAGCAAAACTGTTTTAGATATTGGAAGTTCTTATGGCTGGTTTGAAAAATTCGCTCTGGGTTCGGGAGCAAAGAAAGCAGTTGGAATTGAGCCCGAAGAAAAATATTTTTATCAAGCCCAAAGGGAAGTTTCTCAAGCTCTTTTTAAAAAAGGGTCAGCTCTTAAAATTCCTGAGAAAAATAGATCTTTTGACCTGGTGGTTATGTTTGACGTTTTAGAACATTTGCCCCCAGGCAAAGAGGGGGTCGCCCTAAGAGAGATAAAAAGAGTTTTAAGAAGCGGCGGTGCTTTGGTAATTTCTACTCCTTTAGATTTTTGGTTAACCAAGCTTACAGATCCAGCTTGGTATTTTGGCCATCGTCATTATCGAGAAGAGCAATTAAGAAAAATGTTGATGAAAACTGGTTTTAAGGTCAAAAAGGTAGAAAAAAGAGGTGGTTTTTTTGAAATGGTTAGCGCCCTTCTCCTATACTTTTTTAAGTGGATTTTTAACAAGGAGATTCCCTATAAAGACTTTTGGGATCAAAAAAAAGATCAAGAGTATTTTGGAAAAGAGAACGGCTTTATGACTATTTTTATTAAAGCAACTAGCTGATCTTTTTTACCAGAAATAAATAATTTCTTGAACCAATTCCCAGTGGCAATATTTGATTAGCTTTTTTATCGACAGCACTAATCAATCTTAGCACTTTAGGATTATTTATTCTTTTGTAGATAAAAAAGGGAAAAAGAGCACCTTTCTTAATCTTTACTATTTCTAGCTTATTTCTTTTTAATTCTTTAGTGAATTTCCATATGGGAAAAAGGAAATAGTTAGCCCAAGGAAGACCGAAAAAATGAATTGAAAACAAATTGGGTGACTCAAGGACAGAATAAGCACCCTTTTTAAGGGTTCGGGAAATTTCTTTTAAAACGAATGGCCACTTTTTCATGTATTTTAGAACCCTGATGCATAAAATGAGGTCAAAAAAATTATCTTTAAAAGGAAGTCCTTTTTCGGCGTTTAAATGTTTGAGGTGAATTTTTTTCTGGCTAAAAGATTTTAATGTTTCCTTAATCATTTTTTCCGCAATATCAACTCCGTAAATTTCAATTTGCTTATTTTTAAAAATTTCTAGATTTCTTCCTGCTCCAAAGCCGATTTCTAGTAAGTTTTTTATTTTTCGAGAAGAGCAGTTTTTTTTAATAAAATCAATTTCCAAATGGTTTAAATAATCCAGGCCCTTGCTGTCGCGAAAAGCCTTCTGGTTATAAGTTTTTGAAAAATTATTGAAAAATTTTCTGACGCTATTTTTTTTCATTAAAAATTACTAAATAAAAATGAATTTTTTAACTTTATCATAATATTTTTCCCATGTCATTTCTTCAACAATCTTTTGATTCGTTTTTATTGCTATATTTCTGACTTTTTGGTTAAACAGAAGCTCTTTAGATTTTCGAGCTATATCTTTAATCTGCCCAGGCTCAGTCAAACAGTATTTAGCTGTACTTTTGGGGAAAAGTTCTCCAATAGCCCCAATTTTAGTGCTAATTACTGGAATTCCGGCGGCCATAGTTTCTATTAAGGCCAGGGGGTATTCTGGCATTTCCCCGCTGAAACGGTAGAGGAAAAAAGCCAAATCTGCTTGTTGAAGATAGACTATTAAATTTTTAAGATATTTTTTAGTTAAGGTTGTTTTTGCTTTTACCTGAGGCAAACTCGAAAGCCTTTTTTCAAGAAATTTAATATTAGTTTCCGGGGTAATAATAAGATTTATTTCAAAATTTATTTTATTTTCTAAAAGTAAGCTGGCTGAGGCTAACATATCATCAACTCCTCTTACGCTATAAATATGTCCGAAATAGAGTAAGGCCCTGGGTCCGGATTTTGTCTTTGCTCTGGTTTTTAAAAAGCTTTTGGGAACGCCGAAAGGAATTTGTTCCACTTTTGCTTGGGGCGAGGATAATAAGATCTTATTTTTTAATCTTTTACTTTGGACAATGATCTTGATAATGTGAGCACCCTGTAGGTGTTTGGCGTAAAGCAATTCTAGGGGTTTCCCTAAAACAGAGGGATGAAAAAGGCAATGGGAGGGCTCAACCAAAAAGTCATAGGGCCGGACAAATTTAAATTCCTTCAGTCCGATACCTCCGTTAATAATGTTCAACACAATCCGGCTAAGGCGGCTTTTTGCTTTTTGGCTAAAAACAGCGGCTCCGGAAAGACTTCCAAGGAAATAGACTGTATTTTGAGAGCCGGTTTTTCGGCAAAAAGAAATAGCGTTGTTGAAAAAGGAGAAGTATGAGCCGGGTAAATAAACGAACTGGATATTTTGATTAAACTTTTTAATCTCTTTTTCCGAACTATTGCTGATAATATTTGTTTTGAACTCTTTAGGGGTTCTTTTTGCGGTTTCCCAAGCTATTCGAGGAACTGCAGACAGTTTTTTTAAATCGAATTTTTCTCTTAGGATAATATTTAGGACTTTCATTTTTGCTATAATGTCGCAGTGAATCGGCAACTGCAGATATTATACATAAATCTAGGAGACATCGGCACTTATTCTTATGACAAACAGGCAGGGAGAATATTGGGGTGGGCAAAACAAGGAAATAGCGTAAATTTATTGGTATCAGAGCTTGGCCGAAAAACTGCAAGCGAAGAAATTATTAACAAGGATCCGGTTCACGCCCGTCTTTTAACTCTCCCTTTTTCTGGGAAAGAAGCTAATTCGGCGATTAAAATTATCTTTTCATATTTCTTAAGAGTTTGTTGCGCTCCCCTTATTCTTTTCAAAAAATTGCCAACTTTTGATTTTGCCGTTTCCAATTCTTGTTTTCTGGTGGACATTGTTCCTGTTTTTTGGCTGAAAATATTTAAAAAGTGTAAAGGCTGGGTATTAATAATGGACAGCATCGTCCCTTCTCCCAAGGAAAGAGAGGGTAATTTTTTGATAAACCTCCTTGCTTATTCAGAGTCTATTTTTTTAGGTAAAATTGCCAACTTATTTGCGGATTTAATATTTACAGTTAACCCAGAACTTAAAAAAGAGATGATTAAAAGAGGCATTGGTGAAAAGAAAATTATTTTTTCTGAAAACGGTCTTTTTATGGAAAAAATCAATTTAGTCAAAAATCCGAAAAAGAAGAAATACGAAGCCGCCTATATGGGAAGGATTAGCGTTAACAAAGGAGTGTTTGATCTTATTGAAGTTTGGAGGGAATTAATTAAGGAAAAGCCTAAGGCAAGGTTGGCAATAATGGGCGGGGGATTGGAAGATGTTGTTGAGAAATTGAAAAAGGAGATAAAAAAGAATGAGTTAGAAAAAAATATTGAATATCTAGGCTTTACCTCGGCTCCTAAAAAATATCAAGTATTGAAAAACAGTCGGATTTTTTTATACTTGTCGAAAGTAAATGCAGATGAGAGCTGGGGAATAAGTTTAATGGAAGCCTTGGCTTGTGGAGTGCCAGCTATTAGTTATAATTTGCCGATATATGAACACATTTATAAAACTAAAAGTTTAATTAGGGTTGAGTGCAATAAGGTAAAATCAGTAATTACAAGCTTAAAGTTTTTATTGGAGGATGAGAAAACTTATGCCTTGTTGTCTCGAGGGTCAGTTAATTTTGCCAAAAAGTTTGACTGGTTTAAAATAGCCCAGAAAGACCTAATTAAAATTAGAAAAACACTATGAATAGCCTTCTTTTCCCTCTATTGGCCTGCCCCTACGATCAGGCTGATCTAAAATATTTTGAGAAAAAAGAAAAATATTTTCAATGTTTTAAGTGCGGACGTCGGTATGATTTTATTGGCGATGTTCCTAATTTTTTACCGGACGATATTCGTTCTTTGACAAAAGACAATAAGCCTCCCGAGAAGTTTGGAAAAAAATGGCTTCCTGGTTATCGCGGCTGGAGGCCCAATTTAATGGCTAAATTAGTTTCATTTAGCTTTAGAAGCGACAATGGAAGAGTAAAAGAAAAACTTCCTAGAAATAGGGAGAAGCTTTCAGTTTTAGACGTTGGCTGCGGTGATGACTTTAATGGAGACGTGAATATTGATGTTTATCTGCCCCAGCCGCTTCCCCCTAATTTTTTACTAGCCTCGGGAGAAAAACTACCTTTTAAAAATGATGTCTTTAACATAGTAAGGAGCGCCTATGTTGTTGAGCATTGCCTAGAGCCAATAGAATTTATTAAGGAACAAATTAGGGTTAGCCAAAAGATAGTCAAGATTTATACGGATAATTCGGATTGGCTGGGAATCATTGCTTATCGAATTTTGAATACGGGATCAATTTTTCATGACGAACACTATTATAAGTGGTCTAAAGAATATTTTGAAAATATTTTAAATAGGCTTAATTTGAAAGGGAAAGTAACTATTTTTAATTCGAGTCCGGCTTTGTTAATCAGGCTTTTGGCTCTTTTGGGAAAACTACCAAGAGTGGGACCATTTTTTTATCGAGATTTGGGCGTAGAGATAAAAAAGAAAACTTGACTAAAGATTTAAGTAAAAAGCTGTTTTTTAGTTAAAGACTGGAGAGGTGAAAAAGGAAGATAGTATAAAGAAATACGATTATAATAAAAATCCGCAGGGCGGCGATTCTTTTTTTGATATGATTTTGGACAAAAGAACCAGGAGATTTTTAAAAGCTATCGATAGCCTAAAGAGACCTAAAATTTTAGAAATAGGAATGGGAGAGGGTCGGTTTTTAAAGAAAATAGCTAAGCTCAAACCAAAAGCAAAACTCTTTGGGGTTGATATTAGCAAAACGGCAATCAAGCAAGCTAAAAAAGACTCTTTCTTAAAGGGTAGTTTTTGGGTGGCTGACGCTCAAAAATTACCTTTTTCAAAATCGATGTTTGATGTAGTGGTCATGATGGATGTTTTAGAGCATGCAGTCGGTCCTTTAGAAGTAATTTTAGAGGCTAAAAGAGTTTTAAAAAAACAGGGAATATTTCATTTTTACGTTCCTTGCGAAAATCAGCCCTTTACAGTTGATTATTTTTTGCTAAAAACTTCTTTTTTTGCCAATGTTACTAAAAAGTATCTTGGCCATATTAACCATTTTTCCCAGACTGATGTCAAAAAGTTGATTAAGAATAATTTTCAAGAACAAGCCTTTACCTATAGCGATCATCTTTTTTCTCAAGTTTTACATTTTTTTGCTCTTTATTTGCCCAAAATGCTTTTGGAAAAATTCGGGGGAAATGGGCTTGAAAAAAGAACTCGAGATACCCACAAGATGAACAAAAGCGCCAAAGATCAGTTGCTTTTTACTTTAAAAATCTTTTGGCAGTTTTTTACTCTTCCTGCATTTATTCTAAGTGAGCTAGAAGCTTTTATTCTGAAAAGAGCTTCGTTTAATGCCAAAGGCTTGCATTTTACAGGGAAAGGAAAAATAGTATTTTAGCTTATAAGGCGGGATGGAGAAGTCTTTATGTTAAAATACGAACAATTTAATATTTATTGATCCATGCGTCCAACAAAAGCATTTCCTGTTTTATTTTTTTTAATAATATCCGCTATTTTTTTAAGAGGGGTTATTTTTTCTTCTGGAATAATTATTGGCGCTGACTGGGGGTTTCCGCTTACCCATCAGCAAATTCAAGTATATTTCAATAACTGTTTATACACCTGGACTCATGTCATGAATTTATTGGGAGCCCGAAAATCATTTTTTGTGGATATTCCCTTTGGCTTACTGATTAAAGCATTTTCCGAGCTTGGTGTTGAGGGAGATGTTTTCAGCAAGCTGTTTTTATTTTCAATTTATTTTTTTTCTGGAATATCTGTTTATTCTCTATGCCGTTATTTAGGTTGCCGAAAACATTCTTCAATTTTGGGGGGATTTATCTTGATCACAATGCCGTTTTTTTTCAATTATTCAATAATGGGCTGGACTTTTGTTCTTTTTTCAGTTGGAGTTATTTTGCCCTGGGCTGTAATTTCATTTATAAAATCGGTTGAAGAAAATAATTTGCGCTTTTCTTTAGCAACTGGCTTATTATACTCGCTGGCTGCAATCCAGACCCAGTCAATTATCTGGTATCCTCTTGTTTTTTTGGCTTTGGCCGTTTATTTAATTAAAGATAAAAAAACGTTTTTTAAATACTTACGCTCCTTTTTGTTTATCTTGTTAACTTTCTTACTAATTCATGCTGCTTGGTGGCCGTCTTTGTTTTTTTATCGCGATACTAATATTTTAGGCTCAAAACTGGTCAATGAAACTATGAGCTTGGGCACCTGGGCCAGATTGAGCTTCAGCAACATTATTCGCGGCTGGGGAAGTATTTTTAATTACCAATACGAAACAGCTTATCCATACTCTTTGCTATTTGCTTCTTTTTTAACCCCTTTGACTGTCGTATTTTCTCTGCTTTTTCTGAAGAAGAAAAGAAAAACAGTTATTCCGTTTTTTTTGATATTTTTGGTTCCTTTATTTTTGTTTTGTCTGGGCCCTAAAGTTATTGCTAAAATACCCTTTTCTAATTTTATTCGAGATATAGCCAGGTTTATTTCTATTTCTTCTTTCGCTGCCACTATATTAATGACTATTTTTTTTGATTTTCTATTAAGATCAAAAAGTAAAATATTAAATTATTCAGCTGTCTTTTTTATTTTTCTGGTGTTGTTTAATTCATTCCCTTTTTTCTCCGGAAAATTATACGGAGAGCAAAAGAGCACCCATGACGTTCGGTTAAGGACTTATGATTTTCCCGATGATTACCGGATAGTCGAAGATTATTTAGCTAATTTATCAACTAATTCTCGGGCTTTTTATCTGCCCGGTGACGAAGTTGTTTATTCGAGTAGTAATTTATATTTTTCTGGTAATTATCACGGAATGAGAGATCTTTTTAAAATCTACTCTCCTCTAGCTGGGGGAATTAACCTCTACAATAGCGGGGCAGGGAAGCCCCAGAATATTGACCTTCTTGTTAATCAATTAATGGAAAAGAGGCAGTGGGATGATCTTGTTCGCCTTTTGCGATTTTTGGGAGTAAGTCAAATTGTAGTTAGGAAAGATTTAGACTATTCTTATATCGTCAATTATCAGTTTATTAAGAATTTTCTGGAAAAAGAAAAAGAAATAAAAAAACGCGACGATTTGGATTTTGAGAATATTGTGGTTTTTGAAAATGAAAGTTGTTTTCCTCATTTTTACGTTCCTCAGAAACTGGTACTTTCTTCAGCAGGAATAGGCGTTTTGCCAGAATTATTGGATTTGTATGAAAATAATCCTGCGCTGGGAATTTATTTCCAGACCTTCGTGTCGGAGGCGACTCCCAAAAAAGCGCCGCTGGCTTTGAATAAATTTAATGAGTTTTTGGTTGAAGTTGAGCCAGAGAATTTAAAAGAGGCGATTATTGGCTTGGGTGCTCCAGATGAAGAGGTGATTTATCCTTATGTTAAGCATCGACCGGGGGGTGCTTTCTACAGCCTAGTTTTCCTCAAGGAAAAAGGAGATGAGCTTTGGGCAAGAAAAAATCTTGAAAAGTTAGTAGATAAAAAACTTTTTTATGCCAATAAAAGAATTAACGAGACTCTTCAGTTTGGAGCTGACAGATCCGAAGCATATCAAAATAAGCTTGGCGAGATTATTAACTTAATAAAAGGAGTTAAAAACACTGAAACCAGAATTTTATTGGCGGTAAAAACTAAAAACTACTTATTGGATAACGAGAAAAGAATTAGCAAGCTATCTGAAAAGGCGAAGGGAAATTTTCCCTTCGCCTTTGGAGTAATAAAAAAACAATTGGAGGAGATTTATCAGTGGTCAGAGGCAGACTTTGTTAATCTGGAATATTCTTTTGAAGTTCCCGAACAAGGAAATTATGAATTATACTTGGGCGGACTAGCGCCGGAATTATTGCTCAGTTTGACGATTGATAGCCAGAATTATGAGCAGGAGGAAAATTGGGAAGACGAAAGCAAGTTAAGCAAGGTAAGGGATTTGGAGCTTAGGGCGGGGGAGCATCAAGGGGCAATTCAGTTATTTTCATTAGAAAATTTAGCTAACCAAGAATGGAAGGTTTTTAAAGAGCTAAGCCTGGAAGAGGGCGACATTCAATTCTCTCCCCAAGGGTTTTACCCCAATGCTGACAACATTATTTATCAAAATATCAGAAACTGGGAGCCCAATAGCCTTTATTATTTGTCTTTTGATTACGAGCTTAGCGGTGGCGTTTTGGGTTTAGGAGTTTTAGAGCAAAATACTACTTATTTTCAGGGGAAAGACCGCCTAGTTACGGAAAAAATATTAGAAAAAAAACTTGAGATTTCAGTTGCGGATGAACTATCCGAAAGTAATTTATCCGAAAAGAGCTGGGATAATTACCAAACTATAATTCGTTCTAGCCCCAATGCTATAAAAGCTGATATTTATTTATATGCAATTGCCAAACCTAATCAGTTTGCTAAATTAAATTTTAAGAATTTTAAGATTAATAAAGTTCGCAATCCTAAGGTTATTTTGAAAGCAGATCTTGGGAATGAGGTTTTCGACGGAAACAGCCCTGTAATTACTTTTACTAAAATTAATCCTGCTAAGTATTTAGTTGAAGTAAAGAATGCCCAGGGACCGTACGAGCTAATTTTTAATGAAACTTTTAATTTGGGCTGGAGAGCTTATATTTCCGAAGCTAATAGCAATAGTAGTTTGGACGAAGATGATTTGCTTTCAGCTAATTATTTTGGAGAAAAAGTCAAGGAAAAAATTCAGCAAAATCTATTTCTGGGCGGCAATATATTTGAAACTTGGGGTAAAAAATCAATTCCCAGTGATCGTCACTTCTTAGTTAATGGCTATGCTAATGCTTGGCATATTACTCCTGAGGACAGTAATGATCGGGGAGACTACGAAATCATAATTGAATTTTTGCCTCAAAAGTTATTTTACTTAGGTTTTTTTGTTTCTTTGAATACTTTAGTTTTTAGCCTAGGGTGGTTTTTGATAGATTTTCGGAAAAAACGCCCTCGTTTTATGGGAAAAAGCAAAAGAGATTTTTAGATGGTTGACAAAATCGTTAAAAATAAGCTCTGCGCCAATTGCGGGACTTGTATTTCTGCCTGTCCAATTAGCGCTATTTCCTATAAGCAGGAAAAAAATAATTTCGAAATCAGAGTAAATAAAAGAAAATGTTCAAAATGCGGGCTATGTCTTCAAGTTTGTCCGGGGCTGGGAGTGGATTTTAAAAACTTAAATCAAGAAAATTTTTCTAAAAAAAGCCAGGTAAAATATGATCCCAATTTGGGTTATTTTCGAAACTGCTATCTAGGCTATTCTAGAAATAAAAAATTGCGTTCTCAGTGTGCTTCCGGAGGAGTGGCCACATCTATTTTGCTTTATCTTTTAAAAAATAAAATTGTTGATGGGGCTTTAGTGACTGGCATAGATTCCCGGAAGCCTCTGATCCCTAAGCCTTTTATTGCCTATCGTCAAAAAGAGGTTATTGGGGCTAGGGGGTCAAAATACGCGCCAGTTGTTTTAAACCAATATCTTAAAAAAATAATTAATTCCCAAAAAGAAAAATTTGCAGTAGTTGGTTTGCCTTGCCATATTGAAGGGATCAGAAAGCTTCAAAAGACAAATCCTATTTTAAGAAAAAAAATTAAGTTTTGTTTAGGTCTTATGTGTGGACAGGGGCTTAATTTTTACGCAACCAGTTTTATTTTAAAACAATTAAGACTAAGATCTGAGGAAATAAGAGAGTTTCAATACCGAGGGGAAGGGTGGCCGGGCGATATAACCGCTATTAAAAAAAATGGCCAGGTGAAAAAAGTTTCTTTTTTCCGGGTCTTTAAATTATTTTCCATAGGGTTTTTTAATTGGGAAAGATGCTTTTTGTGTCCAGATTTAACTAATGAACTGGCCGACATTTCTTTAGGTGATGCCTGGATACCAAGACTGATGAAAAGTAAAAAAGGAATAAACGTCATTATCAGCCGGACCCAAGCGGGGCAGGACCTGGTTGACAGACTAAAGGAAGATATTTTTTATAAACCGGTAAGCCCAAAAGCAATTGTGAAATCACAAAAGATAAAATTATTCTGCAAAAAGGATTGTCATGTTTTGCTCGCTAAAGTAGCTAGAATATTAAAACTAGGTGTTCCGGTATACAATAAAAGATCGGAAAGCAGGATTAGGCCATTATCAATGATTGCCGTTCTTTCTTATCTGAATTCTTTTTTCTCTAATAAATTCCCAAAAATGTTTTTAGGAATACCGTTATTCCTCTGGAATTTATTTGCTACAATAAATAAAAAAATGCTGAATGCTTATAAAAAGAAATTTTAACAGCTGAAAAACATTGGCAAATGAAAGCAATTACTATTTCTTCTTTTACCGGGTTTTGTAGTCGAGGATCAGAAGCTCTGTTAAGAGTCAGAACAGAGTCGATCAGGAAATTGGTTCCTCAAGTTAAATTCTATGTTTTAACTGTTTATACAGAGACTTGTAGGCCGATAAAAGGGGTTGAGTATATTAAAACTTTTGGGGCCAGGAGAGAAAAGTTTCGTTCGCTAAAATATTTTATTGCCACCCTTGTTAAAGCAATTTCTTGGACATTTAGCGCCTGGACTTATCGCTTTTTTAATTACTGTCCCAACAAAAGCGTTAAGAAACTTTCCTCTTCGGAAATTTTTATTTCTTCGGACGGAGATGTTCTGGGCGAAGATTATGGCTTCTTTCCCCTTTTATGGAGAATGTATTTTTTATCTTTAGGGATTGTGATGAAAAAACCAGTGTTTATTTATGCAGCAGGGCCAGGTCCTTTTAAAAGTAGGCTGGGGAAAGCTATTTCTAGATTTTTATTTAAAAGGTGTATTTACATTTCAGTTCGAGAAAAAGGATCTTTAGATCATTTAGCTGGCTTAGGAATAGATAAAAAGAAAATAGATTTAGTGGCTGATTCCGCTTTCTTGCTAAAACCTGCTGCTAAAAATTTGAACTATCGAAGGAAGGGAAAAAAATTAATCGGGGTAGCTGTAAGTGAGCTAGTTTCTGCTTATGGCTTTCCGCCCAAGGAGGGAAAAAATCCTTATGTTTCTTTCGTTGATTTCATGGCTGGGCTAATAGACTGGATAATTGAAAATTTAAATGCCGATATCATTATGGTAGCTCATGCTATTCAAGCGAAAAGAGACGATTATCAGACTGCCCAGGATATTTTTAAGAGAATAAAAAACAAAAATAAGGTCAAGATTTTAAGTAAAAGCTTTGGGGCTGCTGATTATAAAAAGGCAATTTCTCATTGCGACTTAATGATTGCTTCTCGGCTGCATGCGGCCATTGCTGCTTTATCAAGCTTTGTGCCGGCAATTGGGATTGCTTATTCTCATAAAATGGATGGTATTTATCGTAGCTTAGGGGTGGGTGATTTAGTGATTGATATAAAGACCTGCGATGGGAGAATTAAAACTAAGATTAAAAAAGCTTTGGCAGATTCTAACCTTATTAAAAGGAAACTAAGGGCCAAAATGCCTTTAGTTAAAAAATTAGCAGAAAAACCGGCTTTCGAGCTTGCCAGGATATTAAAGGAGAGAACAAAAGGCTCCTAATAATTTAAAAAAAATTAGGAAGAAGGCGGAAAGATAAGAATCAGGATTAAAGATGAATTCTAAAAAATTGTTTACTTTTCTTGTTGCCACGATAACTCTACTTGTATCGGGAGTGATTTTCAAGGATGTTTTTGCCAATTATTTTTTAACCGAATACCAAGAGATTGAAATTAAGGAGTTTCTTGAGGAGAACGAAAATGATCCTGGATGGTCGAAAACCTTTGCCTCTTTAGCCGAGAGCCAGGGAATGACTATTGGTCAAGTATCGGCCAGAAATCCAGGAATAATCCGATTTTTATTTAAAGAGCCAATTTCCCTTGACGGTTTTTCCTTGTTTTTTTACGGTAACCTTCATTCGCATAGCTCGGCTTTGGCAGAAGAGTTCTGGGTTTATTGTTTAAATCAGGAAGGTGAATGGATTTTGCTTGATGAAGTTAAAAACAATAGCCTGCCATTTTATCGATTAATTTTGCCGAACGAAGTAAAAGCCAAGGCTCTTGAGATTATTATTACCAAACCTGCTTTTTGGGAGGATTCTTTTAGCGGTCCAATTTGGTATAAAGATTTTGAGTTTTTAAAAAAAGAGCCCATTAATGTTATTCAGGGGATTAAGCACTTTTTTAATGAAAATAAAAATAGCTTACTGTCTTATTGGGTTTATTATTTTCTGTTTTTAGCTCTTTTATTTTTGCCTGGTTGGGTAATTGCCTCTTTTATCGAAAAAAAGAAAAAATTGATTTTTGATCCTGATTTAAAATTTATTTTCAGTCCTGTTTTCTCCATTGTTTTTCTGTTTTTAAGCACGATTCTTTATCTTTTAAGCGGAGCTAAAATTATTCTCGGTTCTTATTTACTTGTTTTGCTAATTAGCTTAATTACTTTTTTGAAAATGAGAATGTATCAAAACCCTTTTAAGCCAAAGCAAGCCTTAATTTTTATACTCTTAGCCCTTTTTGTTCTTTTTCTGACCATTGCTCATCGAGATTATTTTTATAACCTTCAATATATTGGCAAGTATTTAGACAACCTAGAACCAGTGCCTTTAGATGGATACTTCGGCTATTTTGCTGACAATCTTTTTCCCTGGAGACTGGGGAGAATTTATTTACACCGAATGCCCTTGTTTAGTCCTGAAGCCCAACTGTTTTTGGAAAAAACAAATATTTTTGATCGTACTCCACTGCTGCCGATGATCATTGCTGGCATTTTGGGTGTTTTTGGAGAGGGTCATTTTGTTTATCAGCGGTTTATCGAAGCTTTAGGTGTTTTAATTTACCCTGTTTTTTATGTCTTGATAAAAAAATATTTTTCCCAAAGAATTGCCTTAATCACTCTTTTTCTGATGTTAATTAATGTTCCTCTTTCTTTTACTCCTTTTAACGCCGAATATTTTTACAAATACTTTGCTCTTTACCCGATCTTATTGGCCCTTATTCTATTAATTACTAACAAGGATTCAAATAAGATTTTTATTGGGCTTTTGGCTGGGTTTTCTTTTCTGATCCACCCTTTTACCTTATTTTTTAGCGCCACTCTCTTACTTGTTTATTTAGTCAGATACAAAAATATTTTTAAGTTTATTAGAAGCTGTTTTCCGATAATGGCTATTCTCCTTTTCTTGTTTATCCTCTGGTCTTTCGGGCCTAAAATATTCGGCATCGAGAAAACAGGCGGAGGTTTTCAAAATTTCTATTTTGACCTTTATCAAAGAAGGTTTTTAGAATTAAAGCAGAATTTTGGGTTAAATAAATTAATTGGCTTTGTCTATATTTTTATTCCTAACGTTTTGCGGAAAGGAGTGAATGCGGAAACAATTCCGGTTTACTCCAAAGAGTTTAGCTCCGAGTTTTTTAAGTATTCTCTGCTTTCTAACCTTACCCCCTTGTTTTTTATTCTTTTTCTACTTTTTGCGGTTAAAAACTTTAGAAGGAATTTAGAGCTTATTATTTTTGCAATATCGCCTTTGCTACTATATTGGCTTTTTTATGTTAATGGCCGCAATCAGGCTTTTAATTACGGTGCCTTTTATTTTCATCTTTATCCATTTTCCTTGCCCTTTTTTCTTTCTGGAGCTGCAAGATGGCTTTCTGGCCGGAAAAAAATAGTCAAAGCTATCTTTTTAGGTAGTTATGTTATTTTTATGATTTTTAATCTATATTACATTTCTGGTAATTTTATTGATATGAGCTGCGCCTCTTGGATCGTAAAGGGTCTTTTAGGGATGATTCTGATCAGCTATCTTTTTCTTTCCCTATTATTGTTTAATGTGGCTGTTTTTAATCTAGAAAAAAACTAATCTGCTAATGAGTATAAAACCAATAAAAGAATTGACGAAGAATATTTTTCTACTTGTTTTAGCCGGTGTCGGGTTTTTTCTCCGAATTTTTGGGTTGGGGATGAACTATTCTTTTTGGACTGATGAGAATCACGTGGCCCTCTTTGCTGAAGCGATTTTAGCAAGAGGGAAGCCGGTTTTAGAAAATGGCTACCGTACGGGCGCATACCAAGGGCTTATGTACTGGGTTAGCGCTGCTTCGGCTAAACTTTGGGGATTGAACGAGTTTGGCATTCGTTTTCCTTCGGTTGTTTTTGGGGTTTTGACGATTATAGCAATTTATTTACTAGGCAAGGAGCTGTTTAATAAAAAAACAGCTTTGTTAGCGGCCTTTTTTCTTACTTTTTTAAAAATCGAAATTCTGATGAGCCGACAAGCAAGGCCTTATCAGGCTTTACAATTTTTCTTTCTTTTGTCAGCTTATTTTGTTTTTAAAATTATTGATAATAAAGATTTCAAAATAAAAAATTTACTCGGTTTTCTTTTTAGCGGTATCTTGGCTTGTTTAATGCACGGTTTGGGGCTGGCAGCTCTTTTTAGTGGTCTAGTATTCCTTCTATTGGTGAATTTTGATCAAAACAAAAGGTGGTTATTGCCTAGCTTGTTGGCTTTTTTAGGAAGCTGTCTTATTTTCCAAGAGCTGGTGTTTTCTTATTTTGCTCAGCTCGGGCAGGTGAATAATTTATTTTATTATCGTGTTTTCTTGGCTCACAATTATTTCCTATTTTGTTTGTTGGCATTTTTAGGTAGTTTTTTACTAATTTGGCGGAGAAATTATCGGGACCTATTTTTATTTGCTGTTTTTCTAGGGGTTCAAATTATCATTGACTCTTTTTTTCTGAAGCAGCCATTTATTCGTTATTTTTATCCTGTTTTACCATTTATTATTTTACTTACTAGTTATGGGCTAGTTGAAATTATAGAGCTTGTTACTCCTGTTCTTTTTTCATCTCAAGGGAGGAGATTTGTGTCTTTTCGAGGAATTTGGATAAGTTTATTGTCAGCCGCTTTTATTCTTTTAACATTCTCTTTTCGAGATAAGTTTGTTTTTTGGCCACAACAGACATACTCATTGAATGAAGACATGCAGGAAATTCCGGAAGTGGATTGGAAAAAGATATATGGTTTAGTGGCTGAGAAAAAGAAAGAAAATCCTGATTTAGTTTTGATAACCAATTGGAATGACTTATCGCTTTGGTATTTGGGCGAAGGCAACTTAAACTTTTTATTAAGAAGTGAAAAAAAAGAGATAGACGCTCTTTCGGGAGCAATAATTATTAATTCTTTGGGAAAGTTTGAAAAATTATTAGATGAAAATCGAAATGGAATCATTGTTTTGGATAGTTGGGATGATAGGGTGCCTGCAGGGATTAGGGAGTATGTGCACCAAAATTTAAAAAGAGAATATGAACTTGACCGGCTTTATCCGGTTCAGCCCCGATACTGGACGGTTTGGGTTTACTCTTGGGGCTTAGATTGATAGAATTTATTGGTGAAAAGAAAAATATTTAAAAATGCTCTTTTTCTCTCCGGTTCTCAAATCTTAGGCCGAATTATTGGCTTTTTTTATTTTATTTTTTTGGCCCGGGCATTGGGCGTGGAAGTGTTCGGAATTTACGCCTGGGTTTTAGGGTTTGTTTATAATTTTTATCCTTTGGCGGACTTTGGCCTAGAAAAAATAGTGATGCGCGATCTTCCGCGCCAGCCCGAAAAAGCTAATTATTATTTAAAGCGTCTCCTTCCTTTGCGCGTCTGGCTGGCGTTTTTCACCCTAATCCTTCTATTATTGGCTGGATTAATAATGGGCTTGGGCTTGCAAAAGCTATTTTTTGTTTTTTTATTTGGCTTGACTATTTTGCCTAGTAACCTAATTTATTTAATTGCCTTTATAGAAAATTCTCGGGAAAAGGCAGAAATTTATGCTTTTGTTAATTTAGCGATCTCTTTAGGCGCTGTTATTTTGGGTTGGTTTATAATTAACTTTGGTTTGCCGATCAGCTTTCTTTTCTTAACCTTTTTTATTTCCTGCTTGCTCACTTTACTTATTTTGTTAAAATCGGGAAGAAAACTGAATTTAGAATTTGACTTGATCGTTGATTTGCCTTTTTGGAAAAGGATTTTAACTCAATCCTGGGTTTTTGCGGTAATCATTACTTTGGCTGTTTTCTATTTAAGAATCTCTTTAGTTTTGGTTGGCCGTATTCTGGGGGATTACTCGGCGGGAATTTACGCGGCTGCATCGAAATTCGTTGAGGCCGGAGTGATGATTCCTCAAGGGTTAACCCTTGCTCTTTTCCCCTTATCTTCTAGGTTATTAATAGAGAATAAGAAAAAATTAAAAAAGATCTATTTCTTAGTTTTTCTTTGCTTACTATTCGTTTCTTTGCCAGTGGCGGCTATTATGCACTGGGGAGGAAAATATATTATTCCTCTTGTTTATGGGGCAGAATATCTTCCTTCAGTGCCGGTTTTCTCTTTAATGGGTTTGCTGGTTATTTTTTTATTTGTAAATAGCATTGCCGGAAATGTTATTCATAATTCAAACAAAGTAAAGCAATTTATCCCTTTTGCGTTTTTAAATTTTTTAGTCGCTTTGATTTTAGGCCTTGTACTGATTCCCAGATTTGGGGTAATCGGCGGAGTTTGGGCCATGATAGGCGGTGAAATTTTTGGCCTAATTATTAATAATTTTTTTGTTTTTAAAATACTGCGTGAGTAATAAACCAGATCTTTCGATTATTATTTTGAACTGGAACACGAAAGAGCTTTTGGGAAAATGCTTAGAGTCTATTCCGAAAAATAAAGATTACGAAGTTATTGTTATTGATAATGCTTCTTGCGATAACAGCAAGGAATTTTTAAAAAAATTACTTAATGCTAAAAGTCTAAATCTAAAAGTTATTTTTAATAAAAAGAATTTGGGATTTTCAAAGGCTAATAATCAAGGAATAAAAACAGCTTCGGGAAAATATATTTTACTTTTGAATAGTGATACAGAAATTTGCGATTCAGCGTTGGAAAAACTTTTAAAATACTTTAAGAGCAATTCAAGAGTTCTTGCTGTTTCGCCTCTTCTTCTTAATCCGGATAAAACTTACCAGCAAAAATATTATTTAAAACTCCCTTCTCCTTTCAGAATTGGTTTATATCATAACTTAATCTTGCGACCCCTTATTGTAAAAACTTTTTTACGAGGGCTGTTAATCAATTCTTTAGAAAAAAAACAGCCCTTTTTAGTAGATCAGCTTTCGGCTACAGCTTTAATGGTTAGGAGCGAAGTCTTAAAAAAATATTTTTTAGACGAAGATTATCCTTTTTTATTTGAAGACGTAGACTGGTGCTATCGAATACAAAAAGATTTTCCCAATAGCTTGTTGGTGGTTCCCGATAGTAAGGTAATTCATCTGGGAGGAGGAAGCTGGAAGCAGTGGTTAGACAAAGACCCTTATCATTTTTACCAGCATCATTTTCGCTCACTTTTGATTTTTGCTAAAAAACACCAAGTAAGCTTAATTTTTATTTATAAAATAGTTTTGGCTTTTTGTTTTTTAACTAATTTTTTAGTTAACTTAATATTTTTAAGGCTAAAAAATGCCGAAGTTCAGCGAAAATTGTTTTTTTGGGTATTATTTAACAAAAATATCTAAAATAAGCCGACAGGACAGGTTAAGTCTTGGCTGATATAAAAAGATCCTTCTTTTTCTTCACGGCGAAATTTTTTCTAAAATATAAACCTGGAGATTGTCAAGGCATTCGTATTTTTTTATTTCTTTCTTTGGGCCAAAAAGGGTAAGTTCATAAAATGAAGTTTTTTCCGGGTTATAGCGAGATTCTTCAACAATCAAAGCCATTTTCTGGGCGCTTTGGGGTTCGGTTTCAATTGCCCTAATGTTGCAGCCTGCTTCTTTAAATAAAAAGCGAAAGGTTTGCCCGGTATGGTAAGGAAAGAGTCCCGATTGAACGGAAAGAAATAGGGGGTCTTTTTCCTGAGCGCAAACTTTTTGAGCACATTCTTGGGTTTCCTCGACGGTTCTATTTGCGGGATTAAAATAGCTTTTCGCTTGAGTGGGTCGGAGCCAAAGAGCGAGAATTAAGATTAGAATCGGAGCAAGAGTTTGATAGGGAAGTAGAGAAATAATAATTATTCCCAGAGTTAATATTCCAAAGATAAAATGAGACTGCATGTCCCAGGGGATGATAAAAGTAAAAAATAAAGTGGCGGCGAGTAAAAATAAAGCTTGCCTAAGTAATATTTGGCTCTCTCTAATCGCTTTACTTTGAGACCTGTTTTTAAGCAATAAATAAATTCCAATACTTATAATGGCTAGCAAAATTATACCTGGCCAAAAAGGTGGATAGGGTGAAATCGTGTATTGAAAAAGTTTACTTGATCGAACTATAATATCGGTTTGTTCTTGGGCTAAGCGAGGGTAAGTAAGCATTTGCTTGGCAAGAGTAAACTGATGGCGCAGTTCAAAAAAAAGAGTGGGCAAATTAAGAATAAAAAGCGATGCTCCTAAAGAAAGAACAAGGGGAATAAATTTTTTTCTGAGTTTAAGAAAAGCAAAAAAGACGTATGCGATAAAAACCGGGGCAACGCTAAAGGAAAGAGAAACAGCTGTGGTTAAACCAAGGGAGAACAAGATAAGAGTTTTTAACGAGTATCTTTCCAAGAGCTTGGCAAAAAAATAAAAAGCAGCCATAAGAAAAGGGGCCACAAATGAAGGGTTCCAGACAAAACGGTGCTGAATAATAAACTGGGGCTGCAAGGAAAGCAATAACCAGGCAACAAATAAAGATTTTAGCCAAGCTGGTCGGTTTTTAAGTAAAAAGACTCCGACAATAAAAAAAGAAATATAAATCAAGGAGCAAGTATAGATCGTAGAAAAAGGGGAGTGCTTGGTAATTAGAAACAGGGGATAAAGAAGATAAAAATACAAGGCACTTTGGTTAAAAGGGATAGTGCTTGTTTGGGGGCCAAGCAAAGGCGGAGTTCCTTTTTCCCACCACAGACGCAAGGCAAGCAAATCCCGGCCCATGTCTACGGCAAAGAGCAAAGAGGTCTTGATTTTATATAGTCGGAAAAAAAGAAAAAGGGTGATTAGTAAAGCAGTAATTAAAAAAAGGGAAACATTTTTCCAGGATATTTTCATAAACTGATTTTAACAAAAATGGGAATATTGTAAAAATTGATCAAGTTTACCCACACCTGGTGTGGGTTAGGTAGACACCTTAGGATAATTCTTAATTTTTGCTTAATCTTCCAAAACAAGATGCTTTATTCTTTCTAGTTTTCTTTGATAATCAAGCCGGTTAAAAACAAATTTCTGATAATCTTTCTTGCTTTTGAAAAAGCCCATAATCGCTTCGGTTTCTATGAAAGGACGAGGACTACCAGAAATATAGTCCATATAAGAATTCAGTTTATAATCCTTTAGTTCTTTTTCTTGCTTTAAAACATAAGAAGATAGGGGGTTCAGGTGGATGTATCTTGATAGGTGCGTGAATTGTTCCTCCGACTCAACTCTAATTCCCTTAAAAGGACCCTGAAAAAGAGGGCCATTTCGTCTATTTTTGATATTAAAATATTTAGCATAGCTGTTTTGAAGCAACCTTATAAAGTCTATAATTCCATGGTCAAGTTCTTGTCTTATTAAAAAATGGTAGTGGCTTGGCATAATTGAAAAGGAAAAAATTTTAATTTTTTCAGGTGAAGCATACAGGGAGTCTAGATAATTGTTTTTGTTTTGGGCAGGAAGTCTATTGTAATGAGAAAATCTTAGAGGATTATCTTTGAATCTGTAATAGTCAATAAGTTCTAAAATTCTTTTAGAGTTTAATTTGTTGCTAAAAATTGGTTGTTGTTCAATGCTTCTGTTGTATATGTGGTATGTTTCTCTGCTGACAAAAAATGTTTTTCTTGAAGGCATAAAAAAATAATATTCAAAAAATCCCGAGGTGTCAAGCTATCCCACACCAGGTGTGGGCGAGTAGGGCGAGCATGTGTAGCAATTTGTAATCCCAGTCTTGCTATAATAATCCAGTTAAATTTGTGATTTTAGGAATCGTATGAAAATTGCCATTATGTCGGATTCGCACGATCGCTGGGATTATTTAGAAAAAGCAATAGAAATTGCGAATAAAGAAGGCTGTGGGTATTTATTGTTCGCTTGTGATTTGATCTCTCCCCAAGGAGTGCCAGTATTAGAAAAATTTAAAGGTAAAGTAATATTTGTTTGGGGAAATAATGAAGGAGAAAGAGCGGGCTTGAAAAGAAAATTCGAAGATTTAAAGAAAGTTGAATTTTTTGGAGACACTTACAAAGGAGAGTTATCCGGTCTTAAAATTTTTATGAATCACTATCCTCAGAAAGTTGAGTCAGCGGCAAAATCTGGAAATTATGATCTTTGCATTTTTGGTCATACACATCAATATTTTCAAGAAAAGGTTGGCTGCTGGCTTATTAATCCAGGAGAAATTCAGGGTTATTCTTCCGGCCAGACAACCTTCTCCATTTTTGACTCTGAAGCCAAGAAACCAGAAAAGAGGCGCATAGCTTCTGGTATATGATACCAATGAAAAAATATATTTTTGATTGCACGAAGGCTCTGAAATTGTCAAAAACTAAGAAAACCAACCTAAAATTCGTATCGCTTGATTTGGAGCAAATAAAAAAGAGAGTGCCGGAAATAGAGAAAATAGTTGTTCGAGGGGGATTTGTAGCTGATTTAATACTCGGGTGTTCGCCTTGCGATATCGACTTGTTTTATCAAATAAAAGATAAAAAAACAGGTGAATATTCCAAAAAATGTCATTGCTCGGAAATTAAAAAAGCTATTAGGAAAATAAATTTTAAAATTTTTGACTGGAATGAAATTGATTTGGAAAACTCGTTTGAGAAACCACCCTTATTTGATCTGATTGAACGAACTTTAGGAGTTTTTAGTTATCATACGGATTTTTTGTCAATGTTTTGTATTGATGAACACGGAAAGATTTGGAGCAACAAAGATTCATTTTATTGTCTTAAAAATAAAATACTTGAATTAAATTATGCTGGCTTTGTTCCGTGGAGTTATTTTCGAAAAAAACATGAAAACTTTGATTTTTATTCCTTTCCTTTATATGTAATCACAAGAGGTTTAGCTCATATATCGAGAAGAGATCTTAAGCCAGGTAAGAATTTTCGGCTATTGCTAAAACAAACACCCTTTTTATTAGCTAATGCGAAAAGGGGGAGAGATTATAAACATGTCCAAAATTATATGCAAAAGAAACTAGCTAATGTAGACTATCAAAAGGTGATAAAGCAAGTGCTGGGAAGGGGATCTTCTAGAGTAATTAAATCTTTCCAGGAAATCCTTGTAGAAAAATAGACAATAATTAAGGAATGATAGATGTTCTGAAATCAACCAAGTTTATTTTGGATCAATCAAAATACGCAAGGGTTAGTCAAAAAGCAATATGCTCTTTGACTAACAGGGTAGGCAAAAAAGATTTACAGGCTTCAGAGATTGGTCTTGTGATGCAGGGCTGGCCTTTAGATACCCTTTTACAGTTAATTTTTATTTTTAATACTATTAACTTTTGTTTTTGGGCGGGTAAGAATAAAGAGAAGTGGACAGTTAAAATTGGCGATGAAGAACTTGACGGATCAATTGCGCTTTTTAGATGTATAGAAAAAGAGACTGAAAAGAATAGCGCTTTATTGTCGGGGAGTGAGTTAGCTAATTTATCCCGCTCGCATTTACAAAATATTTTGACAGGGAATACAACAATTCCCCTATTCAATGAAAGATTAAGGTGTTTAAATGAAGCGGGAAGAGTGCTGGAAAAGCAGTTTGGAAATTCATTTATCGACATTTATAAAAGGGCAAGGGGAGATGCCATGCTCCTTGCAGATCTTCTGGTCACGCGTTTCCCCTGTTTTAATGATATTTCTACGTACGGGAGACAAATAGTCGGTTTTTATAAAAGAGCCCAATTGAATTCGAAAATGATAAGCGATGCGCTTGTTTCACATGGCGAAAAGGAATTAAAGAATTTAGACAAGCTGACAGCGTTTGCTGATTACAAAATCCCCCAAATGCTAAGGAAGCTAGGGGTAATTAAATATTCCAAGGAGTTAGCAGAGAAAATTGACTCTTACGTTTTAATAGGGAAAGATTCGGAAGAAGAAGTAGAGATTAGGGTGGCCACGATTTGGGCAGTTGAGATTATTAGACAAGAAGTAGAGAAAAGATATGGTTTTGTTACAGCGGCAGATGTTGACACTATGCTTTGGAATAGATCTCAAACTAAGCAAATGGGAGATAAGCCTTATCATCGAACTCTAACGATTGCTTACTGAGAAGTATTTTACGCGCCGGGCGAAATAAATATTTAAAAAATCCCGAGGTGTCAAGCTATCCCACACCTGGTGTGGGCAAGTTAGGTAAGTTATTTCTATTTTTAAAAGATATTGAAAGATACGAAAAGAAAAAAGAGGTAAATTTTGAATTTCGTCAAAGATGGGAAGAGCCAAAATACCGATTAAGACCAGATTTTCAAAGCCACATCGAAGGAGATATATTACGCGGGAATTGAGTTAAATTGTGCTGAAGCTCTATTTTGAAGTAAAATATTGCTATGAACGTGTCAGCAGGAATTGTGGGATTGCCGAATGTGGGCAAATCTACTCTTTTTAACGCTTTGCTTAAAAAACAAGTGGCGGATACGGCTAATTACCCTTTTTGTACTATTGAGCCTAATAAGGGGATTGTACCGGTTCCTGACGGCCGACTGCCAGTATTGGCTAAAATCGTAAATACGGAAAAAATCGTTCCTGCTGTGGTGGAGTTTATTGATATTGCCGGTTTGGTTAAAGGAGCGCATAAGGGCGAAGGATTAGGTAATAAGTTTTTGGCTAATATTCGGGAAGTATCGGTTATTGTTCACGTGGTGCGATTTTTTGAAGATCCGAATATTGAGCATGTTAGTTCTAAAATTGATCCGCTTTCAGACGTGGAAATTATTGAGAGTGAGCTTGTTTTAGCGGACCTTGAGACTTTGGACAAACAAAAAGAGCCAAAACTAAATGCTACAAAAGAAGAAAAAATTCGCTGGGTGGCAATAACTAAGTTAAAAGAAGAATTAAACAAGGGGATATTAGCTAAAGATGTAGAGCTTGATGAGGATGAGAAAAAAGAAATTAAACCATTATTTTTATTAACGGAAAAACCGGTTATCTATGCGGCTAACTTGGGCGAAAAACAACTCGCTAAAAAAGAAGAGATCTTAAAGGATTTTTTTCGTGGCCCAGTGATTGCCTTATCCAATAAACTGGAAGTGGATCTGGCTTCTTTGACTGAAGATGAGCAAAAAGAATATTTAGCCGAATATAATCTAACAGAGCCAGGCTTAAACCGGTTGGTAAAAATAGCCTACGATACTTTGGGACTAATCTCCTTTTTAACGGCTGGGGAAAAGGAAGCAAGAGCCTGGACTATTTCCAAGGGCACCTTGGCGCAAGAAGCAGCCGGAGTTATTCATACTGATTTTATTAAAAAGTTTATTAAGGCGGATGTTGTAAGCTTTGAAAATTTTGTTCAGTATGGCGGGTGGGTAAGCTCTCGCGCGGTTGGGAAAGTGCGTACTGAAGGCAAAGAATATCTAATTAAAGACGGGGAAGTGGTAGATTTTAAGATTGGAGCTTAGTTGGCACATTTTTCCCACAGTCCTAGATTATTTTCCTGAGCATATTCTTGGGCACTTGAGAAAAGATCACGATATTTAAGATCCGGAGGGATGAGTAGTTTTTTGCCAAAACCGTTATTGAGGAGTATCTGGTTAATCATTTGATTATTCACCCAAACATAACGAAGCAAGCGGCCGTAATCGTCCTTTTGGGTAATATCTTTTTCCAACTTAACTAATTTGCCTAAAACAAGTTCTTGGTTTTCTTGGGTAGCTTCTTTGGCAAAACAATGATTGATTTCCGGAGTATCTACTCCCAAATAACGGATTACTTGACCATTTTCCAATAAAATTGTATCTCCATCAATAACTCTGATTACTAAAAATTCTTCGTGTTCTGATGCTTCTTTTTGAGGATTTTGATTTCGCTGAACCTGGTCAACTAGCCAATAGTTGACTGTGAAAGCGGATAAGGCTAAAAGAACAATAACAATATACTTGCCCAAGCCTCTTTTCATCATTTTATCTTAGCATGAAATGCTAAAATATGGCTATGTTTTCTTTTATAGTTCCGAATTATAACGGCCAAAAACTGCTCTCTTCTTGTTTAAAATCAATTGGCAAACAAGATAGAAAAATTAAAAAAGAAATTATTATTATAGATAATGCCTCATTTGATGATTCTTTGCGAATCGTCAAAAAATTCCAATTTTTAAATCCTAATTTTCAAGTTAAATTAATTAAAAATTATAAAAATTTGGGTTTTGCGGCGGCTGTTAATCAGGGAATTAAAAAAGCCCGCTATTCTTATTTAGTAATAATGAATAACGATTTAGTAATCGCTAATGATTGGCTGGAAAGAATAAATATAGGCATTGTAAATTGGCGTGATAAAGAAAAAACAGGGGCTTTTTTTGGTCAAGTTTTAGACTGGAAGGGAGAAAAAATTGAAAGCACCGGATTAATTTTTTCTTCTTGTGGGAAAGCTTTTAATAGGGGCAACGGGGAAAGAGCAAAAAGCAGCAGCTATCAAAATCAAGAAGTAATCTGGGGCGGGAGCGCTTCGGTTATCGTTTATGCTAAAAAAGCCTTAGGCAAGATTGGTCTTTTTGATCCTATGTTTTTTGCATATTTAGAAGATGTGGATTTAGCTTTAAGATTAAATAATTTGGGATTGAAAACTGTTTATTTGCCTCAGGTAATTTCTTACCATCAAGGCGGGGCAACAACTGATAAGATGAAAATTCGCTACCGCTTGGCTGCTCGCAACTGGTGGTTTATAATACTAAAGCACTATTCTTTAAAATATTTTCTTAAGAATTTTTTGGGAATTATTAAAGAGCAGTTAAAGAACTTTCTTAGAGTTGAAGGTATAACAGGAAAGTTTTGGGTGATAAGCGAGCTAATAAAAAAATGGCCAATCTTAGCCAAAAAGAGAAAACCTATTCTGATCTAAAAAAAACTAGAGTAAAAAAGTATGTTTTAATTTTTTTGCTTATTTTTTTAAGTTTGTTTTTTTTGACTGTCGGGATTGTTTTTTTAGCTACTACTAATTTAAGCCAAAAAATTGGTCTAAGCAGAAACGAGTTTACAAAAAAAATCTGGAATGGAATTGCCCACCCCTATTCCCAAGATTATTTAACAGTTTTACTCCTAGGTCTGGATACGCGCGAGGATGACAATAGCCTGCTAACAGATACTATTTTGCTTGTTAGCATTAATACTCAAAGTGGAGACTACTTGCTTTTTTCTATTCCCCGCGATCTTTGGCTAGCCGATTTAAAAACAAAAATTAATTCTTTATATTATTATGGGAGCAAAGAAAACCCGCAGGATGGAACTATTTTAGTAAAAAATAAACTGGAAGAAATTCTTAGCTGGAAGATTGATTATGTAGCTTTATTAAAAATGGACCAGCTTAAAGAGTTGATTGATGATTTGGGGGGAATAGAGGTAAGCGTGGAAAGAAGTTTTGTTGACGAAAAATTTCCCAAAGATGACGGCAGCAATGAGCTAAAAACTATTAGTTTTGACCAAGGCTGGCAAAAGTTTGATGGGGAAAGGGCTTTAGAGTTTATCCGATCGCGCCAAAGTGAAGATTTAACGGAAGGGACCGATGAAGCGCGGCAAAAAAGACAAAAGAAAGTAATTTTAGCTTTAAAAAATAAATTAATTAACGAAAAGAGTCTTTGGTTAGATTTTCGACTGATAGCCAATTTAATAAATTTTGCGACTCAAGAAATAGAGGTTAGCCCAGATATTGATTTGGCCACCTTAGCTTCTTTCGCTAAACTAGGAAAGGAATTAGCGCTAAAAGGGGAAGAAAAAGAGCTGGAGTTAGACTGGGAGGGTGAAACGGCATTGCTAAAAACTGAAAAGGAATCAACTAATGGAGCTTGGGTTTTAGTTCCGAAAAGTGGAAATTGGGAAAATATTGCCCATTATTTTAAAGAGTCTTTGCCTTAATAATGAAAGTTCTTCTTATTTCCCATTGCTTTCCTCCGGCCCAAGACGGAGGAGCGGTAACTTTTGGCTATATAAAAGAAATTCTTATCCGGGCTGGGAATCAAGTTGAAGTGATTACCAGTAATTGCTTTTCTTCGGATGATTTTATTAAAATAGGGACCAAAACGATCTCTCCTCAAAAGCAAGAGAAGAAAAATTTATCAATTATTAGGCTCTCAGTGTTTAAAAAAGGAAGATTATTTTTTCGCTTAGGCGAATTAGTTTTTAAAAATAATTTAATTTCTCTTTTTAAAAGAGGGCCGGTATTTACTAGTCTAAAATATATTTTGAAAAAAAGGGAGGTGGATTGGGTAATTACAGGCTTTTTTCCGACACTCGCGCCCTTTTGGGGTTATTGGATAGCTAGAAGAAGCAGGACTAAGCTTGCCCTGATTCCTGGTTATCATAAGGGGGATTTAAATTATCAAAATCGCTACTTAGTCAAACTTCTTTTTCGGGCTGATTTGCTTATTTGTTTTACCAAATGGGAAGCTAAACATTATCAAAATTTAGGAATTAGCAAAAAGAAGATTACGGTAATCGGAAATGTTGCTCCCAAGTATTTATTAAAAAAAACTGCATCTTTCCCAAAAAAACCAATTATCTTGTATTTAGGCGCAAAAGCTGCCCATAAAAGAGTGGAATTATTAATTGAGGCTATGGAAAGGGTTTGGCAAGTGGATAAAAAAGTTGATCTGGTAATTGCCGGGCCCGAAACTTTGCACAGTGCGAAAGTTAAAGAAAAAATTCGGAAGTTAAAAATATCTTTTCGCAAACAAGTAACTTATTATTCTTGTGTAAGTGAGAAAAAAAAGATTGCCTTGCTAGACGACGCAACAGTTTTAGTTAATCCGGCTCTGTCAGAGTCTTTTAGTTTAGTTTTTATGGACAGCTGGGCCCGGAAAAAGCCGGTAATTGGCAGTAATTTCCCAGCCAAAAGAGAATTAGTTAAAGAAAGTGGGGGCGGGTTATTATTTAAAAAATATTCAGCGCAAGATTTAGCTGAAAAAATAATTAAAATAATTTCGTCGCCTCAAAAAGCAAAAATAATGGGGGAGCGCGGTTATAATAATTTAATAAATAAATATACTCTAGGCCGAGTGGGGGAAAAATTATTAAAAGCTTTAGCAAAAGAATGAATATTTTACTAGCGAGCACTTTAATCTTTGGTTTAATTTTAAGATTAATCTCTTTAAACCAGTCTTTTTGGCTGGATGAGGCGGTTCAGGTTTGGGCGAGCTCTTCTTTTTCTCTTTCCAAGCTTCTGACTCAATATATGCCCGGCGATTTTAATCCGCCTCTTTACCACCTTGCGCTCAAAGGATGGATTCAGATTTTAGGCAACTCTGAAGACCAAATACGCTTGCTTTCGGTTATTTTTGGAATCGCCAGCTTAAATATTTTTTATCAAATCCTGCTTGAGCTTAAACTAAAAAAAGCCTGGCTCCCTGCCATGCTCTTGCTTGCTACCTCTCCTTTGCATATTTATTATTCGCAAGAAGTCCGGATGTATATCTTGGCCGGGCTTGGATTTTTGCTTTCTTTATGGCGTTTTCTGGTTTTTTTCCGAAGAAAATCGCTTAAGAATTCTATTTTTCTAAGTCTTTCTTTTCTAGTTATGGCTTTTTCCCATTTTCTAGCCCTTTTTACTTTACCCGTTTTCTTCTTTTGGGGGATTGGGCAAGAAAGAAAAAACAAAAAAAAGAATTGGGTTTTGTTTTTATTTCCCTTTTTTATTCTATTAGTTGCTTATTTGGCCTACAGCCCGCTTTTGCTTTCTCAAATTAAAACGGGCTTAGGCTGGCAAGAAGAATTTCCGGTTTGGAGGCAAACGGTGGGAAGTTTTAGTTTAAAAGCAGCGGCCCTTCTGCCGCTTAAGTTTATTATTGGCAGGATAAGCTTTTCGCCTCCTTGGTTTTATGGCGCAATATCGGTTGTCTTGGTTATTCTTTATTGGGGGCTGGCTCTACTAGGAATCAGAAAAGGAAAAAAAATAGGCAGAAAATGGCTTTTAATCTTTTTATTATTAGCTTTTCCGGTATTGGCGGGTTTTCTGCTGAGCTATAAAATTTCAGTTTTTTCCTATTTTCGCTTTTTGTATGTTTTACCTCTTTTTTATCTATTAATCGGGGCAGGTTTAGAAAAAATGGGGAGGTGTTTGTTATTTTTCTCAATTCTGTTTGTAGGGATTAATTTAATTTGCACTTTTATTTATTTGGCAAACCCTAATTTTCACCGGGAAAATTGGCGAGGCGCAGTTAGCTGGCTTCACTCGCAAAATCAGCGCTTTGAGTCCTCCTTAATCATCCTGCCGCAAATAGACAAGCCCTTTTTGTATTATGATCAGGGCCAAACAAGACTGATTACAGCTGATGAAGCTAAAGATCCGTTAGTTTATTTGGCAAGCTACAGTTTGCCAATCTTTGACCCAAGCGATAAAATAAGAAAGACTTTAGGAGAAAAAGGTTATAAGTTAGACAAAGGGGAGAGCTTTAATCAAGTCGGAATAGAGCTTTGGAGGAGAGAATAAAATGACTTCAATTGAAACAAGAGAATTTCCCAATGACCGGGTCGGGAGGCCACCGGATGAAAAAGAGCAAGCAAGAAAGAATTTTGACCCTCATTTTCCAAGAAAAGAACCCAGGTCCGAGGTCGGGCCAACTGATAAGAAAAATGTTTTTAAAGAAGAGCTGCTCGATGAGGGTTTTGCGTCATTTTTACGAGTTTTCGGTATAAAAATTTGACAGTAAATGAAAATTGGGATTGATTTATCTCCTGTTGTTTATGGTACGGGCGTGAGTGTTTATTTAAAGAATCTAGCGGAAACTTTACTGAAAATTGATCAAAAAAATGATTATGTTTTTTTCTTTAGCTCGCTTAGGCGATCATTATCTGAGTCGGGAATTACGCTAAAGGGCGAAAATTTTTCAGTCAAAAACTTTAAAATGCCCCCTCTTTTGCTGGAAACTCTTTGGAACCAGCTTCATTTATTTCCGGTGGAAAAATTTATCGGAGAGATTGATGTTTTTCATGCTTCGGATTGGGCCCAGCCCCCAGCCCAAAAAACAAAGATTGTCGCCACCATTCATGATCTTTCTTTTTTGCGCTGGCCTCAAACCGCCCATCCCCAGGTTTTAGCGGCGCAAAAACGAAGACTGGCTTGGGTTAAAAAAGAGGCGGCCAAGATTATCGCTGTTTCCGAGGCCACGAAAAAAGAAATAATCGAGCTTTTAGGAATTGAAGAAAAAAGAATTGAAGTTGTTTACGAGGCTTTGCCTGACGATCTTGTTCAAATAAAGCCAAAAGTAAGTTTAAAAAAGTTTGGAATAACCAAGTCTTTTGTGATGGCTAGCGGCTCGCAATCCGAGCGCAAAAATATTAGCCGGACCATCAAAGCCTTTGCTCTTTTAAAAAATAAATTAAATTTGCAGTTGGCCATTACCGGAGAATATAAGCCAGAAGACAAGCTAGATAGCGATATCATTGTGACCGGTTTTATATCTCGGCCCGAGTGGGCAGGTTTGCTAAAAGCGGCAAAAGCATTGGTTTATCCTTCGGTTTACGAAGGCTTTGGTTTGCCGATTTTGGAGGCATTTTACTTAGGTGTTCCGGTAGTTACCAGTAATTTATCCAGCATGAAAGAAATAGCCGGGCGGGCGGCTCTTTTAGTTGACCCCTATTCTTCTGAATCTATTGCTAAGGGGATTGAAAAGATAGTTAGTTCACGGGAGGCGAATAAAAATCTAAAAAGGCTGGGGAAAAAGCGGTTAAAAGATTTTTCTTGGGAAAAGGCCGCCCGAAAAACTTTAAAGATTTATGAACAGGTGGCTAAGACTTGATGTTTAATTGGGTATTTTGTAGTAAAATAATTCACCAGACGTTAATTGACTTAACTACTAATAATGGCTAATAATTTTCAGATTAATTTATTTCCACCCAAAATAATTTTTAAAGACCGCATGGGTAAAAAATTATCTTTTTCCCAAGGAATGGAAAAAATACTTAGAAGAATAGATAATTATTTTCTTGATCTTTGGCTTATGATTCTGAATGGGGTTACCAATTGCCCATTTTGGTCAGTCCGAAAATTGTTTTTTTTACTTTCTGGTGTTCAAATTGGCCAGGGGAGCAAACTTCATTGCGGAGTTCGATTTTATCAGCCACGAGGAATAAAGATTGGAAGGGGAAGCATTATTGGTTATCGTACATTCTTAGATGGAAGAGCGCCCTTGACGATTGGCAAAGAGGTGGATATTGCTTCTGAAGTAATGATTTATAACTCTGAGCACGATATTCATGCGAATGATATGCGGGCCATTGAAGGGTTTGTAGAAATTGGTGATTATGTTTTTATTGGACCCCGAGCAATTATTATGCCGGGAGTAAAAATTGGTCAGGGAGCGGTGATTGCCGCCGGAGCGGTGGTAACGAAAGATGTAGGCCCAAAAGAAATTGTTGCCGGTATTCCCGCCCAGAAAATAGGGGAAAGAAGAATAAAAGAATTAAATTATAAATTGGGCAGGGCTCGCGCCTTTCAATAGATGTTAAAAAAGTTTTTCTTCGTGTTAGGTGTTATTTTAAGTCTTTATTTATTGGTCCCTGGACCCAAGCTTCCTCCGCTTGATTTGCCGGAATCTTTGAAATCTGATGAGCCCGGAGATACCTATCAAATATTTCAGGCAAGCGCCTATTATACTGATAAAGAAAGAGAAGAGGTTATTAGTTTTTATGATCAATATTTTTCTCACTCTTCTTTTTTAAACTTTCCTCTTTTTACTTATCGACTTAATCATCCGCCAGAATATGCTCGGGAAATTTGGGTAGACACAAAGCAAAGCTATTATTTGGAAGAAATTGTTAATCCTTTTCGCGGTTCTCTTTATGTTAACGGCTATGAATGGGCGCGTGATGTTTTTACTCCAGTAGAGGCTCGGGAGCAGTATGCCTTGATTGTTGGTGGAAGAGTTTGGCCGAGCAAGGTTAGCTTGCGTTATTTTTCTTCTTTCTGGATAGTAAGGTTAGTGGTCTTTTGGGCCAGCTGGCTTATGCTTGGCTGGATAATTGGCCTTTGGGCTAAGGAGTTTAAAAGGCGATGAAACCTGTTTTGTCTATTATTATTTTAAACTATAATACGAAGAATATCTTAAAAGATTGCTTAGCCTCTCTTGTTCGTTTTGATAAGCGCTTGGATTTTTCCGGGAAAATTATAAAAAGCAATCAGGAGGAAATTACTCCTGCTGAGATCATCGTGGTTGATAATGGTTCTTGCGATGGCAGTAGGGAGTTTTTAAAAAATTGGGAAAAGAAAAAATCCGGATTTGGGGCGATTTTTAATAAAAAGAATTTGGGCTTTGGCAAGGCGAATAATCTGGCTATGAAAAAAGCCAGAGGTGAATATTTTTTACTTTTAAACAGCGATACTCTCTTTTTTCAGGCTGCTATTTCCCAGACCCTTTTTTGGCTTTGTGCTCGGCCGGAATTTGATCTGGCTGCTCCTCGTTTGTTAAATCAAAATAAAACTATTCAGCCCTCGGCTGGGCGTTTTCCGAATTTGGTTAATACTTTTGCTATGCTTTTTTTAGATCGCTTAAGCAAAAAGCAGATTTTAATGAGCTCTCCCGATCAAATTAAAGAGGTTGACTGGGTGATGGGTGCGTTTATGATGTTAAAGAAAAAAGTTTTTACCAAAACAAAAGGTTTTGATGAAAAGATTTTTATGTATATGGAAGAAGTGGAGTGGTGCTATCGGATTAAAAAAGCAGATTTCAAAATTGGATTTTATCCTTCGGCTCAAGTAATTCACTTGAAAGGAGCTAGTTCAGCAAGCCGCACAATTCCTATTCTTAATATTTATAAAGGGCTGATTTATTTTTACCAAAAGCATTATTCCAAGGTATCGTATTATATATTAAAATTACTATTAAGGGTAAAAGCGGGCTTAGCTTTAATTTTAGGCATTTTAACTAAAAATGAGTATATTAAAAAAACTTACAGGCAGGCTTGGGCCATTAACTAAGGATTATCGGGAAAAGGGGAGCGTTTTAAAAATTGCTTTTTTTGTTTTGCTTTTTTTCCTACCTCTTTATCCGAAATTTCCTTTAACTGAGGTGGCCGGCACTTACGTTTCTATTCGGCTTGAAGATTGGGTAGTTTTGGCGGCCGTTTTAGCTTGGGGAATTTGGCAGATGAAAAAGGGATTTCCTATTTTTCGTCAAAAGATCTTTAAGCTCTTTTTAATTTACTGGTTAGCAGGATTAGTCTCGTTAGCAAGCTCTATTTGGATTACCCGGGCAGTTGATTGGCGCTTGGGCCTTTTTCATTTTTTCCGTCGAATAGAATACATGAGTGTTTTCTTGGTTGCCTTTGATGCTTTTAATTATATTTCCACCTTAGAATTGAGTTTTGGCTTAAGTTTTGCAGTGATGGGAGTTTTTGCCTATGGCTTGGGGCAAAAATACTTGGGCTTGCCGGTTATTTCCACAATGAATGAAGAATTTTCCAAAGGATTACTTTTAACTTTAGACAAATGGACTAGAATTAGCTCAACTTTTGCTGGCCATTATGATCTGGCTGCATGGCTGGTGATGATTCTGGCTTTATTGCCGGCCCTTGTTGCATCCGTAAAAAATAAGCTATTAAAGGTCTGGTTATTTTTAGCCGGAGTAGGCAGTTTTTATCTTCTGGTTCTTACCGCTTCTCGAATTTCTTATGTCGCATACCTTGTTGGTATTACAGTAACCTTGATTTTATTAAAAAGATGGATCTGGCTCCCCTTGGTGCTTGGGGTTAGTTTATTATGTGGATTTCAGTCAAAAGAATTAAATACAAGGTTAGCCAGCAGTCTTGCCTCCGTAGTTCCTCAAAATCAAGAGGGGGGGGTGGATAAAAGCGAGTTGCCTTCCGTCCCAACCGCAACCATCAGTCCGGAAAAAACGCCGGTAGCTACAGCTACCCCTACTCCGGAACCGGAAATTCCCGGCACTGCGCCCAAGAAAGAAAGAAAAATCGTTGTTCGCGAAGTAAGAACTTGGCCAAAACCTGAGGAGGTGGCTGCGGCTGCGGCCCGTTCTTCAGAAATTCGGTTTGCGGTGGAGTGGCCGCGGGCAGTACGGGCCTTTTTAAGAAACCCTATTTTGGGTAGTGGATTTTCTTCTTTAGGTTTGGCAACCGACAATGATTATCTTCGTATTTTGGGCGAAACCGGGTTACTAGGCTTTCTTTCCTTTGGTTTAATAGTTTTTCATCTAATTATTTCTGCTTTACTTTCTTTGCTCAAAGGAAAGAAAGTAATAATGGCCGGGTTTTTAGGATTAATATTAGGATTTTTGGCCAATGGAATATTTATTGATGTTTTTGCGGCTTCCAAAGATGCCTTTTATTTTTGGCTGCTAGCCGGCGGTCTTTATCGCGTGTCTATTAATGAATAAAATTATTCTTGCTTTTATCTTTATTCTTGGTTTTGGAGTTCGGCTTTATCACTTAGATACTCCTCTGGCCGATTGGCATTCCTGGCGTCAGGTAGATACTGCTTCCGTGGCTCGTTTTTTTGTTAAAGATGGTTATAATTTGCTCAAGCCTCGCTACCATGATCTTTCAAAAATTGCTTCTGGGATAGAAAACCCAAGTGGCTGGCGCTTTGTGGAATTTCCTATTTATAACGCCCTGCATGCTCTTTTTTACCAAAGCGCATCTCTTGTGAGCTCGGAGCTTATTTCTTTTGATCAGGCGGGGCGCTTGGTTAGTATCTTTTCCTGGCTTTTTGCCGGCCTTTACTTATATTTAATAGTCAAAAAAAGAGGGGATAAGTTTATGTCTTACGGGACCCTGTTTTTCTTTTTCTTCTTGCCTTTTAATATCTATTATTCCCGCACTATTTTACCCGAATCCTTAATGCTTTTACTGGGCCTATCAGCGATTTATTATTTTAGCAAGAGCAAGCTTTTAGCGGGGGCAATTTTAGGATCTTTGGCTCTTTTGGTTAAGCCCTATATTGCTTTTTTGCTCGTTCCCTCTGTCTTTGTTTTGGCCGGCCAAGATTATTTAAGACGTAAAGATAAAAATACTTTAATCAAGTATTTTTTTTGTTTAATCGGGATGGCCTTTCCTTTTTTAGCTTGGCGATCGTGGATGCAACACTGGCCCGAGGGAATTCCCGGCACTGGCTGGCTTTTAAATAAAGATAACATTCGTCTAAGGCCGGCTTGGTGGCGCTGGCTTTTTGGAGAAAGAATCGGAAAACTAATTTTAGGAACTTGGGGGATTGGGATTTTTGTTTTTGGTTTAATTAGAAAAATTGAAGCAAAGACAGTTATTTTTTGGGCCTGGTTATTGGGCGCTTTTGCTTATTTAGTTATTTTTGCTTCCGGCAATGTTCAGCACGATTATTACCAGGTTTTACTTTCTCCTACTTTGGCAGTATTTTTAGGATTAGGGGTAAGTTTTCTTTTTTCGCTTCCGCCAAAAAAAACTGTAAATAAGTATTTACTTCTTTTGCTGGTTGTTTTTTTAACTGGATTGAGCCTGAGCTTATCTTGGTATACGATTAAAGATTATTTTTCTATTATTCGGCCGGAGATTGCTATGGCTGGAGAAAAAGCCAACGAGCTTTTGCCGGCTGATGCAAAAGTTATTGCTCCTTATGGTGGCGATACTGCTTTTTTATACCAAACCCGGCGCTCCGGTTGGCCGTTGATTACCGACTCTTTAAAAGAAACCTGGCAAAGAGGGGCGACAGCCTATGTAGCGGTAGATTATAATTATATTACTGAAGGCTTGATAAAATTTTGCAAAGTTCTTTATGAGGAGCCAGAAAAGCGTTTTATAATTGTTTCTCTTACATCTTGTGATTGGGATAAGATAAATTTTTAGATGAAAAAGGAAAACATAGATCTTTCTATTATTATTTTAAGCTATAATACCCGGGAATTTTTGAAGAAGTGTTTGGCCTCGGTATTTAAAGCAGAAAAGAATAAATATCAAATTGAGGTAGTCGTGGTGGATAATGCTTCTACGGACGGGAGTATAATTTTTTTGAAAAAATTGCTTAAAGCTAAAAGAAATAAACTTAAAGTAATTTTTAGTGAAAGAAACTTGGGCTTTGCCGGCGGGAACAACTTAGGGTTGAAATCAGCTAAAGGAAAATATATCTTGTTTTTAAACTCGGATACGGAAATTAAGCCCCAGGCTTTTTTCAAAAGTCTTAATTTTATGGAAAGTCACCCTGATGCTGGCGCTCTGACTCCCAAGACTATGCTTTTTTCCGGCCAAATGGACCCGGATTGTCATCGCGGTTTTCCTACCCCCTGGGCTTCTTTAACCTATTTTTTCGGATTGGAGAAAATATTTCCTAAAAGCAAAACCTTTGGCCAATATCACCAGAATTACTTAAACCTTAATCAGGTTCACGAGATAGATGCTGGTTTTGGAACTTTTCTTTTAACCAGAAAAGAGACTTTGAAAGAAGTTGGCGGCTGGGATGAGGAGTATTTTTTTTATGGCGAGGATTTAGACCTTTTTTACCGGATAAAAAAAGCGGGGCGGAAAGTATATTTTTTACCAGAAGTTTTGGTTATTCACCACAAAGGAGGAAGTTCGGGCTTAAGAAAAGAATCACGGAAAAAAGCGAAAGTTGATTCTCAAACCAGTTTAAAGGCGGCTCAAGCTTCAATTAGGGCAATGGAAATTTTTTATCGCAAGTTTTATCAAGATAAATACCCAGGCTGGCTCAACTTTATCGTGCTCTTGGGAATAAAAACCAAGGGTTTTTTCCGGGTCCTACTTTACAAGGCAAAATGAAAAAAATAGTTTTTGATGCCCGAATGTATGGCTTGGAGCATGCAGGCATTGGCCGGTATATTAAAAACCTCCTTTTTCAGTTTAGCAAAATTAAGCCGGAGTTTGAATTTCATCTACTTGTTTCGGCCCAAAGGAAAAAGGCAGTAGTTTACGAACTTGGAGATTATTTTACTTATCACGCTCTCAAAAGCGGTCACTATTCTTTTGGCGAGCAAAGTGAAGTGAGAAAAATACTAAAAAGAATTAATCCGGATATGGTCCACTTTCCTCACTTTAATGCTCCGTTTTTTTATTCTGGTCAGCATATAGTTACTATTCATGATCTGATTAAGCATTATTTCAGAGGGAAGGCAACTACCACCAGGAGTGCTTATGGCTATTGGCCAAAATATTTAAGTTACCGATTACTAGTTAGAGAAGTAATTAAAAGGTCAAAAGCAATAATTGTTCCGACCCATTGGTGGAAAAAGAAATTAATTCAATCTTATAAACTGAATGAAAAGAAAGTTTTTGTCACTCACGAAGGCATTGATCAAGCTTTTTTAAAAAAGGATCATTTTTCGGCTGAAAAAAAAGAGTTGATATTTAAGAAATATAAACTCAAAAAAAACAACTATTTTATTTATACTGGCAGTCTTTATCCCCATAAAAACCTGGAGCGGCTTATTAAGGCTTTTTTGAGCCTAAATAAGAAAAATTTAACGCTTGTTTTAGTTTCTGCTCGCTGTGTGTTTTCCGAAAGACTAGAAAAAACAATAAAGAGTTTTGGCGCCGATAAGCAGATTAAGTTATTGGGGTTTGTTCCCGATAATGATCTTAAAATTCTTTATTCAGGTTCCATTGCTCTTGTTCAGCCCTCTTTAATGGAGGGGTTTTGGCTAGCCGGACTAGAAGCTATGGCTAGCAATTGTCCTGTTGTCTGCTCTGAGGCCAGCTGTTTGCCTGAGGTTTACCAAAAGGCAGTTTCGTATTTTAACCCTCTAGAAATAAGTGATATTGCTCGGGCTCTTAAAGAGGTGGCAGAAGATTCTGCTTTAAGAAAAAAACTGCTTGCTTCAGGCAAAAAATTAATTAAGATCTATTCTTGGGAAAAGACAGCCAAGCAAACAATAGATATTTATCGAAAATTTATTTAGTCATGAAAAACAGAAAAATTGCTATGGTTTATGACTGGGTAAACCAATGGGGTGGGGCGGAAAGGGTAGTAAAGGCAGTAGGAGATATTTTCCCCGAGTCTGATCTTTTTACCGGTGTTTATGACCAAAAAAAAGCTTCTTGGGCAGAAAAAAGTTTTAAGAATATTTACCCCTCTTTTTTAAATTTTCTGCCTTGGGCTAAAGACAGGTATCGGTCGTATGTTTTTTTGTTCCCCCGGGCTTTTCATGGTTTAAATTTTAAAAACTATGATTTGGTTATTTCCATTACCAGTTATCCGGGGAAATTTATCTTTGTTCAGCCGCCGACTTGCCATCTTTGTTATTGTCTTACTCCGCCCCGTTTTTTATGGCAGAAAAATCTCTTAAGTTTAGAAAAACAAAAGCTGTTTCCGCTTTGGTTTGGGCTAAGAGTAAGAGATGTTTTGGCCGCAAATAATATTAAACACTGGCTGACTATTTCAAAAAATAGCCAAAGAAGAATTAGAAAATTTTATCGAAAAGAGGCGAAAGTAGTTTATCCCGGCATAGACCTGAACCAATTTAAGCCTTGCTTGGGCAAAAGAGAAAATTATTATCTAGCTGTTTCTCGCCTGGTTAGCTATAAGAAAATAGATTTGGCGATTAGCGTGTTTAATAAATTAGGGTGGAAACTGAAAATAATCGGAATCGGCCGAGAATACGAAAAACTTAAAAAAATGGCCAAAGGCAATATTGAATTTTTGGGACAAGTTTCCGACAATGATCTTGTTTTTCACTATCAGCGAGCTCGAGGGGTAATTTTTCCCCAAGAAGAAGATTTTGGTTTAGTTCCCCTTGAGGCGCAAGCCTGCGGCACACCGGTGTTGGCTTTTGGCCGAGGTGGGGCGCTAGAGACAGTTATTCCGGGTAAAACAGGGGAGTTTTTCTCTGTTCAAAACGAAGAGAGTTTGCTAAACTGTTTGAAATACTTTGTTAAAAAAAATTATAGTCCCAAAAAGTGTTATCAAAACGCAAACCAATTTTCTTTAAGCGAATTTAAAATAAATTTTAAAAAAGAAATAGAAAGTATGTTGAGCAAGAAAAGCAGATGAGGCCTGTAATAATTTGTGGAGGAATAGGTTCCAAAATGTGGCCGGCCAGTCGGAAGACTTTGCCTAAGCATTTTTTGCCCCTGGTTAAGGGGCGTTCTTTGTTTGAGATTAACTGCCAAGCTTTAAGAAAAAAGTTTAGTCCATCCCAGATTTATGTTCAAACAAATAAAGAACAAGCGATAATAGCCAAAAAACAAGCTCCGCAAATACCTGATAAAAATTATTTTATTGAGCCGGAAATGCGCAACCACGGACCGGCTACCGGCTTTGCAGCCGCTAAGCTTTTTAAAATTTCTCCTGATGAGCCATTTATTTTAATTCAGGCAGATTTATTAAGAGAGCCGGAAGCTGCATACTTGCAGACTCTTGGCCAAATAGAAAGGGTGATAAAAAGAAGTGGAAAATTAGTTACTGGCGGAGAAAGGCCAAAGTATGCGGTTATGGGTATTGATTATCTGGAAATTGGTCGAAGAGCAAAAGTTGCTGGGAAGGCCAAGTTTTTCCAAATAAAAAAATGGATTTGGCGAGACACTAAAGAAAAAGTAAAAAGCTATTTTGATCAAAGATCTGTTTTGGCTCACTGGAACCATTTTTCCTGGACCCCGCGCTTAACTCTAGAGGCTTATACCAAAATTAAACCTGATTGGGGAAAGCCGCTTGTAAAAATGATTGCCGCTTTCGGCACTGAGAAGGAAGAGCGAGTAATAAAAAGGGAATATGGCAAGATGCCTTCGGGTCCGGTGGAAGAAGTCTCAGGGCATCTGGCCGAAAAAATGTATGTGGCAGAGCTTCCCTTTTCCTGCACTGACTTTGGCACTTGGGAATCGGTGGATCGGTATTATCAAAAATCAAAAAGAAAAAGCAAAGACGGTAATATTTTGGAAATTAATTCTCAAAATTGTTTTGTGAGAAAAGAAAAAGGAAAATTTACGGCTTTAATTGGGGTTAATAATTTGGCGGTAGTAGACACTCCTGATGCTCTTTTGATTTGTAAAAAAGAGCAATCGGGAAAAGTGGGGGAAGTAGTTGACTTTTTGTTTGAAAAAAAGAAAAATGAGTTTCTCTAGAATTAAATGAGAAAAGACTTTGGATATCGGCTTTATAAAAGAGCAAGTGATCTTTTTTTGGCGATTTTGCTTTTGATAATTTTCTCTCCGGTAATGTTTTTTGCGGCTATTGCGATCAAACTTGATTCTCCTGGCCCAGTTTTGGCTGATATTCCCAAGAGGGTTGGGCGCTGGAATCGTCTTTTTAGACTATTTAAATTTCGGTCTATGATTTGCAATGCCCATACTCTTTTGCGTACAGAAGCGAGATTTAAAGCTTTGTATCAGGAATACAAAAAAGATAGTTATAAATTAAAAGAAGATCCGAGGATTACTCGGGTTGGCAAAGTTATTCGCAAGTATTCAATAGACGAGATGCCTCAGTTATTTAACGTAATAAAAGGGGATATGAGCTTAATTGGTCCTCGTCCTTACTACTCCGACGAACTTAAGCAGCAGCAAAAAGAATATCCTCATACTAGACAATATGTTAAAAAAATGTTAGATGTTAAACCAGGCATTACTGGTCTTTGGCAGGTTTCCGGCCGAAGTAATGTTAATTTTGACGAGCGGATTATTCTTGATGCCCAATATGCGCAAAAGAAATCAGTTATAATGGACTTAAAGATTTTAGTAAAAACACCCTGGGCAATGCTTACGGGTAAAGGAGCAAGATGACGGAAGAAATAGAAATCAACAAAATAGAAGTTAAAGAAAAGAAAAAGCTTGAAAGAAAAAAACTCTTGCTTATTGGCCTGGGTATTTTTTTCGGAATAATTTTAATTTTAGGGCTAATTATTGGCTTGCCGGTGCGCTCTTTATATGCTAAAGGCATGGCCTTAAAAGAACAAGCGGGCAGGGCTAAGTCTGCTTTGGCCTCAAAAGACCTAGGACAAATAAGGGCTGAGCTGGATGGAGCAGGGCAAAAACTAGAAGATCTAGAGCGCTCTTATCATAAATTGGGCTGGCTTAAAATTATTCCCAAGGTGAAAAATTATTATTTAGATGGACGAAATCTGATTGCTGCCGGAAAAGAAGGCTTGGAGGCGGGGAAAATAGTGCTTGTGGCGGTAGAGCCCTATCAGGACTTTTTGGGATTGGGAGAGCAGGCGGCTGGAGATGGGGAAAAAACAACTGAAGACCGGATAGAATTTTTAACAGAGAGCATTACCGGATTAAAGCCTCAGCTGGACCAGCTGGAGCAAAAAGTGGCCGTAGTTAACGAGCTTGTTGGGGAAGTTGACCCTCGCCGCTATCCGGACGAATTTCGCGGTATGGCAATTAAAGAAAATCTGATTTTAGCCCAAAGACTAATTGGCGAAATGGAAGTGTTTTTAAAGGAAGGAAAGCCTTTGATTGAAAAAATGGATTATTTACTGGGCAAAGATGAGCCAAGAAAATATTTGGTTCTTTTTCAAAATGACGGAGAAATAAGGCCAACGGGCGGATTTTGGACGGCTTATGGGATTTTAGAAGTGAACAATGGGAAATTTAGCCCCTTAATTTCAGAGGACATTTATGCTCTAGACAGCCGTTTTAACAGCAATCTTCCGGCGCCGGACCCAATTAAAAAATATTTAAAAAATGTTTTTTACTGGAATTTAAGGGATTTAAATTTGTCGCCTGATTTCAAGGTCAGCGTTGAGCAGTTTTGGCCTTATTATCAAAAAGTGGCCCAAGAAAAGGATGTTGATGGAATTATTGCGGTGGATACTAACGTTTTGGTCAGCATTTTAGAAGTGATCGGAAGAATTGGCGTTCCAGGGTGGGGTAATTTTTACGCTGATCCTGAGGAGCGCTGTTGGGGTTGCCCGCAGGTTGTTTATTTGTTAGAAGAGCTGGCTGACCAGCCGATTAATGACACTCGCTCAAACAGAAAAGGGTTTATTGGTCCGGTAATGCACTCACTGCTCTCTAATGCCATGGGCCAGCCTAAAGAGAAAATTGCCCCCTTGGCCCAGGCAATAATTGATGACCTGAATTCCAAGCATATTTTAGTTTACTTTTTTGATCCGGAATTACAAAAAGCGATTGAGAAGCTTAAATATGGAGGCAGAATAGTAGATTTTGAGGGTGATTATTTTCATTTTAACGATGCTAATTTAGGTGGGGCCAAATCTAATTTATTTATTACTCAAGAAATTCGCCATGATTATGAAGTAAGAGATGGCAAAATCAGCAAAAAAGTTTCCGTTAAGTTTGAAAATACAGCCCCTGCTTCTAATTGTAACTTGGAAGCAGGAGAGCTTTGCTTAAACGGTCTTTATCGTGACTGGTTCCGTTTTTACTTGCCTCGGGGAAGCAAACTGGTAAATTTGACTGGATCGGAAGAAGAGGCTAAGGTTTATGAAGATCTAGGAAAAACAGTTATAGAAGGATTTTTTGGGGAAAAATTTCCGCTTTATCCCAAGGGAATTAGCAAGGTTTCGGTTGAGTATAGCCTTCCTTTTGAAGCCCCATCTGATAGCTTGCCCCTGTTAATTCAAAAACAGCCAGGCAAGGATGAAGTGAAACATGAAATCTATGTCAATGGGAAAAAGCAGACGGAGATAATGGTCAACGGCGATGCGGTGGCGAATGTGGCCTTCTAATCATGAGTCAGTGTTTTTCTTTTTTTGGTTTTGTAGTGGGTCAAAGTGACTTGGGCGAGCAAGATCTTCTTCTTTCCTTATTAACTAAAAAAAGAGGGAAAATATTAGTAAAGGCTAAGGGTTTGCGGAAAATTACCAGCAAGCGCCTGGGCGTTCTTCAAACTGGCAATTTAGTTAAGGGCCAGGTTCACCCCAAAGGTGATTTTTTTACTCTAGGCGAGGTGGAGTTAATTTCTTCACCAATTGGCTTAAGAAAAGACTTGGTAGGATTAGGGATGGTTTTGACAATGAGCGAGTTAATTAACCGCTTGCTTCCGGAAAGGGAGGAAAACCAAAGTGTTTATCATCTTTATGAAAATACTTTAAGACATTTAGAGAAAAAAGTGGAAGTAGAAGAGATGCTTAATTTTGAAATTAAACTTCTTGATTTACTGGGTTATGGCTTGCCAGAAGAAATAAAACGGGCATTAAAAGAAAAAGATTTAAAGTTAGCCCAATCTTGTCTTTGGGCTTACTTGACGGAAATTAGTGAAAGGAAGCTAGTGGGACTAGGAAAGATCCTGGCCTAATGCTATTATATTAACGAATGAAAGAAGACTTGCTTGCTAAAATTGTCTCTCTTTGCAAAAGGCGGGGGTTTGTTTATCCAAATTCAGAAATTTATGGCGGTGTTCAGGGAATTTATGATTTTGGGCCACTAGGAGTAGAGATGAAAAATAATATCAAGCGTCTTTGGTGGGACTGGATGCTCAAGCACAAAGATGTCTATGGAATAGATGGGGCAATTATCACTCATCCCTTAGTTTGGGAGGCATCAGGTCATGTTCAAGGGTTTACAGACCCTCTTGTTGACTGCTTAAAATGCCGCAAAAGATTTAGGGCAGATCAATTGCTTCTCGATCTAGAAGTTCAAGAATCAGGAAGTGCAGACAAAGACCTTTTAGAAAGATTAACTAAAGCCCTTAAAGATATTAGGTGTCCCGAGTGTGGCGGAAAATTAGGTAAGCCGCGCTTATTTAATTTATTGGTTGATGTGGGCTTAGGAGTGGTTGAAGGCCAGAAACGCAAAACTTATTTACGTGGAGAGGCCTGTCAAACTATTTATTTAAACTATGAAAATGTTAAAAATTCTATGCGGGCTAAAATTCCTTTTGGGACAGTCCAAATTGGCAAGGCTTTTAGAAATGAAATTACCCCAAAGCAATTTTTATTTCGCCAAAGAGAGTTTGAACAATGGGATTTGCAATGGTTTGTTAATCCAAAAGAGATAGAAAAATGGTATGAATACTGGAAAAAAGAAAGAATGGATTGGTATCTGGGTTTAGTTAATGACAAGAAAAGACTTCGGTTTAGAAAGCACGATCAGGATGAGCTGGCTCATTACGCAAAAGTGGCTTATGATATTGAATATAAAACTCCGTTTGGGTGGAAGGAATGGGAGGGTGTTCATTGGCGGGGAGATTGGGATTTAACTCGGCACGGAAAATACGCCAAGAAGGACTTTACCTATACTGATCCCGAATCAAATGAAAAATTTATTCCCTGGATTGTAGAAACCTCCGGAGGAGTAGACAGGACTTTTCTATTTCTTTTGCTTGATGCTTATTGCGAAGAGGAAATTAACGGGAAAAAACGGGTGGTTTTAAAACTTAAACCCCAGATTGCTCCTTATAAGGCGGCAGTATTTCCTCTGCTGGCCAACAAGCCAGAACTTGTTAAAAAAGCTCGGGAAATATACACAGAATTACGAAAAAAATACTTAATAGCTTGGGATGAGCGGGGAAATATTGGCAAGCGCTATTTTTCTCAAGACGAAATCGGCACTCCATATTGCCTTACTATTGACTTTGAAACTCTAAAAAAGGATACTGTAACAATTAGAGATCGAGATACTACTAATCAAGAAAGAGTTAGGGTTAAAGACTTAGATAATTTTTTAAAGAAAAATGTTGAAAAATAAAGTCGCTCTTGGGGGTAAAAATCTAGTTTTAATTATTGCTGGCGGTGTTTTATTAATTATTATTACGGCGGTCTTTTTTATTATTCGGTCTGGGCGAGAGCAAGCATCTCCAGCTCAAATTGCTGAAAGTCAGCAAGAGAGGGCGTTTAAAGAAATGACCTTGGATCAGAGCAAAGAGCCAGAAATTAGCCTTGCTCTTGATTCTTCTTTAAGCGGCGGGTCGCTTTCTATTTCTAAAATTGACCCTGCTTTTTCCGCTCTTGAGTATGAGTTGATTTACGTCTCTGAATATCAAGGGTCAATGATTGAAAGGGGAATATCATCCGGCGGAGAAATAGAAATTCCGGGAAACAGGAGCTTTAATAAAGATTTGGTTTTTGGAGTAGAAAGCTGTTCAATTGATACTTGCCATTTTACGGCCGAAAAGGTTGAGGTCGATCAGCCGGCAACTTTAGTTTTGCGCTTTTTGGACCAAGAAGGAAATGTTTGGGAATTGGAAAAAAACGTGAGTTTTGAAAAACAAGGCACGGGCTACACTGGAGTATTAAAGTAATTTAAATCTTCTTATTCTGTTGAATCAATCTCGGGAAAATAAGCTTAGCCCTTAATCCGGGCGAATTTAGAACTAGTCAATTATGAGATTAGTCAGAGAAAATCAGGCATTTTATCACTTCCTCAGAGTTTGATAATCATACAATTTGATTGTATAATCTTTATTATGCGCCCAGGATTATTACCCGCAGTCCAACAGAAAATTGTAGAAATTTTCCTACAGGATCCAAAGGAAAAGTTCGTGAATGAATTGATTAGGCTAACAGGCGAGTATCCGAATGCGATTCAATTTTCCCTTAAATCTTTAGAGAAAAAAGGAATATTAAAAAGTAGAAAGATAGGTCGAAGAAGGTTTTACCGGTTAAATGGAAAGGGAAGGAATGTGGTTATCTTGAAAACTTTGTCCACACGAGTTCCCCATTGCTTTTCTCGTCCCAGAAGATGGGTTAAGCTCTTAAACCGTGATGCTTCTTTAGCCTTTCAGGCCGAAGTTCCAGTAGTTAATAGAGATGTTTTACCCAAAGCAATTAACTACCAGATTAATAATTTTTGGTTTAACGGAATCACCCATGGTGTTTATTATCGAGAAGATGAATTAGCGGGTTTGGCTAGGGCAATCCAGAAAAAGTTAAAAACTGAACCTAATTTCGCCCGGAAGAACGTAGAACAATGTTATGTTTTGGGCAAGAAGCTGCTTGCAGCCTCAAAAAAGAAGAAAAGTAGTTTAGTAAAGATAACTAACAAACAGCTGCTAAGACAACTTGATCAATATAGAGAAGCATATTTAAATTTTCTGCCATATTTAGTTTATCCCCATTCAGTTGAACGCTACTTTCTTGCAGAAATCAGGAATGAATTGGGGAAAATATCTGGTAACAGCACTGACCAAGGGCAGATGGAAGTGAATTTTCAATTACTTACTACCCCGGTGGCTCATGAGGTTGAGCAACAAAAAGACATGATAAAGGTTGCTTTAAGGTTGATAAAGGAAGGATGGACAGTCGAGACTAGAAGGCAACTTACAAAATTACACCAAAAATATTGCTGGCAAACGATGTGGACATTGGAGGCGGAACCGTTGCCAAAAGAATATTTTAAACATGCCATTGAGGCTATAGCAGAGACAAAGAATAAGAAGACTTTGCAAGAGGGCTTATCCAAATTAGATTTCGAGCAGGTTCGCAGAAAAAGGGTGCTAGAGAAGACTCTGAATAAAGTTGGTTCTCCTAAATCATTGAGAGATCTTGTTTCGATCCTGCAAGATTATATGTATTTGAGAACGTATCGTAAAAATGTTATTTCCAAAGCTCATTATCAACATAAATCACTTATTTTTGAGATTGGCAAGAGAATGGATCTTGGCAAAGATATTTTGCTTGTATGTTATGAAGAAATGAGAAGCTATTTACGGGAAAACAAAGGTGTTTCCAAAATACTTCTGGCAAAACGTAGAAACGGTTGGGGAGTAATAGCTTGGGAGGGAGAAATACGGGTAGTTTCAGGCATGAAAGAAGTATTATCTATAATGGAGCAATTTCAGATTGGTAATGTGCCAATACCTCCAGCTTCCAAGCAAAAAATTATCGGAAGGCCAGCTTGTCAGGGTAAAGCTCAGGGAAAAGTGAGGATCATTCATCATATTCGGGAATTAGCAAGAATTGAAAAAGGAGATGTTTTGGTAACCAAAATGACTACGCCAGACTTTGTTCCAATTTTAAGTAAAGTTGCGGCTATTATTACTGATGAAGGTGGGGTGACCTGTCATGCTGCCATCGTTTCTCGAGAGCTTAATATTCCTTGTATTATTGGCACCCGGGAGGCAACCCAGGTTTTAATTGACGGTGCTTTAGTAGAGGTCAATGCTACCGACGGGGTAGTAACCGTACTAAAATCAGTCGAATTAAATGAACGGAGGAATGTCTTGATCGGAAAAAAACTTTACCCGGGGAAAGTGAAAGGGTCAGTGGTGGTAGTTGAGAAAGACAACGATTTAAAGAAAGTAGACAGTAGATCGGTAATAGTAGCCAACTCAATAACCCCCCGCTTTCTTTCGGCTTTGTACAAAGTCAAGGGAATGATTTTGGAAGAGTATACTCCTACTTCTCATGGCTACCTTTATGCCCGGAGTCTCAAAATACCAAGTATCGGCGGGATCAGCAATGCCACCGAAATTTTGAGAAATAAAGATAAAGTTGAGCTTGACGCAAGTAAGGGTGAATTAAGATTGCTCTAATCTAATTCAACCTCGGGAGTTGATTACCCTTGCAACATCGGGAGAATAAACCTGTATTGTCATTGCGAGGAGCGAAGCGATGCGGCAATCCCGTACTTCCTTGCAATGACAGCAAGATTTTAACTTGCTTTTAGCTTTTCGCTGTTTCCTATTTGCCTCTTGACATGGGGTATTATTTTCTTCAAAATGGTGAAGAGTGGTTTCAAATGGTGAAAAGTGGTGAAATGTTAATCGGCCAGTATTGTTCTAAGGTCAGCCCAAAAGGGAGAGTAGCTTTTCCAAAAAAGTTTCGAGATCAGATGGGTGACCAACTCGTTGTCACCCGAGGCTATGAAGGCTGCTTGATTGTTGTTTCAGAAAACGACTGGAAGCTACTTTTAGAAGGAACAGAGAATAAGCCTTTTGTTTTTGAGGCAACTCGAGACACTCTCCGTTTCTTGCTTGGAAATGCTGCTCAAGTAGAGCTGGACGAGCAGGGAAGATTTGTTTTAGCTATTCATCTTCGGAATTATAGTGGGTTGGAGCAGGGGGCTGTCTTTTTAGGCTTGCAAAAATATGTAGAAATTTGGGACAAAAAGCGCTGGGCTGATCGCCAAAACTACTTGAGTAAAAATATTAATCAAATTTCCGAAAGGCTGGGGAATAACTAAGTGAAGGATGGTGAAAAAATTCACCGGCCTGTGCTTTTAAAAAAAGCGGTTGAAGTTCTTAAGGTTAAGAAGGAAGAGGTATTTATAGATGCGACTATCGGTGGCGCAGGCCACGGAGAAGAAATTCTAAAAAAAGGTGGAAAGCTTATCGGCCTAGATCTTGACCAAGAAATGTTGAGCCATGCCAGGGCTCGTTTAAAAAAGGCCTGCCCTAATGGGCCCTGGAAGCTTTATCAAACGAATTTTTCTAATCTTAGCCAAATAGTGAAAAAGCACAAACTGCCCTTTCCCGCTGGTATTCTTTTTGATTTGGGCTTAAGTAATTTTCACTATAAGCAGGCCAATAGGGGATTTTCTTTTCAGGATGACAGTGTTTTAGATATGCGAATTTCAAAATCAGGGCCAGGGGCTTGGGATCTTTTAAAGGGCGTTTCTGAAGAGGAGCTAGCTGAGGTCTTGCGCTTGTATGGCCAGGAGCCGCTGGCGAAAGAAATTGCCAGAGAAATTATTTTTATTAGGAAAAAAGGAAAACTAACAGGAGTAGAGCTGGCTAGGCTGGTAAAAGAAGTATATCACCGATATAGCCAAAAAAAATTGCGAACCCAGCCTGCGACAAGAACCTTTTTGGCTTTAAGGATTTGGGTAAATAACGAGCTGCTTAATTTAAAAATGGGATTAGCCCAGGCTTTGGAAATCCTCAAGCCGAAAGGAAGAATAGTTGTTATTAGTTTTCACTCCGGCGAGGACAGAATTGTAAAAAATACTTTTAAAAAATGGGAAAAAGAAAAAAGAGGTGAAGTTTTGACCAAAAAACCGATTTTTCCAGATCCAAAAGAAGTCAAGGAAAATTACATGGCTCGCAGTGCGGTCTTAAGGGCCTTTGGGAAAAAATGAGAATAAAAAACAAGATTTACATCATTCTTTTTTTAATAATCCAGTCCGTCTGCTGGCTGACCTTGCATTGTTCGCTGACTGACAAAAAACTAGCGATGAACCAGATAGAGCAGGAAGCTGGGGTTTTAAAACAGGAGCAAGAAAGATTGGATAAAGAAATTGCCCAGTATTCTTCTTTGCTATCTGTGCGGCAAAGGGCGCAGGGCTTGGGTTTAGTTAAAGAACCGCCTGCAGTGGTTTTATCTACAAGCCAAGTAACCGCGGCCAAGGATTAAATAGCAGCTTAGAGTTGATGTCTACAAGAAGAGTAACAATTCTTTTTATTTCTTTCCTGATTTGGGCAGCAGTTATCTGGCTGAGGTTTTTTTACTGGCAGGTGATTTTGGGAGATAGTCTGGCCCAAGCAGAAACAAGGCAAGGAGTTCAAGTATCTTCTCAGGTTAGCCCTCGAGGGGAAATATATGCCCAAGATCTGGCGCCCCTGGCTTTAAACGAAAAGCGTTTTGATATTTACCTGTGGCGGCCGACCTTGAATTTACCGGAAAAAGATCTTTTGGATCGTTTGGAAGATAAGTTGGGTGGCTTGGCGACTGCCTCTGCCCGATTGGAGAAAAACGACCAAAGCTGGGTTTTGATCAAAAAAAATTTAACTAAGCAGCAAGCTGACGAAATAGAAAACTTAGGAATTGAGGGTTTATTTTTGCAGGAAGACACGGCTCGTTTTTATCCGGAAGCTTCTTCTTCTGCACATTTGCTTGGTTTTTTGGGACGGGATGCGGCCGGCCAGCCAAAAGGCTACTTTGGACTAGAGGGATATTATGATCGGCAGATGCAAGGTCAAGTTCGGCTGGTAAAGGAAAGGCAGGGTTGGTGGAATAAGATTCAAGATGTTTTTACGGCCAAAACAGAAGAAAAGGGCCGCGATTTAGTGTTGTTTTTAGATCGGGCGGTACAGTTTAGCGTTGAAGAGGAGCTGAAAAAAGGAATAGAAAAATACGGAGCAGTTTCGGGATGGGTAGTGGTTATTGATCCTTATTCTGGCGGGGTGCTGGGAATGACTTCCTATCCTTCTTATGACCCGGCTGCTTATTTTGATTTTAATCAAGAGTTATTTCCCAATTCGGTAGTAGCTTCTCATTTTGAGCCCGGATCAATTTTTAAACCCTTAGTGGTGGCGGCTGCCTTAGAGGAAGGGGTCATTAAGGTGGAAGACCACTGCCCAATTTGCTCTGGACCGGTTCAAGTTACTGATTACCAAATAGCGACCTGGAATGATAAATATTATCCGGAGAGCACACCGAGCGAAATAATTGAGCACTCAGATAATGTAGGAATGGTTTGGATTGGGCAAAGCTTAGGAGAGGAGGGGTTAACTAATTATTTAAATAAGCTTAATTTAGGAAAAAAAACCGGTATTGACTTGGAGGAGGAGGCGGCTATCGCTTTAAAAGAGGGGCGGGAGTGGTACCCTATTGATGTAGCTACTGCATCCTTTGGCCAAGGGATTGCCTTAACTCCGATTCAGATGATTACAGCTTTTTCTCCTTTGGCCAACGGTGGTTATTGGGTAAAGCCCCGGGTAGTAAAGGAAGTCAAAGAGGAGGAAAAAACAATACCCACCCAAAGTGCATCCTTCCCTATTTTTAGTCAAGAAACGGTGGATGCTGTTAAAAAAATGCTTATAATGGCAGTAGAGGCGGGTGAGGCTAAGTGGACAAAACTTCCCAACTATACAATTGCTGGAAAAACGGGTACTGCTCAAATTCCCGTCCGGGGTCATTATGATCAGGAAAAAACAATTGCTTCTTTTATTGGCTTTGTGCCGGTAGATAGACCTAAATTTCTGATGCTTGTTTCCCTGCAAGAGCCTAAAAGCTCTCCTTGGGGTTCGGAAACAGCTGCACCCTTATGGTTTGCCATTGCCCAGAGATTGATTAACTATTGGGGAATTTCACCCGACGATTAGGTATAATATAATAATGTTAGCAAGCAATCTTTTTCCTCAAAAAGCTAAAAACTATTTAAAGCACTTGCCTGGGGCGGTCGCGGCCAACATCCGTTTTGGATTTCCTTCCAAAAGGCTTTTTTTAATTGGAGTTACAGGCACAGACGGAAAAACTTCTACTAGCTACCTAATTCATCATCTTTTGGGGAAAAATGGCTATCGCACTGGCTTGGTAACCAGCGTTTTGGCAAAAATAGGGGACGAGGAAATATCTACCGGGTTTCATGTTACTACTCCTTCTCCATATAAGCTTCAACGATTTTTAGCCAAAATGGTTAATAAAAAAATAGAATACGCTGTTTTGGAAACTACTTCCCATGCCTGGGATCAGTTCCGGCTTTGGGGCTGCCGATTTAAAATTGGAGTGCTTACAAATATTACTCCCGAGCACTTAGATTACCATAAAAATTTTCAGAATTATCTGAAAGCAAAAATGAACCTTTTGGCAGCGAGTGATAAATTGGTAGCAAACAGCGATGATCAGTCTTGGGAATATGTTAAAAAGAATTTCAAAAAACCGACCTTGAGTTATGGGATTGGGAAGCAGGCAGATATTCAAGCAGTAAGCATTTGTCAGAAATCAAGAGGGATTAGCTTTATTTTGGTAATCAAAAAAGGAAAGCATCAGGGTCGTTATCCGGTTCAAACTAACCTTTTGGGGAAATTTAATGTTAGTAATGTTTTGGCGGCAGTGTCTGCTCTGCTTACTTTAGGGCAGGAGCCGGCAAAGATGCTTAAAAGTTTACCTAATTTTCCGGGGGTAATTGGCAGAATGGAGAAAATCTCCAATCGGAAAAAAATAAAAGTGTATATTGACTTTGCTCATACCCCGAATGGCCTAAAAAATGCTCTGAGTACATTCAAAAGCATAATGCCTAAAAACAAAAGACTTATTGTTGTTCTGGGCGCAGCGGGCTTAAGAGATCAGTCTAAAAGGCCGCTTTTGGGAGAATTTTGCGCTAAGATAGCCGATTATGCAGTTTTTACTAGTGAGGATCCTCGAAGTGAAGATCTTGAGCTGATTATTAGACAAATTGCTAAAGGGGCGGCTAAAATAGGGTGGCGAAGATTAAGCAAGAAAAAAACAAAAAGAGGACGACTTGTTCAAAGGAAAGGTTATTTAATCGAAAAAAATCGGCAGGAAGCGATCAATTTAGCTATTAGATATTTAGCGAATAAAGGTGACTATGTTGTTTGTTGTGGAAAAGGCCATGAAAGGTCCATGTCTTTTCGAAAAACCGAGTACCTCTGGTCCGAGCATGAGGCAGTAGAAGTAGCTTTAAAAGGAAGGAGAAAAAGATGAAATTCTTTTTTTCCGAAACTGCGCATGATTACAAAAGCTATTATTTTCCTTACCAGGTTTGGCTGTTAAAAGAAAAAGATGATGATCTGGCTAAAATTTACGAGAGCGGATTTTTACCTTTTAGAAATAAAAGTAATCTTTTTTACCTTAGCCGAAGCTGCAGAGTTGATTTAAAAAATTTTTCTCTTTCTTCAGAAAACAGGAGGGCTATTAAAAAGACAGGTGATTTTAATTTTAAGATAGAGAAATTAGCAAATTTTGATTATCAACCTCGAGTGCAGAAACTTTGCAAAGATTGGGCCAGGACTTGCAGATGGAGAATATCTACTAAAAGCTTAAAATATCTTTTTGGCGGCCAATATTTTAATTATATTTTTGTTTGGAAAAAGGACGATGAAGAAATTGGCTTTCAGATAATTTTCCAAAATTCCAAGCTGGCCCATACAGGACATGTTTTTTATGATGCGAACAAAGCGGGTAAGAATTTGGGGATGAGAATGCTAATCGAAGCTAGTTTATGGGCAAAAAAAGAAGGCAAGAATTATAATTATTTAGGAACATGCTATGACAAGGGTCGTTATAAGTGGAATTTTAACAGTTTAGAATTTTTTAATGGTTTTGAGTGGAGTTTGAACGACAAAGAGTGGAAATATCTAGGTCAAAGAACAAGTGAGAATTATTTATTAAGAGAAAAAGCCTACTTAAAAGAATTTACCAAAACAGCTAATATAGAAGAAATATTAAGTAGTAAAGGAATTAGTTTTAAGCTTAAATAATGAAAAAAGTTCACATTATCGGCGTTGCCGGCCAACTTACTGGCCCCTTGGCTGGTGCTTTTAAAGCAATGGGCTGGAAAGTAACTGGCTCAGATCAAAAAAAAATATATCCGCCTCTGACTACCTATTTAGAAAAAAACAATATTTCTTACACGCGGGGATTTAATTTAAGCAATATAAGCAAGAGTTTAGATTTAGTAGTTACCGGAGGTTCAGTCTTTTCCAGTATGGGCAATGGCGGCAAGCCTAATATTGAACTAGATAAGGCGCGAAAGCTGGGATTAAAAATTATTTCTCAGGCAGGAGCCTTGCAAAAAATTCTTATTAAGCAAAACTCTATTGTGGTTGCCGGCACTTATGGAAAAACAACTACAACGGCTATGGTTAGTGCTATTCTGAAAAAAGCGGGTTTTAATCCCAGCCATATGTTTGGTGGAATAGCTAAAAATTCCCAAGATCCTCTTCGAATTACGGATTCGAATTGGTCTATTGTAGAAGGAGATGAGTATTTAGCTTCGGATTTTAATTATAAGCCAAAATTTCTTTATTACCGGCCGAAATATTTATTGTTAACGGCTGCTCGCTGGGAGCATCAGGATGTTTATAAAAAAGAAAAAGATTACTTAGATGCTTTTAAAAAATTGATTTCTCTGGTTCCTTTCCGCGGTTTTATTTTAGCCAATAAATCTGGAGAGAACTTAAGTGAAGTTTTAAAAAACTTTACAGGAAAAATAATTTTTTATAATCTAAAAAAGAGAAAAGGAGTTGATTGGTGGACAGAAAATATTAGTCTTGATAAAACGGGAAGCAGGTTTGTTTTAAAAAATAAACAAGGTTTGCAAGTAGCCCTAGCGTTAAATCTTTTAGGAAAACATAATATTGAAAATGCTTTGTCAGCCGCTAGCTTGGGGATGGCACTTGGAGCTGACAAAAAGCATGTTCAAAAAGCTCTGAAAAGTTTTAGAGGAATAAAAAGACGATTGGAAATTCTTGGGACTTTTAGCGGAGTTACAGTTGTTGACGATTTTTCTCAATCAAGACCTCGGGCTCAGGCTGCGCTTTTGGCCCTTAAAGATCATTTTCCCAATAGCAGGCTGGTGGTTATTTATGATCCTCATTATTCCGGGCTCCTTTATCGCTCTAGCCTTGACGACTATCCGGGAATGTTTGACCTGGCCAATCGAGTTTTAGTAAGTCGGGTAAGTTTTCGAAGAGCGGTTTCTAAAAAAGAAAGAGTTTTAGGTAGAGATATTATTGAAAAAATTAGACTAACTCAAAAAAATGCACGCTATTTGCCTTTAGAAGAGGAGATTGTTGATCAGGCGATAGAGAGTGTGCGATCGGGCGATGTTTTGGCGATCATGTCTTCGGGAGGCCAAAGAGCAGAGAGAATAAAAAGGGGAATTATTGCTAAGCTTAAAAAAAGAAAAATATGAAGTTAATTGTTCAGGGAGGAAAGTCACTAAAAGGAGATGTAGTTATCCGGGGAGCCAAAAACTCTGGTTTTAAATTAATGATTGCTTCTTTAATGGCCAAAGCTCCTAGCGTTTTAAACAATATCACTAGGGCGGGGGAAACAAAGATAAGCTCGTCGATCATAAAAAACCTGGGGGGAAAGATAGAGTTTAAGAGCGAACACTCGGTTAAAATTGACCCTCGCCGACTTAGCAAGGCAGAAATACCTTTTGGGGTGGGCAAGGAGTCTCGGGCTTCCAGTTTGTATATTCCTGCCTTGCTCTATCGTTTCGGCAAAGCACGCGTTCCTTGGCCTGGAGGCGATAAAATCGGTTTGCGCCCCTTGGATCGGCACTTGGAAGGAATGAGAAAAATGGGACTAGTAATTAAGGCTGACCATGATTGGCTAATGGTAAAAGCGCCAAAGGGAGTAAAAGGAGCGACTTATCGGTTTGCTAAAAATACTCATTCGGGCACTGACACCCTGGTCATGCTTTCTGCCTTTGCTCAAGGAGAAACTGTTTTAGAAAACGCAGCTTTGGAGCCGGAAATAGATGACTTAATTGATTTTTTAAACAAAATGGGAGCGAAGATTAAAAGAAAAAAGCCGCGAACAATTATTAGCCAGGGAGTTAAAGAGTTTGGGAGCGTTGATTATTCAGTCATGCCGGATCGAAATGAGGCGGTGACTTTTGCTTGTGCGGCCTTGGGAACAAAAGGGGCTGTTTCCATTTTTAATGTTCGTCCAGGGGATTTGGATACTTTTATTAACAAGATTTTGGAAATAGGAGGAAAAGTTGAGCTTGGTAAAAACGAAATGAGGGTGGAATACCAGAAAGAATTAAAATCAGTAAAAATAGAGACCCGGCCCCATCCGGGTTTTATGACCGATTGGCAGTCTCTTTGGTTTACTCTGATGACCCAAGCGCGGGGCAAGAGTACGATTATTGAGCGTATTTATCCTAACCGTTTTCAAACCGCAAATTATCTAAAAAACATGGGAGCGAGAATTAGATTTTTTAATCCGGTAATAGAAAATCCAGCCGAATATTATGATTTTAATCCGGATACAGATCAAAAAGAATATTATCATGGTGCGGAAATACTAGGCCCCACAGCCCTTCATGGAGTGGAAGCTTGCGCCGGAGATATTCGGACAGGGGCGGCCCTGCTCTTAGCCGCTTTAATTGCTCAAGGAAAAACAGTAATTTGTGAGGCGGAAAAAGTTTTTCGGGGCTATGAAAATCTGGATATCCGGCTTCAAAATTTAGGTGGTAATATTTTAAGGGTAAAAGATTAACAATGCTGAGTTTTAAAAAACAACTATCTTTTTACAAAGCCGGTTTCCCCAAAAATTACCGGCACTTGCTGACTCGTCGCAAAGCGAAACTTAAGCTGTTTTTTGGGCCACGAGTAAAAATAATCGGAGTGGTAGGTAGTTATGGTAAAACAACGACAGCTCAAGTAATTTATAAAATGCTTCAATTAGATTCTCCCACTTTAAGTACTCATCTAAGCTTGGATACTATTTATAATCTTCCTTTAACTATCTTAAAACTAAAAGCAAAGCATCACTATTTAGTACTGGAGATGGGCATTGATCACCGCCGAGAAATGGATTTTCATTTAAGCTTAGCAACACCGGATATATTAATTTTTACTGGAATTACGGCTGTTCATGCCGAAAAAGAGCTATTAGGCTCTTTTTCTGGAATTAAAGAAGAAAAAGGGAAAGCAGTAGATGCGGTAATTAAAAAAGGAGGCTGGGTAATTGCTAATGCTGATGATCGCCATGTTCGGCAAACTATGAAAGAAAGAGGAGTTGAGAAAATAATTTGGTATGGAATAAAAAGTAATCTAGCCCTAGTTCGCGCCGAAGATATTAAGATTGATCACAAGGGAACGAGCTTTAAAATTATTACTTCACAACACAGCTTAAAAATTAAAGGCCGGTTTTGGGGCGAAGGCTGGATAGCCGCTTTTTTGGCTGCGGCTAGCTTGTCGGAGGTTTTAAAAACTCCGATTAAAAATCTTGCAAAAGCAGCCCAAAAGATTCGAGCTTTGCCTGGTCGGCTGAGTTTAGAAAAGGGACCGAGGGGTTCGCTTTTACTGGATGACCACCTGAGGTCTAACCCAGCTTCGCTGTCTTTAGGTTTAAAAACTTTAGGTTCATTAAAAGTAAATAAAGGCGGAAGAAAAATTGTCATCCTGGGCGAGATGGGCGAGTTGGGAAAGTATGCTAAGGTTGAGCACCAAAAAATAGGTCAGCTTTTGGCTAGCTATCAATTTGATCAAGTGATCGGCATTGGTTCGCTGCTTAAAGAAACAGCTAAAAAAACAGATTTGGTATGGGCAAAAGATATTCTGGAAGCCGCTGGAATTTTAGAAAAGCTAAAGCCAAATTCTGCGGATATTATTTATTTAAAGGGCTCGCTTTTGAAGCATATGGAGCGGCTGCTGCTGTATTTTCAGGGAAAAAAAATCGGCTGCCGCGTTCTTTCCTGCCACCTTTATCACCCATGTCCTGAGTGCCCTTATTTAAAAACAGGTTACAGCAGGTCTAATATTGGCAATTAGTCTCTGTCATTGCGAGGATCGGCCTAGGAGGCGGAGACGAAGCAATCCCGCGTGGAACCAGTAATCCCAAGCAAAGATTGCCACGTCCCGATTAAAACATCGGGACTCGCAATGACATAGATACGGTGCAGTCTTTTATCCTTCTTGCTTATCTGCTATACTTTTTTATGACTCTTTATTTAGGGCTGGTTTTATTTTCTTTTCTATTCAATTCGGTCTTGATAATCCCCTTCATTGACTTACTTTATCGGCTTGGTTTCCGACGGAAGCGTCAGGAAACAAAAGATTTTTTAAACCGGAAAACGAAAATTTTTGATCGGTTTCATAATCAAAAAGCAGGAACGCCGGTAGGCGGAGGGATTCTTGTTTTGGCTACCGTAACTTTTTTATATTTACTTTTGCTGCCTATACTAAAAATTACCGGCGTTTATATCCAGTCGGCGTATCCTTTAGCCGAAGAGTTAAATATTCTTTTTTTTACTTTCCTGACCTTTGCCTTATTGGGATTTTATGATGATCTTCGCAAATTCTTTGGGTTTAAAAAAGAGGGTTTTTTTGGTTTGCGAATGATGCATAAGCTTATCCTTCAGCTATTTTTAGGGATAATTATTAGCAGTTTGTTATTTTTTAATTTAAAAATTGATTTTATTCATATACCCTTTTTTGGCATTGTTCAGCTGGGGTGGTGGTATTTGCCTTTTGCGACTGCAGTGATTGTTTTTTTTGCTAACGCTTTTAATATTACCGATGGCCTGGATGGCTTGTCTTGCGGTTTGTTAATGATCTTTCTTTTTGCTTTTTGGATTCTTTCCTTTAGCCAGCTGGACACACCGTTATCAGTGTTTATCGCTTTGTGGATCGGAGCCATCTTGTCTTTTTTATATTTCAATGTTTATCCGGCCCGGATAATGCTTGGTGATGTTGGAGCTCTTTCTTTTGGTGCGACAATGGCTGTAGTCGGTTTACTCTTGGGAAAGATCATTGCTTTTTTAGTTATTGGCGCTCCTTTTCTTATTGAGGCAGGAACCAGCTTTTTGCAGATTATGTCTAAGAAATTCCGTAAAAAAAGTCTGTTTCCTGTTGCCCCGCTTCATCTTTGGCTCCAAAAAAGAGGCTGGGAAGAGCCAAAAATAGTGATGCGGGCTTGGCTGGCAGGAATTATTTTCGCCTTAGCGGGACTGTGGTTGGCGGGAATGTAAAAGCTTACTTCTCTTCTTCAATAATTCTTAGGCAAAGCGGCACGAGCTTAACAATTTCCATTTCTGTAGCACAAAATGGACACTCAATAATGTCGCCTACAATAGTTTTTCCTTTTAGCTTTATTTCTTTTTGACAGTCTAGGCATTTTGCCTTCATTTATGGTTATAATAAATCTACTGATGAGCAAAAGTCAAATACTAACCCCAACACCGCTGCAGTCTTTTGAGTCTATATTCTTAAAAAGAGAAGATTTCAATCCCAGCGGTTCAGTAAAAGATAGAGCGGTTGTGGTGCAACTGGCTTGGGCAAAAAAAACAGGCTATAAAAAGGTCGCAGCCAGCACTTCCGGCAATTTTGGCATCAGCCTTGGTTATTGGGCAAAATATTTTGGCTTAAAAATTTTTGTTTTTGTCTCCCCTAAAACGCCAAAGCTTAAACTACAAAGACTAAAGACTTTGCCAATAAGTTTAAAAATAACAGATTATCCGATAAAGGATTGTTTTAACTTTTGCCGCAAAAATGATGTCCTAAATTTGCGCCAGTCTTTAGATCCTCGGGCTTACTTGGGTTTTTCAAATTTAGGCAAAGAATTGGCCCAGGAAATTAAGAAGAAGAAAATTGGCAAAGGGAGCATTTTCTTTCCGGTAAGCAGCGGAACAACATTTTTGGGCGCAATGAAAGGGCTTGAAAAAGCCGGCTGTTTTTTACGTCCTTTTCTGGTTGCGCCAGCTAGCAATCCCTATTTAACTAGTTTTTGGGATCAGGATTATACTTTTCAAAAAAGAAAAATTGCCTCAGCCTTAGTCGCTAAAGTTATTCCGCAAAAAGAAGAAATTAGAAAATTAGTTAAAAGATATCAGGGCTCAGGCTTAGTTATTCAAAATAAAGATATTATTAAATGGGATTCATATTTAAAGAAAAAAGGAGTGCAGACTTCAGCTGAGGGCGCCCTTTGTTTTGCCGGGGTGGAAAAAGCACAAAGGCAGGGATTAATTAATAAAAAAGATAAAATAATATGCTTGCTTACCGGGAAAAGATATGAGTAAAACAAGATTACAGCCCATTAATCAGCCTATTTTTTGGGCGGGAGTTGATTATTTTTATTCTTGGGGATTTGTGAGCCTAGCCCAAAGTGGGCTTTTAGCTAATTTTCACTTAATCTGCCTAGAAGAGCACGATTTTTTGGATGAATGGCGCCGGCAGGGAATTGATATTTTTTGTTTGGAAAAAGAAGAAAAAAAATTAAAAAATTTTCCCAGAAACACAGGTCATTTATTGTCTTGCCCCAAAGTTTGGCAGTTTATCAAGAAAAAATCAGAAGGAGAGCAGCCCGCAATTGCTTTTTTTAAGCCCTCGCCTAAAATTGACTGGATGGCCAATAACAAAGGCTGGAAGCTACTGGGTAATAATTCTCGGATCAGTCGAAGCTTAGAAAATAAAACTAGTTTTTTTAAAGAGGCCAGTAAATTCAATTGGCCGGTTTTTTCTGGGGAAATTATTCAGTATGATCTTTTTGGCTTTTCTCGCTTAGCTAATGCTTGGGGATTGCCTTTTGTTGCTCAAACTTCCTATGGCTGGGCCGGGAAAAGCACCTATTTGATAAAAAGCAAAAAAGATTGGCTTAAGCTGGGAGATAAAAAAGGAGCAGAAGTAAAAATTAGTCGGTATTATTCGGGTCCAACATTGATTAATAATGCTTGTGTATTAAAAAACGGCGTTGTTTTAGTTAGTCCTCTAGCTAGGCAGATCAATGGATTTAATTTTTTGAGCAAAAACCCCTTTTCTTCCTGCGGGCGAGTGTGGACAAAAGAAAAGAACAAACAGTTGGAAAAAGAGGCTTATTTATTATCTAAAAAAGTTGGCACAGAACTTTATAAAAAAGGATATCGGGGATTTTTTGGCTTAGATTTTTTATTTGCTGAAGGTAAACTGTATTTGCTGGAGATCAATCCTCGTTTCACTTCATCGTTTGTTTTTTATCACTTTTTAGAAAAAGAGCAAGATCTTGTTTCTTTGCTGGAATGGCATGTTCTTTCCTTTTTAGATTTAAAGGAAAAAGAAGAAATAATTACTAATCCTAATGGTCATAGTTTTTCCGGCGCAGAGTTAATTCAGCGCAATATTTGGGGGGGAAAACTAAAATTAACCGAATTGCTAAAAACCCAAAAGCTGCCAAAGCTTTGCCCGTCTTTTCCTAAAAGAGGGGATTATAATATTTTTTATCCGAGCTTGGGCAAGGAAATAAAGTGCGAAGACGAATGCTTCCGAGTTTCCACCAGAGAAAGCATTATTGGCCAAAAAGGAGAAATAAGAAGAAAAATCTTAGAGATTAGAAATAGTTTTTTTAAAAATGGCTAAAGACAAAAAGGGCAGTGCTTTTTTTATTATCGCCTTCTTATTTTTGCTTTTTGGCCTGCTTCTTATAGGAGATGCTTCTTTAATAGAAGCGCAGAGAACCTTTGGGGACAAATTTTATTTTTTAAAAAGACAATTAATTTGGGCGGGGGTGGGGGGGGTGCTTTTTTTGATTGGTGCTAAGCTGAATTATCGTTTTTGGGAAAAATTGGCTTTTTTCTTTTTTGCCCTATCTTTAATCCCCTTAGCTCTAGTATTACTCCCATCTTTTGGACAAATAATCGGCGGCTCGCGCCGCTGGTTGAGTCTGGGAGAATTTACTTTCCAGCCATCTGAGCTGGTTAAATTTTCTCTAATTACCTATTTGGCTGCTATACTGGCAAAGAAAAAAATAGACATTTTTCAGTTGTTTTTAGTTTTACTATTACCGGTAGGGTTGACTTTATTAGAGCCTGATTTTGGCACAAGTGTGATTATGGTAATGGCAGGGATGGTTCTCTGGTTTTTGGCCGGAGTGCCCTTAAGAAAAATAATTATCCCTTCGTTTATATTTATTGCTCTGGGGATTTTATTGATTTATATTTCTCCGTACCGCTTATCAAGGGTTAAAGGAATGGCAGATCCTTTTTATGACCCGCAGGGGAAATCTTATCATTCTTATCAGCTAGTCTTAACCCTTGGCTCGGGCGGATTGGCCGGAGTAGGCATGGGCCAATCTTGGGCAAAGTACCAATATTTACCCTATGTAACTACTGATTCAATTATGGCTGTTGTCGGGGAGGAATTTGGTCTGATCGGCTTAAGCGTGGTAATTACATCTTTTATGTTTTTATTGTATTCCGGTTTTCAGATTGTAAAAAAAACAAGCGATAATTTTGCCAAACTCCTTGTTTCTGGCTTTGTTGCTTGGCTGGGGATTCAGGCCTTTGTTAATTTATCGGCTGTGGCTATTGTTATGCCCCTAACTGGAGTGCCTTTCCCCTTTGTTTCTTATGGAGGCTCTTCTCTTGTGTTAAGCTTGTTTAGCTTAGGAATTATTTTTAATATTTGGCAATGCAGTTAAAAGTTATTATTACTGGCGGTCACTCTACAGGCTTAGGCTTGAGTGATTTAATCAGAGAGAAGCACCCCAATTGGCAAATTTACTATTTTGGCCGAAAATATAGCTTTGAAAACAATAAAGTATATTCTTTTGATTATAAGGTTGTTTCGCGGCAAAAAGGGATAAAGTTTATCGCTTTAAGACCAGGCCGCTGGCCGAGAACTCTAAATGGGGCCGCTTTCTTGGGTTTGCTCAGGATTCCGCTTGGCTTAATTCAGTCATTTTATTGGTTAAGTAAAATTAGACCGGCAATTATTTTTGCCTTCGGCGGATATGTATCAGTTCCAGTGGTTTTTAGCGGCTGGCTTTTAAAAATTCCTATTGTTAGTCACGAGCAAACTCAGGTAGTTGGCTTAGCCACTCGTTTGAATAGCAGGTTTTCTAGAAAAGTGGCTGTTGCTTTTCCTCAACTGGTATCCAGGTTTCCTAGTGGAAAAGCAGTATATACAGGCCTGCCCTTAAGAAAGTCATTAAATAATAAAGATGAGCCGGGCAAACTGGAAACCGTTAAAGAGCTTATGGCTAAAGAAAAGAAATTGCTGATTTACGTTACCACTGGCAAAGCCGGATCGCTTGCTCTTAATAAAGTAATTACCGAAATTTTGTCAAAAATTTCCGAGAAATATTTAATCTTGCATCAGACGGGCGAAATGAGCTACCCTTCATTGCAGATTTTAGCTAAAAAAAATAAATATTATTTTCCTTATTCGTTCCTTTCTGGCCAGGAGCAGGCTTGGGCTTTAAATAATGCAGAGTTAGTGATTTCCCGGGCCGGAGCGAACATTACTTTTGAACTGCTTAAACTAAAAAGGCCGGGACTGCTGGTTCCGCTTCCTAATAGCGATCAAGATGAGCAGAAAAAAAACGCTCGGTGGTTTGTTTCTTTGGGAGGGGGGGGAATGATTAATCAAAGTAATCTTAGCGCCCGAAGCCTAATTAAAAAAATTAATCAGATTTTAACTAATAAAAACAAATACGCGAGAGCACTAAAAAAAGTAAAAATAAAAAACGGGGCGCAAGACTTGCTTCTGCTGGGAGAAAAATATATTTTATGAAAAAGAAGCTGATCTTGCTGCTGGCTTTTACTTTCAGTTTAGGGCTATTCTATTTTATTATCAAGCCCAGAGATGTCTTTCTTCCTTTCCCCTTGGCTGACCAGGAAATTATTAGATTTAATTTGAGCAAAGAGTTGAACAAACAGGGAATAGGTTTAAAAAGTTCAATTGCTTGGAATAATAATTCTATGGGCTTTGAAGCAGTTTTAGAAAACGGTATCAAAGTAATCTTTTCTTCTGAAATTAGCCCTAATTCGCAAATCAGTTCTTTACAACTAATCCTTAAAAAGTCTAAAATGATAAGCAGCGAGGGTCAGGGGATTAAAAGTATCGACCTTCGTACTTTAAATCCATATGTCTCGTTCTAAAATAATCAGCTCTGTTGATATCGGGAGTACTAAGATTACTACTCTTGTTAGCCAGTATTTTTTGGAGGAAGATCAAATAAACGTGATTGGCGTATCTAGCTCGCGAGCGCGGGGAATACGCAAGGGCCAGATCGTGGACATTGAAGAGGCGACGGAAAGCGTTACCCGCTCAGTAGAGGGAGCAGAGAGGATGGCGGGCTTGTCAATTAAAGAGGTGGTAGCTGGGGTAAGTGCGCCGCATATTTCCTCTTTGAATTCTTCGGGCGTGGTGGCAGTAGCAGATCCAAAAGGAGAAATTAATCAGTCAGACATTGACCGGGTGGTTGAAGCGGCTCGGGCTATTTCTTTGCCGGGAACATCAGAGATACTGCATGTTATTCCCCGCCACTTTACCGTAGATGGCCAAGAGGGAATACTGGACCCGGCCGGGATGACCGGAGTGAGATTAGAAGTGGAAACCAATATTATAATTTCCTCGCTGCCGGCGATGAGAAATTTAACCAGGTGCCTTACTGATGTAGGCCTAACCATAGACAGCCTGGTGTTTTCCGGGCTGGCTACCGGGGAGGCGATTTTAACGGAAACCGAAAAGGAGCTGGGGGTAATTTTAGTAGACATTGGGGGGGCAGTTACTAGCTTAACGATTTATACGGAAAACTTTCCCTGTTTTATTCGGGTTCTTCCGGTCGGATCCGACAATGTAACTAATGATTTGGCAATTGGCTTGCGCCTTTCTCTGGAGCAGGCGGAAAGGCTAAAAATACACCTGAGCAAAGATCAAAAGGAGAAAGAAGAGCTAAAAGAGAAAAAAACTTCAAAAAAAACAAAAAAAGAAAAAGATGAAGATGAGTTTAGCTTGAGAAAGGCGGGCATTGTTCAAGAAGAGGAAAGAAAGATTTCTCGGCTGTCTACAGTTGAGGGTATAATTCGCCCTAGACTTGATGAAATTTTTTCTTTGCTTAAGGAAGAGATTAGAGAAAGCAGCTTTGGTGGAACTACTCCCGCCGGAGTAGTTCTTACCGGCGGCGGGGCGCACTTGGTGGAAATTAAGAAATCTTGCCAGCAGGTTTTGGGCTTACCGGTGCGAATTGGTTCTCCGAAGCCGGTAAGTGGTTTGGTTGACGAAATAGCTGATCCCAGCTTTGCTTCTGCTCTTGGGCTTGTTTCTTATGCGGTAAAGACAGGCTCTGGGAGTGCGGTTAAAAAAAGTCTTCCTGGATTACCCAAGCTTCCACAGATTAAATTGGGCGGGATTTTTCAAAAAGTCAGAGAGACTTTAAAGCCATTGCTGCCATAGCTTGAGTTTGGTAAAATTAATAATGGGATTAATAAAACCTTTGCCCGCTCAAGTTGCCAAAATTAAAGTTGTTGGGGTTGGCGGCGGCGGCGGTAATACCGTAAATTTCATGGCCTCTCAGGAGGAAATAAATGGCGTGGACCTCGTTTCAATTAACACCGATGCTCAGGCTCTTTTAGTTTCCCAGGCTAAAATTAAAATTCAAATCGGAGAGAAGTTAACCAAGGGTTTGGGAGCCGGAGGAAACCCTCAAGTTGGCCAGGAGGCGGCAGAGGAATCACGGGAAAAAATTAAAGAGGTTTTAGATGGAACAGATATGGTTTTTATTACCGGCGGCTTGGGTGGAGGAAGCTGCAGCGGTGGGGCACCGGTTGTCGCTCGAATTGCCAAAGACGAGCTTGGAGCGCTTACTATTGGTGTAGTTACAAAGCCCTTTTTATTTGAGGGCACCAAGAGAATGGTAGTGGCTGAAGATGCCTTGGCTAAATTAAGAGAAGAGGTTGACGCGTTAATAATTATTCCTAACCAAAGATTATTAGAATTAGGGGAAGAAGACTTAAGTTTTTTAGATGCTTTTCGGATGGCCGATAACGTATTGTCTCGGTCAGTAACCGGAATTGCCGAATTGATTACCACTTCAGGTTTAATTAACATTGATTTTGCTGATTTGCGTTCAGTAATTCAAAACGCCGGAACAGCAGTGATGGGGGTAGGAATAGCCAGTGGCGATGACCGGGTGGAAAAAGCGATTAAAGCGGCGATTTCTTCGCCTTTGCTGGATACGCAAATAGAAGGAGCGCGCGGAGTGCTTTTTAATATTACCGGAGGCCTAGATTTGAGCATTAAGGAAGTGGAGCAGATTGCCAAAAAGATTACCGAAAGCATTGGGACAGATGCTAATGTAGTTTTTGGCGCGGCTATTGACGAAAAACTTAAAGATCAGCTGAAAATAACTTTAATTGCTACGGGATTTGATCCGCAAAGAAAAACCCTAACCGGTTTAATTAAGCAGTCTAAGCCGCAAAGCATTTTGGAAAAAGTTGACAGTGAGGAAAAGGATAGACTGGTGAAGATGGATTTGCCGGAAGGCGTAGAAATTGAGACCGAGCTGGACATTCCTTCATTTTTGCGCCGAGGAAATAATTAATATTGACCCTTTTTACTGCTTATGAACAGATCAAAAATAATTATTCCCTTTTTAGCTATATTTGTTTTAAATCTTTTGATTTTAAGAAGCATTGAAAATCGCTTTTTTACCCGCCAGTTAATTTATTGGGCGGCAGGAGGATTTCTTGCTTTTATTATTTTTAAGTTAAAGTTTTCGTTGAGCGCCTTGAGCAGTGCATTGTTAATAAGCTATATTGCTGGGATTGTTTTACTTCTGCTTCCTTTGATTTTTGGCGCCTTAATAAGGGGCTCCAGTCGCTGGCTTTTTATTGGAGAGCAGTCTTTTCAACCGGCGGAGTTCGCAAAATTTTTAATGGCTATTTCCTGGGCCGGGTTTTTAAGCTTGGGAGATTTAAGCAAACTAAGCAGATTATTAATTTTTTTTGGCCTGTTCAGCCTGCCGGTTTTAATGCTTCTGGGCGAGCCGAATTTGGGAACTGCCCTGGTTTTTGTTTTTATGGCTTTAGTGATGCTTTTTTTTAGCCGGGTGAAAAAAAGGCAAATATTTATTGCTTTAAGCATGCTCTTTGCCGGGTCTTTGCTTTTTGGTAAGTTTTTCTTGGCCGATTATCAAATTCGGCGACTGGAAAGCTTTCTTCATCCTCAGTCCGACCCCTTGGGCGGCGGGTATAATTTGGCGCAAGCAATAACCGCTTTTGGCTCGGGAAAGTTTTTTGGCCGAGGACTGGGCTTAGGCAGCCAAACGCGGTTATTTTTTCTTCCTGAAAAACAAACAGACTTTATTTTTTCTTCGCTAGGGGAATCCTTTGGTTTTTTAGGGGCTTTAATTCTAATTTTTTTCTATTTATATCTTTTTTTATTCTTTTTAAGAATCAGTTTTGAGGAAAAAGATGAATTTTCCCGAATTTTAAAAACCGGCCTAGTTAGCTATCTTTGGTTTCAAACTTTTGTGAACATGGGCATTAATCTGGGGCTGCTGCCGGTTACTGGTTTGCCTTTGCCCTTTTTTTCTTATGGCGGATCGTCACTGATCAGTAGTTTTATTTCTTTAGGTTTAATAATGAAAGAATAGGCAGTTATGGTATAATTTAGTTCAATGAAGCAAGCAGTAATTGATTTTTTGGGCCACCAATACTTAGTAAAAGAAACGCAGACTATTGAGGTGGATAAATATTCAGGAAAAAAAGGAGACAAAATTGAAATTGAGAAAGTTCTTCTTATTTTTGATAATCAAGACAAAAAGAAAGTTGTTTTAGGAGCTCCTCTTTTAAAATCAGCTAAAGTTGAGGCGGAAATCATTGATCAGGTCAAAGGGGAAAAGATATATGTTAGGCGCTACAGAGCAAAATCTCGTTATCGGAAACTTAAGGGTTTTCGTCCTTCGCTAACTAAATTAAAAATTACCAAAATAAGCTATGGCAAAATCTAAAGCAGCTGGAAAAACAACCCAGAAGACTACGCGAGCAGGAAAAAGGCTGGGAGTAAAGGTTTTTGGCGGGCAGAAAATTAGAGCCGGCCAGATTATTATTCGTCAAAGAGGGACTAAATATTTTGCCGGACCAGGGGTAAAAACAGCTTCAGACTATACTTTATTTGCGACTAAAAATGGCCTTGTTAAGTTTAAAAAAAATCAGGGGAAGCAGATTGTTAGTGTGCTTTGAGAATGCTTGCCGGAGCAGTTATTGAACTGGAAACAAACCTTCTTCAGCCTAACCCGCTTCAGCCCAGGGGGTCTATTAACAGCGATTCAATTAGTGAGCTGGTAGACTCAATTCGCGAGCACGGAATTTTAGAGCCTTTGCTGGTAGCTAAAACGCCGGCCGGATACCAGATAATTGCCGGGGAGCGACGCTGGCAGGCGGCTAAAATGCTCGGCTTAGATCATGTGCCGGTAGTAGTTAAAGAGGTAGATTCCCGCCAAATGCTGAAAATGGCCTTGGTGGAAAATATCCAGCGCAAAGAGCTAAACCCTTTAGAGCGGGGTAGAGCTTTAAAAAGACTTCGGGACGAAATGGGCTTAACTTGGGCAAATATTGCGGAAAACATTGGCAAAAGCGTTGCTTACGTAGTAAATAGTGTTCGACTTTTAGATTTACCGGATGCCTTAAAAGACGGTCTGCTTTCAGGGCTGATTACCGAAGGTCATGCTCGGGCCTTAGGCGGAATAGAAGACACTAGAGCGATGATTGAGGCGTACAAGACAGTTCTGAAAGAAAAAGCGTCAGTAAGAAGGGCAGAAGAGATTAGCCGCTTAACAAAGGAAGCCAGTCGCGATGAACAAGGTGAAGAGTTAAATCATGTTCTTTCTAAAAAAGAGATGAATGAATTGACGAGCAAAATAAAGGAAGGCCTTTCTCCTTTAGACGTGGAGGTTGATTTTATTCATACCCGAACCAGGGGAAGCATAAGCCTTCAACTTAGGGGCAGGATAGCCCAAACAAGAAGGTTTTTAGAGAGTGTTGCCCAAAAGATTTCTTTTAATAGCTAGTAGCGGGCACCAGGCCTGCATAGTTAATTGGCCAGTAAACAAAAAACGCTTTTCCTACTAAAGCAGTTTTAGCAATTGGCCCAAATTCGCGTGAATCTCGGGAATTGGAGCGGTTATCCCCAAAAAGCGCATAGTTGTTTTGGAGAAGAGCTACTTCTTGATTGGCAGGAAAATAAGCTCCCGGATTGGTTATGGTATTCGGCGATAAGTAATTTTCAATTAATAATATATCGTTGACGAAAACTTTACCGTCAGACAGTCTGATATTTTCCCCGGGTAAACCAATCACTCTTTTAATGTATTCACATTCGTCTTCGCTGCAAGGTTCGGAAGAGGGAGCTTTAAAGACGACCACATCGCCCCTTTCAGGTTGACGGAAATGGTAAGTTACTTTATCAGTTAAAAGAAGGGCTTTATCCTGAAAATTGGGCATCATGGAATGGCCGTTAACCTGGTTGGGCTGAGCAATAAATAGGTAAAAGAGAATAAAGATAGAAGCGGCAAAAACTAAAGACTGAATCGTATCAACAAAAAAGAAAAATATCTTTTTAACCATCCATTTATTGTAAGGGCTTTGTTATAATGTGTCAATTGGGGTTTACCTCGCCGATGAGGCGGGCTTGTCCTCCAATTCGGAGGGCTTGTAGCCCTGCCCGCCATCCCGCCTGAGCCGTCAGGCGATGGCAGGCGGGTCAGTTGGTTAGAGCATTAAAAATATATTTGTTAAGAAATATGGGCTTGTAGCTCAGTCGGCTAGAGCATTCCGTTCACATCGGAAAGGTCACAGGTTCGAGTCCTGTCAAGCCCACCACAATCAAACTTTCAGGAATTTTGCCGACCGATTCGGCCGCGCGAAGCGCGGAAAGGTATGGAAACACTGGCTCGCCGCGCACGGCGCGGCTCGCCAAGCGCAGGTTCGTTATCCCTTGCGATTTTAAGTATTTGCTTTGCCCAATTAAAAACTAACAACATAAATTTATGAACAACAAATTTTTTCTTTACGCCCGCAAATCAACAGATGTTGAAGATAAACAAGTTTTATCTATTGAAGCCCAGATCGCAGAATTGCGCGCCTTTGCCAAGCAAAACAATCTAAACATTATTGAATCTTTTATTGAAAAACAATCAGCCAAAATTCCGGGCCGTCCGATATTTGGCGAAATGATAAAGCGAATTGAAAAGGGCGAGGCGGACGGAATTTTGGCTTGGCACCCCGATAGATTGGCGCGAAATTCTGTTGATGGTGGACAAATAATTTACTTGATTGATTGCGGGCGTATTGTGGCGTTGAAATTTCCTCAATTTTGGTTTGAACCAACGCCGCAAGGAAAATTTATGTTGAGTATCGCTTTTGGGCAAAGCAAATACTATGTGGATTCTCTTTCCGAAAACACGAAGCGGGGTTTGCGCCAAAAAGTGAGACGAGGCGAATATCCGAGCGTTGCGCCGATTGGCTACATAAACGATGTAAGAAATAAATCTATTATTGTTGACCGCAAGAAAGCAAAAGTTATCAAGGCGGCGTTTGAGTTTTACGCCACCGGCAACGCTCGGCTAGAAGATGTAAGCGACTTTTTGGCGCACCGCGGGATTATGTCCCGCGGCGGAAAGAGAATCCACAAGACGAGGGCGACTTTTATCCTTTCCAATCCTTTTTATACTGGATTATTCCGCTACTCCAAAGAATTGCACGAAGGCAAACACGAGCCAATCATCGCAAAGAAAATTTTTGATAAAGTCCAAGAGGTTTTGAAGCAGAGAGGAAGACCGCACCATAAAACCAAATGTGAGCCGCAAGATTATTGCGGGTTGCTGAAATGTGGCATTTGCGGAATGTCCATAACTGGCGAATACAGGGTGAAAAAACAGAAAAATGGAAATGTCCACGATTACATTTATTACCACTGCACGAAAAAGAATAAATCAATCAAATGTTCCGAGCCCTGTATTCGCCAAGAGGAACTGGACAAGCAAATTTCCTCTCTGCTTCAAAAATTTTCTTTGCGTCCGGATTGGGCGGAAAAACTTTTGGAAATGGCGGAAACCGATAAAGAAAAATCCGCCCAATCCGTTTCTGCTTTTGTTCTTGAATCGCAAAGTCAAATCCACGCCATAAATGTAAAACTCCAGCGACTTCTGGACGGCTATTTGGAGCAGGATATTGAACGCGAAATATATCGCGAACAAAAAACAAAACTTCTTATGGAAAAGAAGTCGCTGGACGAGAAAATGGCGCGGATTGAACAAAAGCAGAATGATTGGCTCGAACCGATGAAAGAATGGATAAAAGTCGCTACAAACCTCGTCAAAATCGCAAGGGATAGCAACCTTTTGGAGAAAAAGGTTGCTGCCAAAGAAATCTTTGGCTCGAACCTCCGTTTGGCGAACCGCGCTCTGCGCGGCGAGCCAGTGTTTCCGTTCTCTGCCGCGCTTCGCGCGGCTGAATCGGTCGGCAAAATTCCTGAAAGTCAACTTCTGGTGCCCGGAGTGGGACTCGAACCCACATGGTCAGAGACCACGACATTTTAAGTGTCGCGTGTATACCAAGTCCACCATCCGGGCATATT